>PKCJ01000113.1 GCA_002862945.1 Opitutia bacterium | reverse complement strand
CCTCGATAAGAATATCGCCCTCGGTCTCAAAGCGATGTCCGTGCGAATACTAGCCCCTGTTCCCGGGAAAGGAACTGTTGGCATCGAGGTGCCCAACAAGATCGCGCAAGCGGTCTGTATGCGCGACATCATTGAGTCCAAAGCCTGGGACGACGCTGGAGCCGAGATTCCCGTCGTCTTGGGGCAGGATGTGACAGGTAAGCCAATGGTCATGGATCTGACCAAGATGCCTCACGTGCTCATCGCCGGCTCCACCGGTTCGGGTAAGACCGTTTGTATTAATGCTGTTATTGCCTCGCTCCTTTACCACTCCGGTCCTGAGGACCTTCGCTTTATTATGGTCGACCCCAAGGTAGTGGAAATGCAGATGTATAACTCGCTGCCACACATGCTCATCCCCGTGGTGACCGAGGCCAAGAAAGTGCCTGCTGCCCTCAAATGGCTGATCGCCGAGATGGAACATCGCTACCAGATTTTCGCCAAGACTAACGTGCGCAATATTGCAGGCTTTAATGCCAAACTCCTGAAAGATAAAGCGGAGCAGGCTAAAGCCGAAGCGATGGAGTCAGACATGAGCCCCGAAGAGCGGAACGCCCTTCAACAGGTAGAGGTCCCCCGCGATGATGATGCCTTTGAGATACCTCGTAAAAAGCTGCCTTACATCGTTTGTATTATCGACGAATTGGCCGATCTTATGATGGTCGCACCTGCAGATATTGAGACCTGCATCGCGCGCATAGCCCAACTTGCACGTGCTGCCGGCATCCACCTTATTCTGGCCACCCAGCGCCCATCGGTGAACGTCATCACAGGCGTGATCAAGGCGAATTTGCCCAGCCGCATTTCCTTCAAAGTAGCTTCCAAGATCGACAGCCGCACGATTCTCGACGGCGGTGGAGCCGAAGCGCTGATCGGTAAGGGCGATATGCTCTTCATCCCACCTGGCACTTCGAATCTAGTGCGCGCCCAAGGCGCCTTCGTCTCTGACGACGAGATCGAGGCCATTGTCGAATTTCTTAAAGAGAATAACGACCCGCCAGAGATCGCCAAAGAGGTGCAGAAGCAAATTGATGCCGGCAGTGACGATGGAGTATTGGGCGACGACGGTGGCCCCACTGACGGGGACGAACTTTTGCCTGGGGCGATCGACGTTCTCCGCAGTACAAAACGCGCCTCTACCTCGATGCTTCAGCGCCGTTTACGTATCGGTTACAACCGTGCGGCTCGCCTCATGGAGGAACTCGAAGAACGTGGCATTGTAGGGCCCGAAAACGGCTCCAGCCCCCGTGAGATCATGGTCGATCTCGACGAGATGTAGCGAGCATTAAAAAGCACGCGGATTGATCAGCGAGCCCTCTGTAGAGGTCTCGAAACTCTTCGCATGTTGTAACAATTGTGTGACGAAAGGCTCTCTTTGCTTGGCTTATCGCAAAATACAGACAAAACCCATCAACATCTAATATGGCAGAATTTTTTATGATTATCGCCTTTGCGATGGCAGCTTATGCCATCGTGGCTAACGACTCGATACAGAGCCTCGGGACTTTTCTCGCGTCGAATGCCAAACGCCCATGGTGGCTTCTCTGGATTTGGATTTCCGGGATTATGGTCGTGACTGTTTCTTGGGGTTGGTTTGCCAACGGAGGGGACCCGGCTTTCGGTCGCCTGTCCGCTGCGGGTAAAAATATACCACACCCTCATGATATCGGAGGCATGATCACTTGGCTCTTTTTACTGCCGCCACTCTGCCTTGTCATACTGACCCGTATGGGTATCCCCGTGAGCACATCTCTACTCGTCCTTACAGGGTTTAAAGGCCTCGTTGCCGCACAACAGGGTAAGACTCCAGGTGCCGCGGTCGATCTCTTTAAATCCATGATGGAGAAGTCGCTCGTTGGCTATGCCATCGCATTTCTGCTAGGACTCATCTTGTTTTTTGTGGTCATCTACCTACTAGAGAGAAAGGTCAAGGCTGATCAGGAAGACGCCAGCAGTGCCAAGGCTTTGCACCCCAAATGGTTGGTCTTTCAGTGGCTTTCGACTGGGTTTCTATGGTCGATGTGGCTGGTTCAGGACCTCGCAAATATTTTTGTTTATCTACCCCGCGAGCTTTCCTGGTGGGGCTTGGCGCTCTCACTCGGAGGCATGGCCTTACTGCAAGGTTACCTGTTTAAAGAGAAGGGCGGAAAGATTCAGCGTGTTGTTACAAGTAAGACTAACACGCTAGATGTTCGCTCCGCCACCTTTATCGATCTACTCTATGGACTAGTGTTGCTCTTTTTTAAGGTCGACTATATTCCTAAATTGTTCATGGCGATGGAGATGGACGTCCCTTGGCCCGAGAAAATGCCCATGAGTACAACCTGGGTTTTCCTCGGTCTGCTGGCCGGACGGGAGGTCGGCATCGCGCTTCGTCTTCGCCACCGCAGCAAGAAGAAAGTGTCTAAGCTCATCTTCAAAGATGCCGGTAAAGCCTTCTTCGGTTCGGCCATCGCGGTCGTCTTGGCACTCTTCCTGCCACTCCTCATAAAGCCAGTCAACGAGGCGATCCACGAGGAACC
>PKCJ01000017.1 GCA_002862945.1 Opitutia bacterium | reverse complement strand
AATCTCCAAATTTGGCGCGAGGGCGCAGAGTGGATGCACGACGAAGTCACGCTCAGCGATGCGTGGGTGAGGAACTTGAAGGCGCTCATGTTCAATGACTTCATTCCCGTAAGCGATGATGTCTAGATCGATAGTGCGCGGCGCCCACTCCTTCGTGCGCACTCGGCCGAACTTCGACTCGACTTCGAGACATAAGTCGAGCAAGGCAAGTGGTGCCATCGAGGTCTCGACCTCAGCCATTGCGTTGAGGAAATCATCGGCCTCCCCCATGCCAACTGCGCGGTTCTCATAAACAGGACTAATTTGCAAAACTTTGAGTTGATCATCCGCCGCTAAAGCCTTGAGCGCAAACTGCATTTGCCCTAAACGATCACCAAGGTTGCTGCCGAGCGCAATGAAGGCATGCACTAGCGACATCGCGTCACCTCCGCAGCGAAGTAATCGCAAGCACAGTCAACAGGAACTGAGGGTTTTTTCACTTCTACCTTAACCGATACAAGCTTGTCGAAACGTTCAAGTATACCGATTGCGATGGCATCTGCCGCCGCCTCGATCATATTAAAACGTTGCTCAGTAAAAATCTCTTTGATCGTTGCGTAGAGCTCCACGTAATTTACCGAACAGTCTGGAGTATCTGCTGCCAAATCGAGTGAAGCTTCTAGCTCGACGACTACATTCAGGCGAAAGCGTTGCCCTAGCTTTGCCTCTTCTTCGAGGAGCCCATGCCGGGCAAAAAAAACCAGCTCTTTGAGGACTATTTTAGCAATTTTCATGGCTCATATAAAACCGTGGGCAGTGGAAATGGAAAGGATTCAATTCGGTAAAAGATTGCTACTGCGGAGAAGTAGCTTGGTATGACTGCCAATTTTGCCAAGCGAAGAGTGCCATGAAAATGGGTAATAGGATTGTGCCGAGATAGAGGTAGCCAGCGATACCGACTGCGACTGCGACGATGGAACTGATCAAATGGACGAAGTGCTGCTTCTTAGGTCCAAGAATCGCTGCCATCATTTGCCCACCATCCATCGGATAGACCGGTAGACAATTTAGGATCGACCATGCGATACTGACCCAAATCAAATCTCTGAGGAAGGGAAGAAAAAGAGAACCTTCCGGTATAGAAATACTAGGAACAAGGACAATGAGCAGCACACCGAATACGAACTGCAGTACAGGACCCGCCGCGGTCACAACAAATGACTGTTTGCGATCCAGCTTACCTACAGGGAAGGAGGCATAACCGCCGAAGGCTTGCAGGGTGATCGCGGCGGGTAGGCCATATCTCCGGATAGTAAGCGCATGCCCGAGCTCATGTATCATGATTGATAGAAAACCCGCAAAGACAAAGACAAGCACTAGCAAAATATCAGTTGAATTGGTAGCATGGAGGCCACCTCCGATAAAGGCCATCGTGATCCAGAACCATGGCTCTACGCGTACGGGAATGCCTAAAATAGAAAATTGTAACATGGAGACTATTCGTAAGTACGGCGGCCTTCAAGCGCGCTGCGAAGTGTGATCGAGTCCGCGTAGGTAACGCCGCCACCGCTGGGTAAGCCGAAGCCAATACGAGAGACTTTAATCGGACGATCTTCGACCAGCTCTTCTTGAATGAAATGACAAGTTGCCTGCCCTTCGATATCGTTGGAGAGTGCGAGGACTAACTCAGTGACTTCGCCAGTTTGGATTCGGGCTTGAAGGCTTTTTAAATTTAGCTTCTCAGGGCCAACTCCATGGATAGGAGAAAGTTTGCCGTGCAGCACGTGATAGCGAGCTTTCCAAGCACTAGAGCGCTCAATCGCGATCAAATCGGGAACATGCTCGACCACACAGATCGTGCTAGCGTCGCGCTTACCGTCTTCGCAGATAGCGCAAATTTCACTCTCAGCCATGTTACCGCATATCTGACAGCGGCAGACGGCCTCACGCGCTAGCTTCATGGCATCCAGTAACTCGGGCATCGTATCAGGTTTTTCGACTAACAAATGCATAGCCACTCGTTCAGCGGAGCGATAGCCCAAACCTGGTAGGCGTTTAAGTTGCTGAAGCAGCGAATCGTAGGCAGGTGTCATTTGCAGAGATCAGGAGGCAGTAGACAGAGGCCAGAGAGGAGTAGACAAATAAAGAAACCGACGACAAAGAGCCTACATTAACCCAGGGAAGCCACCCATACCGCCAGTCACTGAACCCATTGCTTCTTCGCTGGTTTCCTTAGCTTTGACTACAGCTTCCTGGACGGCTGAGAGGAGCGTCTCTTCAATGAAGTCAGCGTCTTCTTTTAAAAATTCGGGGTCGATCTTAAAGCCTTGAAAATCGCCTTGCCCGTTGATCTTAACGTTGATGGCACCGCCACCACTAGAAACCTCCAAAATGGTTTCGGCGAGCTTAGCCTGTATGACCTCCATCTGTTTTTGCATTTTTTGTGCTTGTTTGAGTAATTTACCGACGCCTGCCATAGTCTAGTCCTTCTGATTAATTAGCTTGTTGAAGATGTGATTTTTGTAGTGTCCAGAAACTAGGCGCATTGAGTCAAGCCGATAGCAAATTATACCGCTTCATCAGATGCTCGCTAATGCCAGTGAGACCAGCGTTGAAATGAAAAGTTAATAGATAGCTTCATACCTAGTTTGCTG
>PKCJ01000059.1 GCA_002862945.1 Opitutia bacterium | reverse complement strand
GCGGTCTTGGTGAAGGTCTGGCTATTAATCAGAGTGTATGCAACTTTAAGGCCAGCGGTTTGCCCGGCGAGGATGATTTGCTCTTCCAGCATTAGTTTGCCTTTGCGCACTTCGCCTACTTCGAGAGCGATGCGACCTTCGGGCTTGAGGACACGGCTCATTTCTTTGAGCGAAGCATTCATCTTAGCTGTCCAATCTTCGAGCTTGCGTAGTTGCCAGAGCTTGCCCCGTTCAGGTTTGCATTGGCAGAACCAGTTGCGTAGCCAGTTATCGCCAACGTAATTGACGATGTCGAGGAAAGGGGGCGAGGTTACGATCAGCTGTACTGACTCGTTTTGGATCTCAGGCGTGGCATCGGCTGAGCGGCAAAGTAGGGTCGATGTGGTCGCGTTATAATTGCTGGGTAGCCCCTGTCGAAGGAGGCTTTTCGACTTTTTTAGAATCAGTTCCTTCGTATTTCGATACTCTGGCTTTTGGCTTCGTTTAGCATTAATCTTACGCTGAGCGTTGAGCGTAGTAGCTTGATTGGGCGGTAATGTATAGACCGAGAAGAAGCCTTTTGAATGACCTGTAAGGCGATTGCAGGCTGTCATTTGAAGCCAAGCGTCGACCTCGTCAAAGGTGCCTGTGGCTTGTCTAGCTTTGAAATAGCTGCGCCAACCATAGAGTTCGGCGAGTGTTTGCTGTTCAAAAAAAACGAGTAGGTCCTTATTCTCGATCTCTACCTCAGGAAGCGTGATTTGTTCGATTCGTTGAGTAATCTTTTCGAGGTTCTGCTCACAGAGGCGCGGGGCTGTCAAAATTGTACTGAGTGGATTGACATCATTACCAATCACATTATGGCCAAGTAGTTTTGCTTCAATCAGTGTGGTGCCGCGTCCCATGAAGGGATCGTAGATCAATTGGCTGGGCTCCGCATAACGCTCGATGAAATAGGCTGGCAGCTGGGGCTTGTAGCATGCTCGGTAAGAAACCTCATGGATGGGGTGGCCGTAGCGTTGCTTGGCAGTCCAAAACTCGCCATGTTTGATCGGGATTGTGCATTGGCGAGTGTTCTCTATTGTTGGCATGTTGGCTAAGATGTAGCTCAATACGCATAGTACAAGGATAAATCTCTAGGTTTTCAAAGATGCCCTAAAATAAATAACCAGCAATTCCACTACCCAGAACGACTAGCCATGCTGGGGCTTTATATCGGTAAAGTGCAAGGAAGGCCAAGAAACCAATGCTCAGATCAGTCGCGTTTTGAATCCCATGTGTACAGACTGGATGGATGAGTGCCGCGAGGAGTAAGCCGACGACTGCAGCGTTAGCACCCCTGAGTCCTGCTTGTGCCCATCTGGTTTGGCGCATGATGCTCCAGTAGGGCAGTATACCAATGAGAAAGAGAATTCCAGGAATAAAAATGGCTATGAGCGCAAGCACGCCTCCAATTGCAGCTGGGCTAGTGCCCGCTCCTAATGTACCAAGAAATGCTGAGAGAGTAAAAAGCGGCCCTGGCAGGGCTTGAGCGGCGCTGTAACCAGCAAGGAAGATTGGTTCAGAGACAAGGCCGCCTGACACGATGGTGCCGTTGAGGAGCGGCAAAACAACATGGCCACCGCCAAAGGTTAGGGCACCGGCACGGTAATGGAGTGCATAAATGTTTTCATTCATCCAAAAGCTTCCAATTAAAAGGAAAGCGCTGACTAGAAGCGCTCCGAATGCGATTTTTCTTAGAGTTCGAGTTTGTTTAATGTTTTGAGGGGTTGATGTAAGCTCGCGTGCCATAGGAAGTTGATGCTTCAGCCATAAACCAATGAGGGCACCGAATACGATCGCGCCAACTTGAGTAAGGCTCCCCGGCAAGCTTATTATTAGCATGGCAGAAAGGACTGCGATGGCCATCCTAGATAAGTCTGGGCAAAGCTTATTGCCCAGCTCAAGCGTGGCCTTGGCGACGATTGCTACCGCAGCAATGAGTAGGCCGTGCGTGAACGCTACGATCTGACCTTCGAGTGCGAAAAATCCATAGCCGAAGCTGATCATGATTAGTGCGGAGGGTAGGGTGAATCCGAGCCACGCGGCGCAGGCAGCAGTGAGGCCGCCTCGCTGCCATGCGATTGCGAAGCCCAACTGGCTACTAGAGGGGCCTGGCACAAATTGGCAGAGGGCGAGTAATTCGGCATAAGCATCGTCATCCAGCCATTTGCGGCGGTCGACAAATTCATACCTAAAGTAGCCCATGTGTGCTATGGGACCACCGAAGCAGAGACAGCCCAAGCGTAGGTATATAAGGAAGATCGTAAAGAGGCCGATTTTTTTGTTGATTTCCCACATGGTGTAAACCTCTTAACTAGAGGGGTTGGGCGAGTATGAATGGACGCACGATCGTAGCTTGAAAGCGGGTATTTTCTTTTTCCCAGTGCTCAGCGTGGAGTTCGCAGGGCTGGACAAGCTCGCCGCATTGTAGCCATTTCTGCACCTGTACCTGATCATCCTTTGTGAAGACAAGCCCGGCGGCCTTTAAGTCTAAGCTAGGGTCCACATAGATTAGATTGCCAGCTTTGAAATGCGGTTTTAGACAGCTCCAGTCGACAACCCCGAAATACTTCTCTATTTTTTCGATCTGAGAGAGTGTGTCATCGGCTGGGTTAAAGTCTTCTTTAAACATATGTAGTTAAGTGGGATGTG
>PKCJ01000002.1 GCA_002862945.1 Opitutia bacterium | reverse complement strand
GTCGAGATCGATCTCGGAGATAAAGACGTGGGTGCCAACTTTGGTATCGTAGGCCTTGCAGCAACTGACGTTGTGGATGGGCTGTGCGGGAATGCCGGCGCTTTGGTAGAATTCGGGCGTGAAGGTGTGCGAGGCGGTCACACTCGGAGCAAAGCCATGGCGCTTATCCAACCAGTAGGCCTGCCCAAATTCGCCGATAATATAATTACCCTTATCTAGCTCATGGAGTATTAGTTCGCGCACGTCGACGATCTGCGGGACGAGGACCTGACCTGCGGCCCAATAGGCTTCAATCAGTTTTTCAACGTTGAGCGTGAATGGAGCATCGCCAGCGAACTGCCCGAAATCGAAATCAATCGCGTCGACTTTGCCAGCATCGATGACTTCAGTGCTGGCACCTGTTTCGGCAGCAGTGAGTGTTTCGAAGAAGTTCGGCCAGCACTCAGGGGCGACTTGGCAGACATACTCGATTACGCGGAGGGCGCGGGTGATGCGGCCTTGCATTTTCTCGGCGAACTCGCTCTTTAAGCCAAGGAAGTCGGCGTAGAGAATTTGAAACTGCCCAACTTCGTCGAGATAGGCGGGGGTGATGCCACGACCTGTAGAACCACGGGCCCTACCTTTCTGGACCTTGACACGATAGTCCTCCCAGGCGAGGTCAAGCAATCGGTGGCAGAGATCAGAGACTTGGCAGCGCTCGTCGATAGCGAGTCGCTTGATCGCGACGTGTCCATGCAGCTCGACATAAGCAGATTCCCAAAGAAATTTGCGCGGATCCGCGACAACGCCAGCGCCGATCAGGAGGTAGGGCACTTTATCGTCGGCCACGCCACCGGGCAGAAGGTTGAGCTTTAGCCCAGCTACGGTGTGCCCCGAGTTGGAGCCGCCATTGACCTTCATCACGGCTGCGACAGCGTCATTACGCCCCGTTGCCTCACGAAGCTCGTCGATGATTTCTAAAATTACGCGGCCTTTACCTTCATCTCCAGTTGATATGCCGGTGTCCGCGATGAGTTTGCTTTGAAAGGCGGTTAACATTTTTGATAAATTACGTAATTATTTAGCGGATTCGCCGGAAGCGTCAGAAGTTTTGACTGTGATGACATCATGAGGTGCGGACTCTTTTTGGCCGGCGGGGCTGACGCGTATGTAGCGAGCGTTTTTGCGAAGCTGCTTGAGGTTCGCCGCTCCTAGGTAGCCCATGCCGGACTGGATACCGCCGACGAGTTCGCGGAGCACACCGCTGAGAGAGCCGACGGATTCTTTGAGCGCTTCAATGCCTTCTGCGGCGGCTTTGGTGGCGACGTCTTTGCGGTCGTGGCCATAGCGTGCGGCAGAGCCATCTATCATCGCGGCGCTGCTGCCCATGCCGCGGTATTGCTTGTAAAGTTTGCCGTTGATCTCGATGATCTGGCCTGGGGCTTCGTTGCAACCAGCTAGCAGGTTGCCGCACATGACGCCGTCGGCGAGGGTGAGGGCTTTAACCATGTCGCCAGATTTGGTGATGCCTCCATCGGCGAGGATTGCGACGCCTCTCTTCTTGGCTGCAAGCGAGGCGCAGTAGAGTGCCGTCATCTGTGGGATGCCAACACCTGCGACGATGCGGGTGGTGCAGATCGAGCCAGGACCTTGGCCAATTTTGATGGTGTTGGCGCCCGCATCAGCGAGGAATTCGACGCCTTCAGCGCTGGTGACATTGCCGGCGATGAGGGTAAGATCGGCGAACTCGCTTCGAAGCATGCGGATGGCATCTCCTACGCCCTTGGAAAAACCGTGCGCGGTAGAGACGGCTACAGCGTCAACGCCTTCTTCTACCAGTTTGCTGACATGGCCGAGGATGCGGTCGCGGTCTAGTTTGCCATCGGCTTTTCGGTGGGCGGAGATAGCTGCGCCACACATTAGGCGAAAGTGGCTGTCGCGCGCGGGCTTGACGGACTGGTGGGACTCAGCATCGATACGCTCAATGTCGGATAAGGTAAAGAGACCGCAAAGGCGATCTTCGTCATCCACTACAAGCAGTTTATGAATACCCATGTGTTTGGTAAAAAATTCGTCGGCGACTTCGATCGGATTCTTGGTAATCTCTTTTTCGGTCAGTGTGTAGACTTGATCGCGAGGGCTCATGGCCTCGGAGACTAGGCGCTCAGCGTAACGCGCCTTAACTACGCGGCCAGGTAGCAGGCCAAGCAGCTTGTTCTCTGCATCGACTACAGGGAAGGTGCTAAAGCCGTAGCCACGATCAGCGATGCGCTCCATTATTTCGCCAATTTTTTGATCGGGCGCGACTTTGATCGGCTCTTGGATGAAGCCATGAATGTGGTTTTTCACCCGAGTGACTTCGCGCACCTGCTTCTCGTCGCTCATGTTATAATGGATGAGACCGAGACCGCCGTTGAGTGCCATTTGGATGGCCATCTTTGACTCGGTGACGGTGTCCATATCCGAGGAAATGATGGGGATCTGTAGCTCTAGCGAGGCGGAGAGGCGAGTAACCAAGGTAGTCTGGCGGGGGAGCACGTCCGAGTAGAGCGTGGCGAGCGAAACGTCGTCGTAGGTCAGGCCGACGGGTAGATTGTTCAAGAAGAACAAATCCGCAGATTGGTAGTAGTCTTCGATTCGAGGTGCTTTCATGGACCAATGACAGCAAAAGATTGTCTTTTCTCAAGTAGGAAATGACTGTGTTCGTGTAAATGAGCCGCCAAAT
>PKCJ01000079.1 GCA_002862945.1 Opitutia bacterium | reverse complement strand
GAGGATCTTCTGGAGCGCTCCCGTGAAATTGACGACTCTGTTTCCCGTGCCACGGTTTACCGCGCATTGCCAATCCTAATTGAGAGTGGGCTAATTCGGGAAGTCGATGTGGGGCGAGATTACAAGTTTTACATGGCGAATCGTGACGCCACGACCTTTCAAGCTCAGGTTATCTGCTTAGACTGCGATAAGATTTTTGAAATCGATGCCCCCTTTATGGAGTGGTATGGAAAGACTGTTGCTGACAAGTTGGCACTGAATGTGGAGAGTCAGCGTCTGCAAGTGACTGCGCACTGTGAAGAGTTGCAGGCAACAGGTAATTGTAAGCGCATTGGCGAAAGGGCTTCTTAGCTATCTATTGGGGCGTAATAAGTCGCGCCGCTAATGGCTCACCTCAAAACGCACGCCGATCAAGTTATAATCGGCTATGCTGCCATCTTCCAGTTTGGCGTCCTTGGGCGGATTTATCATGCGTCCTTCAACTATGATTGGTAACTCGCGGGTTAAGTAGCCAGGTGCACTCAACCGAGCCATGTAGAGGCCGTTTGGAATGTCTTTAAGAGGCATCAAATTACGGCCGATTTGCAGGTTCTCGTGCATGTAGGCGACTTTACCGTCTGGTGCGACTATCTCAATCGTTGCCCCCGGGCCGTTTTTTCCGTATTGGTTGAACTCTAGACTTCTTTCATTGGCGTATCGCACACCAATGTGAATGACGCCGGGTGACTTCTCTGTCGCTTGTGGACCTAATACGATAAATAGTGTGCCGACAATCCCGGTCAGTAACATAAGGAGTGCGACGACGAGGCCGCCTTTGAGTTCGAGTGTTTTTGCCATTTTTGAGAATACTGACTCAGTATAAAGAAATTATTTTTATCGAGTTGGAGCTTAACTTGATGATTATGCGGTTCAGTGGGTTCAATGTCCAATCGGATAGTTGCTTTGCGTATTTTTCTGCGTCCTGACTTATGAAAATTCTAATTCCGAGTATTGTGTGCATATTTTCGTGCTTGTTTCGAGGGGGCAAGGTGTTTTCATCCCCGCACTAATGAAGCGCACTCATCACTGCTCTCAACTCCGTAAATCTGACGCTGGTTCTGCCGCTACTCTCGTTGGCTGGGTTGATTCCGTTCGCGACCACGGAGGTATTCTTTTCGTTGACCTGCGTGATCGTGAAGGCCTCACCCAAATCGTCCTCGACCCTGCTAATGCTGCGCTTGCAGCACAATTCGGTTCAATCAAGCCTGAGTCTGTGATCGAAGCCACAGGCAATGTCCAAGAGCGTATTGAGGCTGCGGTGAATCCGAACCTCGCCACTGGCGGGATCGAGCTTCACGCCTCGGAGCTCATGATTCACAACGTCTCGAAGACACCGCCTTTTCCTATGGATGATACTGCGGACAAGACCAGTGAAGACTTGCGCATGACTTATCGCTATCTAGATCTGCGCCGCACATCCAACCTAAATCTCCTTCGCCTACGCCACAAGACTATCCAAGCCATCCGTAACTACATGGATGAGGAGACCTTCATCGAGGTGGAAACGCCGATGCTTTTTAAGAGTACGCCCGAAGGTGCCCGCGAGTTTCTGGTGCCTAGCCGCATGAACCCCGGTGCATTTTATGCCCTCCCGCAATCGCCACAGCAATACAAGCAAATGCTAATGGTCGCGGGTGTGGAGCGCTACTACCAGCTAGCTCGTTGCTTTCGAGACGAAGACTTGCGTGCTGATCGCCAACCAGAGTTTACACAGCTTGACATCGAACTCTCGTTTATCGACCGCGAAGACATGTATTCGTTAATCGAGGGTCTCATGAAACGTATTTGGAAGGACACGCTGGGCAAGGACATCGAAACCCCCTTCCTTCGTATGAGCTACGACGACGCGATGAACCGCTTTGGCGTGGATAAGCCTGACATACGTTTCGATATGGAACTGCAAGATTGCGCAGACATATTCGCTAAGTCGGAGTTTAAGGTCTTTAAAGGCACACTCGATTCTGGGGGCTCGATTAAAGCCTTTAATGCTAAAGGACTTGCCGATCTCACCCAAGGTGAACTACGTGGTCTCGAGGATACCGCCAAATCACTCGGTGCAAAGGGGCTCGCATTCATTAAATCCGTTAATGATGAATGGAAGTCCCCAATCCTCAAATTCTTCTCTGAGCAAGAAAAGGCGGCCATTGAAGAGCAACTTGAAGTCGAAAACGGTGACATCGTCTTTTTCGCGGCGACCGAGTGGGAGCGTGCTTGCACGATCCTCGGTCGCGTGCGCCTAGAAGCTGCGCAACTCTTGGTCAAGCGCGAGAAGTTAACGATCAGTCCGAACGACTACAAATTCCTCTGGGTGATCGAGTTCCCGCTCATGCTCTTCGATGAGGAGCAAGGTCGCTACGTTTCCTCGCATCACCCATTCACGGCTCCAGTCTTAGAGGACGTTGCTCTTCTTGATAGTGATCCAAAGAAAGTGCGTGGTCAGCATTACGACCTCGTGCTCAATGGTGTCGAACTCGGCGGCGGCTCCATCCGTATTCACCAGCCCGAACTGCAGAAGAAGGTTTTTGAAGACGTGCTTAAGATTCCCGCAGAGGTCGTAGAAAGCCGTTTCGGCTATATGCTAAATGCCTTTGAATACGGCGCTCCGCCTCACGGCGGTATCGCTTTCGGGCTCGACCGTATTTGCACGATTCTTGGACAGCGTTCGAGTATTCG
>PKCJ01000091.1 GCA_002862945.1 Opitutia bacterium | reverse complement strand
AACATCAATGGGGAGCATACAAGTTATGAGGATACCGTCTATACATCTGATCTACTGACGGAGCATGCCGTGGAATGGATGGAGCAATTAGAATCAGATCAGCCCTTTTTCGTGTATCTATCGCACAAGGCGGTGCACTCAGAATTTAAGCAGGCAGCGCGTCATGCAGGGATGTATGCAGGGGTGGACTACGAATTACCGGCGACCTATTCGCAAACCCAAGATGGTAGCTATAAAGATTTGCTCTGGCCGGAGTGGGTCAAGGAGCAGCGGCATAGTTGGCACGGGGTGGATTACATGTATCATGGCAAAGGAACAGTTGGTGACTTGGTCATCGATTATTGCGAAACCCTTATGGGCGTCGATGAAAGTATCGGCACGGTGATGGCGTATCTCGAAGCGCGCGGTATTGCGGATGAAACTGTAGTCATCTACATGGGTGACAACGGTTTCAGCTGGGGTGAGCACGGATTAATCGACAAGCGGCATTTCTATGAGGAATCCGCCAAGGTGCCACTCTTAGTGCGTTGCCCTGATCTATTTGAAGGTGGTGAAACTTTACATAGCCTTGTGCAAAATATTGATATTGCGCCCACAGTTATGGCGATGGCAGGACTTGAAAAAAAACCTGAGATGCACGGAGATTCCTTTCTACCATTGCTCGTAGGAAAAGAAGTGCCCTGGCGTGACAAAGTCTTTTACGAATATTATTGGGAGTATGATTTTCCGATGACGCCATCTGTTTTCGGCGTTCGCACGGATCGTTACAAGTTAATCCGTTATCACGGACTTTGGGAGCGCAACGAACTCTATGATCTGCAGAGTGACCCACACGAAATGTATAATTTGATCGAGCAGCCCGAGCACCAGGACCTTATCCGCGAACTTGCTGGTGAGATTTATGACTGGCTGGAAAACTCGGGCGGTATGCAAATCCCTCTCAAACGTACCATCAAGCACCGCTGGGGAGATTATCGTCATTCTGGGCAGTATTAAGGTATTGCTCGCTTTTTGGAGCGAGCGAGATTTTCATGGAGTGATCGGCGGAGGGGCCTCGCTTATAATTGTTGGAGCAAGGTTTATTTGGTGGGCAATTTCCGGCTCTTGCTGCCAGCGGTCCTGAATTTCGGCAGGGTCTTTCTTCAGGTCGTAGAGTTGTTTCCCATCATTTGGGATATCGAGAGAGAAAGAGTGTCTTAGTTGCACCCGAACGACCATTTGTCCAGCTGTTACTGTCCACTGGTCTTTCTGCGCCGACTGCATCTAAATAAGTTTCGAGCTCAATATTTAGTTTGTCTGCCTGAGCGATGTTTGCCTCGTAAAGATCTACACTCTCGCTGGGATCATCGGCGACGTTAAAGAGTAATTCTCGACTGGATGAAGTAAACTTTAGCAGCTTGTAGTCGCCTATGCGGATTGCTGAATGCGGTTCATTGAGGCCAACAACATTGTAATGTGGGAAGTGAAAGACTAAGCCCTCGGGTGGGCGCTGAATTTTGCTATCAGGATTTTTGAGCACGGGGCGAATGCTTCGGCCATCTAAGTTATTCGGGAGAACATCGGTCGCACCGGCGATATCTGCGAAAGTAGGCAGAAGGTCATAACTTATGACAGGTTCATTACTTTGTGAGCCAGCTTTAACTCCAGGACCCATGACGGCAAATGGCACGCGAATGCCACCTTCGGTCAAATCCCATTTACCTCGAAGTAGAGGCGAATTTAGCCCCGCCGGGTAGGGTTCGCCTTTGTTGACTTGAATTGGTAGAGTCGGCATGCCTCCATTGTCTGAGGTGAAGATTAAGTAGGTGCTTTCTGCGAGACCCATTGTGTCATAGGCCTCTAATAGCAGACCAATCGACTCATCCAGATTGTGAACCATGGCCGCGTAGGCACGGTTTTGGTGAACTTCGCCAGCGGACCAATTACCCACTTCTTCGAAAGCTTCTTCGTTGTAAACAAGATCCGAGTGCACCGCATAGTGGGAGATCTGAATGAAGAAAGGCCGCTCCTCTTTGACCGATTTTTGCATGAAGTCGATGGCCCGATTGGTCAGAGAGAACACTCGCTTGGGGTCGTCTTCGGCGTATCCCCCCCATTCGCGAATATGGTTTTTCATTGTAAAGCCTCCCTCTCGGTTGGTCGTTTTGCCATCATGCACATCGTATCCATAGCGTTCAGGGTCGGCACTAATGTGCCACTTGCCAAGGTGAGCGCAAAAATACTCTGGATCGGCGGCTTTCAAAGCCTGTGGGATTCCAATTTGATTGTGATCGGCACCATTTCGCCCTAGGACTCTTGTAAAATTTAGCCGTGCGGGTGATTTTCCAAATTGTATACTGTAGCGGGTTGGTGAGCAAACTGGTGCCGCTGCGTAGCCATTGCTAAAGCGCATCCCGCGCTCGAGAAGGGCATCCATGTTAGGCGTTTTATGATAATCACTTTTGCTGTTAGGGCGTCTTAGATCCATCGGCGCTGACATGCTTGTCCAGCCTTGATCATCGGTCAGGACGAGGATGAAATTAGGTGCTTCCTTGGCACAAAGGCTACCAAGCGAAAGAATGCTAATGAGGCCCAGCTTTAAATAGAAAGCACTTGCGGTCCATGTAAGTTTTAAACCTTGGGTAACCGATGAGGAAGCTGCGGAATTTTTTGTCATATGCGGGTGCAATGAGTCGCTTGAAGTTAATTCAGGGTGAATCTTATTTGTTTTTAGATGAGAAATACTTACTGGGCGCTTCACTTCATTGCTCTACTATCTAAGGATCCATATGGGACCAGTCACCTTGTGTGCATGAAATTGCATTGCAAGGGCTTTTCGATTTACGCGATTTGTGCGAA
>PKCJ01000093.1 GCA_002862945.1 Opitutia bacterium | reverse complement strand
TCCAAGTTCGGTCAAAGACCCAAATACTGCATCAGCGCCTGCCTCCATAAGCTCCTCGAGATTGTGAGCACCAGTCGAGACGCAATAGCAGGTGAGTCCAGCATTTTGCGCGACAGCAATATCTGTGGGCGAGTCGCCGATGATAATTGAACCCTCTGCAGAAACTTCAATTTGGTCGAGCACGTGCTGAGTGAGGGCTTGCTGAGGTTTGTGCCACTGCGTGTCCGCGCCGCCTATACAAATGGGAATGTATTTCGCAAAACCCGCATACCGACTGACCATACGCGCGGTGTCGCCGTGTTTGTTAGTAAAGATCACTTGTGGGATGCGGGCTTTATAAAATCGCTCAATTAACTCTATACCCCCTGCTAAAAGGATCAGGCCGTCGAACATGATTTCGGGAAAACGCTTTCGGAAGGCCTTGCAGGCCTCATCCATACGCTCAACCTCCACAAAAAGTTCCATCGTCGCAGCCATAACGCCGCCAAGACTACGCCGAATCGCATCATCGTCTGGCTGAGGATAGCCCATCTTTACGATGACCTCACGATAGCAGCAGACGATGGCAGCTGTTTGGTCGATCAATGTGCCGTCCAGATCCCAAAGGATTGCGGTAGGGCGGGGAAGCTGTGTTATTGAGTTAGAATTCATTTAGGTCGATCCAGTCCAAAGAGTTTTTCGCCAAGTTCATGAAGGTCCTTATAAATGTAATCGGATGCGATGCATCTGGACAACTCTGCTGCAGTGTGACTGCCCGTAGCTACAAGGTGGCAAGCGATACAACCAGCTTCCGCTGCAGCGAGATCGTAAGGTGAGTCTCCGATCATTAATGCTTCCTCAGAGGCGCAATCCATTTGCTCTAGTGCATGGGCAGTAAAGAGCGGATCAGGTTTTCGGTAGAGACAGTCTGGATCTCCAGTGCCAATAATTACGTCGAACCATTGATAAAGCCCGAGGTATGCGAGCACTGAGCGCGTGTGGCTGGCATATTTGTTAGTAAACACGCCGAGCTTATCACCGCGTTTTTTCAAATTCTTAAGTAGCCAATCTGCACCTGGCAGTGTGAAAACATCGTCGAAAATGATTTCCTCAAAATGTTTGCGAAAAAGTGGTTCAGCGACTGTCACCTTATCTTCGCCGCAGAGTTTACTCAACGTGACCGGTATCGAACCGCCGACAGTCGCACGCACTTTAGCATAATCGCTCTCGGGCAGACCGAGTTTACGTTGCGCGAATGCCACACTCTTATGGATTGTAGTGAAGTGGTCTATGAGCGTACCGTCCAAATCAAATAGGATGTATAGCATGAGAATGTGCTTTATCAAAATAACAAATAGCTACAGTTTGACCTATGCATGGCTCGTTTAGCTCCTTTGGCAAGCGTAGGTAAGGCACACGGTTCAAAAACATGCGTGATATATTATACAAAACAAGCTGGGTAACTACCGAAAGACGAGGGGAGGTTTTTTTTGGCTAGCCGCAGCAATCTTTGGAAAGCCCTAGGTCCGGGCATTCTAGTCGCCTGCGCCGCGATTGGTGGTTCGCACCTAGTCTGGTCGACCCGTGCGGGTGCCGAGTTTGGCTGGTCACTGCTCTGGCTTGTCTTACTGGCCAACTTACTTAAGTTCCCCTTTTTCTTTTTTGGTCAACGTTATGCTGCCGCGACAGGCGAGAGCCTGCTCGCTGGATACAAGCGCCTGGGCAAGGCTTATGTTTGGGTCTTTCTTACCATAAACATCTTGACTGGCACGATCAACATCGCAGGCGTCAGTATGCTAAGTGGTGCCTTACTCTCAGGATATGGCATAACTGCCATCTCAGTGCCTCATCTTACTGTAGGCGTGCTTATTACTTGTGGAGGGCTCCTGTTAGTTGGGCATTACAAACTGCTCGACGGCTTGGCCAAGCTGATCATCACGGCACTGGGTATCAGCACCATACTTGCAGTTATCTTAGCACTACCCAATCAGCCCGAAATTGCCGCCGACTTTGTCGCTTCAAGTCCATATAGGTGGGCGTCCTTTGCCTTCATTATTAGCTTACTTGGTTGGATGCCCGCACCTATCGACCTCTCGGCTTGGTCGTCACTCTGGATGTTTAGCCGTGAAAAACAGACTGGGCATGTCGCCACGATTAAGGAATCAACCATCGACTTTTACATTGGTTACCTCGCTGCTACTATCCTCGCAGCACTCTTCGTTGCGCTTGGCGCACTCGTTATGTATGGATCCGGCGAAAGTTTTGCAGCGGGGGGGGTTGGTTTCTCTAAGCAGCTAGTCAGTCTCTATACTGCAAGCATTGGTGAATGGTCGCGCCTTCTTATACTTTCGGCTGCATTCATTACCATGTTCAGTACCTCATTGACCTGCCTCGATGGTTACCCGCGCTCATTCGCTGCCTGCAGCAGTCTAATCAAAGATCTACCGCCACAGAAGTTTCAGCGTATACAAAACTTCTGGATCATCCTCTCGACTATTTTCGCCAGCTTAGTCGTTTTGCTCTTCGCCAAAAGCCTACTCCAGCTGCTCAGCTTCGCAGCCATTGTCTCATTCATCACCTCACCAGTGCTTGCGTATATTAACTACCGCGTAATGAGCGGCGATATTGTTCCTCAAGAATTCCGCCCTCGCATCCTAATGAAACTGCTAAGCTGGACAGGCATCGTGTTCTTCACCGTAATGTCTCTTGCTTATCTCTACTTGCGATTCGTTAGCTAGCAAGATTAATGGTGACGTTTCTAACCTCAGTCAGTCGCAGGTAACCGCCCTAAATGCATTGACCTGCAAATTAAAATCATCCCGCTTCCGCAGTCAAAATGTATGGCTGCAAAACAGACATCATACGCTCGGGAACGGAGCCAACAAGGTAGGT
>PKCJ01000039.1 GCA_002862945.1 Opitutia bacterium | reverse complement strand
AGCGGTGGATAAAATCTACGGCCCCGGCAATGCCTTCGTGATGGAAGCCAAACGGCAGGTGCTGGGCACTGTTGGTATTGACCTGCTACCTGGACCGAGTGAATTGATGATCATAGCTGATGCTGGAGCCAATCCTCGTCATGTCGCCGCCGACCTCCTCGCACAAGCTGAGCACGGCAGTGGCAAAGAGATCATTTATTTCGCGACGACGAGTAAGTCGCTCCTCGGTAAAATCGAGAAGGCAATCGCTAAGCAATTGTCTACGCTCAGGCATGCGGATAAATGCGCCAAAATTCTCAATGGTCGCTGTCTCGCCGTGACCTGCAAGACACTTGCCCAAGCCGTCAAAGTGGCCAACTACATCGCCCCAGAGCACTTAGAGCTTCAAGTCGCTGCTAGTTCTATTGAGCCCTTGAGTCAGCAGATCACCACGGCCGGAGCGATTCTTCAGGGCTACATGACACCTACTGTGCTTGGTGATTTCACCGCAGGTCCTAGCCACACCCTGCCCACTGGCCGTGCGGGTCGCTACTTCAGTGGTCTCCAAGCGATCGATTTTATGCGCCGCTCTAGCACAGTGCGCTACGATGCCAAGAGTCTCGCAAAAGCCTCACCCGTCGTGGAGACATTCGCTCGACTCGAGCAACTCGACGCTCATGGTAAGTCGCTGACGATAAGATTATAGGCGTCGGCAGTCCTTCTTTCTCATGAGGCTAGGGCAGTGGAGAGAACTGGCTACGTTACTGAATAAGTTGAGCCGCGACTCGTGAGCTAATGACTTTTAGTGCGAGTAGACTCCCGCGTCGGTCAGCTTCTGAATACTTTCGACGACCCGTGCTTTGTCTTCGGGGTAGGTCACTCCAAACCAAGGGCTGTGTGTCTGTAAGACAGCGCATTCGACCTCGCCTGATTTGATCAGACTATCAACGAGGCTAGGTAAGTAATATTCAGATTTTGGCTCCTGACCGCGCGCTTGCAGGAAGGCCTCGAAATGGGCTTCGAGTGGTTCAAAGATTGCCGGCGTAAAGCCCCAGAAGTTCATCGAGACGACTGCGTCGGCGGAGAGCGGCATTCGTTTTTTCTGTAGATTTTCGCCGCTTAGCTGGCCGTCCGCATTCTTGCCGATGGCAGTGTATTCTTGCACGCTTTGTAGCTTGCCGCCCTCAAGCGCACAAATGCCCCGATTGACCATGCCGTGAGGGGAGAGGGTGTTGCGCAAGGTATATCCGACCATACAGGCACTGAGTTTCTCCGTAGCCTCAGAGCTCGGATCGGGAGAATGAGCTCCACTTGCCTGAAGTTGCTCGGCCATCTGAGCGTAAGCTTCACGCCCGTAGAAATCGTCTGCGTTGATCACTGCAAATGGCTCAGTAATGATATCGCGTGCGGCACGCACAGCGTGTGCCGTCCCCCAGGGCTTCGTTCGACCTTCGGGGGGTGTGTGATCCCCAGACAGATCGTGCAGGTCTTGAAAGGCATAGCCTAGCTCGATTTTTTCTGCGAGTCTATCACTGATTTGCCTGCGAAAGTCCTCTTCAAAATCTTTGCGAATGACGAAGACGACTTTAGCAAAACCGGCATGACAGGCGTCTTCCACCGCATAGTCGATCATGGTCTGGCCAGACGGCCCCATGGCATCGAGTTGTTTAAGACCGCCGTAGCGAGATCCCATACCTGCAGCGAGTAGGAGGAGAGTGGGTTGCATGCCTAAGTTGATAGCTGTGTATTCTTTGGCTGACAATCTGTAAGTCTCTCTAAATTGCAGGAGATTGCTTTCGCAGTTGAATCGAAGGGACTTATCGTTCTTCTTGCAGTGATCTAATGAAGAAAACATTTGATGCTAGCTGTCGTGCGCTACCGCACATCCATGACTTGCACGCCTACGTGCCGGGCGAACAACCGCAGGGTGAGGCATGGGTCAAACTGAATACCAACGAGAACCCTTATCCACCCTCGCCCAAGGTGACTGAGGCAGTTGCCCTTGAAGTTGATAACTTACGCAAATACCCCGAACCGACTAGCGTGAAACTGCGTGAGTTGATCGGCGCGCGTTATGGTCTGGAGCAGAGCAATGTCATTATCGGTAACGGCTCCGATAATATTCTCGACCTGATCACACGCTGTTTTGTTTCTGCTCCTGGTGCTGGACACACTGTGCCCAGTTATTCCCTCTATCCAGTGCTAGCAGGCATGTCGGGGCAGGGCCTGATCGACGTCAACTTCGACCGCTCCTTACAGCTCGACGTCGAGGCACTGGTCGCGACGAAGGCAAAAGTCTTTTTCCTGACCAATCCGAACGCACCGACGGGCGTCGCCTTTCCGCTTGAGCAGATCGAAGCGGCCTTGGAGGCGATCGACGACCTGCTTGTGGTCGATGAGGCTTATGTCGATTTCGGCGCCGATTCGGCAGTCTCTTTACTCAAGGATTACGAAAATCTGATCGTCGTGCGCACTTTTTCTAAGTCCTACTGCCTTGCGGGTATGCGAGTAGGCTTTGCTATGGCTGCTGCGCCCATCATCCGCATGCTAGACCGCGTGCGAGACGCCTATAACCTCGACCGTGTCGCTCAAGTCGCAGCGCAGGCCGCATTTGAAGATGTCGAACACTTTGAAGCACAGCGCCAGAAGGTGATGGCTACTCGTGAGGCGACCCGTGCGCAGCTCGATGCACACGATTGGTTCACCTACCCCTCAGCCGCAAACTTTCTCTTTACCGAGCCGAAAAACGCGGCAGGCGAGTCTGGTCCAGAAGTCGCTGCGAGTCTTTTCGAGTATCTTAAGTCGAAGCGCGTGCTTGTGCGCTATTTTTCCTCCCATCCTTTAACTTGCTCTTTCATCCGAGTCAGCGTAGGAACTGATGCTGAAATGAAGGTTTTTTTAACCGCTGTCGAATCATGGCTGAACAACGCATAGCAAAAATTACTCGTAATACGAAAGAGACTCAGATCCAAATGGA
>PKCJ01000103.1 GCA_002862945.1 Opitutia bacterium | reverse complement strand
TCTTGGTTAGTCATCCATCTCTGCGTGCTCTCTGGTATGGGACAGGGGGGCGATGTGGATCCACAGCACCACCACACGCACACCGGCGTGATTCCTCGTGTCGGGGGTTTAGGGATTATAATGGGTTTTGCGCTCACCTACCTGCTTTGCTTCATTTATTTGGATGATCAGGACAACAAATCTTTAATCCACTACGGCATTTTCTTGGGAGCCGCCGCCTCGTTTCTCCTGGGTTTCATCGACGACTTCCACCCGCTTGGAGCCAAGGTTAAATTACTCGCTCAAATCATTATCGGGGTGATCGCCTATCAATGCGGTATATCGATTGAGCAGGTCGGGATTCCTTTTACGGATGTGATCGTTCCATTGGGTTTCTCCAGTATGTGGCTGACCGTAATCTGGATTGTGTCGCTCATGAATTTGATCAACTTGATCGACGGGCTTGATGGTCTGGCGGGTGGCATAGGCCTCTTACTGATGGGCCTGCTTGCGTTTCTCGCCTATGAATCTGGCGTCGCAATTTCTTTTGTCTTAGCGCTAGGGATGGTCGGTGCGATTTCTGGATTTCTTTTTCATAATTTCCCCCCAGCCAAAGTCTACATGGGCGATTCAGGTGCCTATCTCATCGGCTTTGTCATTGCCGCACTCTCGCTCATCAATTCCGAGAAGGGCACCGTCCTTGCAGCGCTCATTGCCCCAGTTATGGCGCTCGCTTTGCCCATCGCGGATGTTGCCTTCGCCATGTTGCGCCGGAGCATTAATGGCCTACCCATCTTTCGGCCAGATCAGGGGCATATCCACCACCGCTTAAGACGTGCTGGTTTGTCTAATCAAAAAACGGTTCTTGTTCTCTATGCGATTTCGCTTTTCGCTCTGCTCGGCGGACTCCTTGCTTTTGCCTACCAAGGACGCTTCCTCCCGATCTTCTTCGGCTTCGCCTTTGTCATTATTCTATTTACTTTGAGGGGTCAAAAAATATCGACAGGGCTCATCCGCAAGCGCTTGACTGACTCCCTTCAGACGCGTCGAGGCACCCGTAATGCCCTCTACCTCATGGAATGGTTAATCGTCGAAGCCGAGCGCGCGGATACGGGCAATCACCTGTGGGCAGATTACCGTTTTATCCTCAAGAAGATGGGCTTTTGTCGCGCAGTCCTGACGATCAGTGGTGATGAGCGTAGCTTCTGTCTGCAAGACTCTGCGCACGATGACCTTTCACTGCTCTACAGCGAAGCGCATCAAATTGGCAATAATACCTCACTGCGCGTATATGCCGACAAAGCCTATTTTTCAGAAGGGCAGTTTGCCATCATTTCAGACCTTGCTGCCGAAGCTTGGTCTAAAGCGTCTGTTCGCTGGAAATCAATTAATCAGGGGGACCTTAGCTTCGAAGCTGAAGCCAGTGAAGCGACCGACTACCAGCAGCAGCAAGTTAGGAGCTTGTATCGTCCTACCTATGACTGAGCTGCACTAAAAATTAACAGCAAAATATTTCGAACGCATAGGTAAGTCGACTTCCTCTCAGTCCCAGAACTCTGTTTCACGGATTACCTCATCAATCATGAGTCAGCAATCCTCAGCTATCGGACACCATAGTCGTCCCCGCATTCGGGTGAAAGAATGGCTCGTCGCCATCTCCGGCGGCGCAACGCTCGCCTTCACCGCATGGGGTCTAGGCGGCGTCCAAATGTGGACCCTCCATGTCCTTCTCGTCGGCGGATTATTCACCCTGTCCCTTGCCGTATTCAAAGTCAGGTTTTCAAAATTCCCCCATTTTAGCTTATCGAAACAGTCGCTTCGCCGACTAATTTCTTGGCCTCCCTTCTGGTTTAGCTTCCTCTTCCTCCTCTACCTCCTAGTCGGCGCTCTCAACCCAAGCGCTGAGGTCGTTCGCGACGAACGCGGCTGGTGGGTTGAAGCGGTTCAAGCCCCGCTGGCCAGCTGGCTGCCTAGCTCCGTTCGTTCCGACTACCAGCCGATGAATGCCTGGCGCGTCCTCGTCAGCTTTGTTGCAGCTTTCACCCTCATTTGGGGACTTTGGGCTGGACTGACGCGGCGCAAGCCCGTTCTCCTCGTGCTCTGGTGTCTCTTGCTCAGTGGTGCCGGCATGGGACTGGTCGCGATCCTCCAGTATCTGACTGAGGCCAAAGCTGTTCTTTGGACCTTCCCTTCCAGTAATGAACATTTCTGGGGCTCCTTTTTTTACCGTAACCAAGCTGCCGCCTATTTGAATCTGATCCTCATTGCAGCAGGCGTCCTCTTTTTCTACCACGCCAAGCGCACCCGCGAATTTTCCAGGAGTGGGGGCCCACACTTTCTTTGCTTCTTCTTCTTCGCCCTGACCGCGGCGTCCGTCGGGCTCGCACTCTCACGGGGCGGCATCCTCTTTGGTGGCATCCTCACCGTCTCTTTCCTAGTCTTATTATTCTTCTTTGGGCTGCAAAGTATTTTCCATCTTCGCAGTTTTTGGCTCAATATACTCCCCGTAGTCATTCTCGGTTTAGGCGCCTACCTTGCCGTTTCTTACATCGACCTCGACGCGATTGAAGAGCGCTTCGGCGATATAGAAAAAACCATCGAGATGGCCGATCAAGACGCCCGAGCCATTTCCACTCAGGCCACCTGGGAGATGACGCAGGATCGCCTATTGTTGGGCTGGGGCGGGGGTTCTTTTCGCTATATCTTCCCCATGTATCAGCGAAATTATCCCGAGATTTATTACACTCACTATCACAGTAAAAAAGGTTGGGTGGGCCGCAAAATGTATCGCTACGCGCACAACGACATCGTCCAGTTTATTGCTGAGTATGGGGCCATCGGTAGTGGCTTGGTGCTCCTGACACTTCTCTGGATCCTTTTTTCAGCTTTCCGCATGTTCAGTTTTTCCGCACTTTTCCTACTCGTCGGCTTCGCCACGTGTATGAGCCACGCCTTCCTTGATTTTATCTTCAACAGCCCCGCCTACTG
>PKCJ01000011.1 GCA_002862945.1 Opitutia bacterium | reverse complement strand
CGGCATCTCCGAGCCCTCCGCCTCGTGGGGCTTGATGCTCAAGCAATCGCAGGGAAATATGATCGTATTTTTCATGAATTTCTGGTGGATGCTCACCCCTGGCCTTGCTATCTTTGTCACTGTGATTGCCTACAATGTGTTAGGCGATGTGCTCCGTGATATTGTGGATCCTAAAATGCAAACACGCTAAGGTAGTCGGATATTTGATGTATAAATTCGAATCTTTAACAAACGTAATAATTTTTAATTTACAATCATTCAGCATTGGACCTTCGATCTTAGACGTTTAATCTTCTTATCATGTCTGACCTACTTAAAGTCTCTGATTTGCATATCGCCTTTCACTCTCGTGACGAGACTAATGAGGTAGTGCATGGTATTAACTTTTCCGTGCAAACCAGTGGTCAGACCGTGGCCATCCTTGGCGAGAGCGGTAGCGGCAAAAGTGTCAGTTGTATGTCTTTGACTCAGCTTTTACCGAAAGCTCCTAATTGCACTGTATCAGGCGAAATTCTTTTCCAGGGAGAAAACCTTCTTGAAATGGATGCAGAGGCGATACGTGGCGTTCGTGGCAAAGGGATCGCATATATTTTCCAAGAGCCGTCCTCCTCGCTCAATCCTGTCTTCACCATTGGCTATCAGATCGCAGAGGCGGTGCGATTGCACCGTCCCGATATCGAGAATGTCAAAGGCCGCGTGATCGAACTGTTGGAGCTAGTTGGTATCCGTGATGCTGCAAAGCGCTACAGTGCGTATCCGCACGAAATGAGTGGTGGCATGCAACAGCGCGTGATGATTGCGATGGCTTTGGCTTGCGAGCCAGAATTGCTTGTCGCTGACGAGCCTACCACTGCGCTCGACGTTACCATCCAAGCCCAGATAATGAATCTGCTCCGCGAACTGCGCGAAAAGCTAGGTATGAGCATAATTTTAATCACGCATAATTTTGGCATTGTCAAAGGCTTCGCCGACGAGGTCATTGTCATGTATCGTGGCGAGATCGTTGAACAAGGTGCGGTTGAGACGGTCCTAGAAGATCCGCAGCATCCCTATACCAAAGCTTTGATCGCCTGCATACCCAAGCTTGGCCTGAAGCAGAAGCGCCTCAGCACGATAGAGAGTGAGATGGCAGGGCGATAAGACTAAAGAAACTTCGCTATCGGGGGAATCGGATTGGCGCGATGGCCGCTTTCTAGCCGCTCAATATACGTATCGATCTTGATATCTTCAGGTTGGTTCTCGTCCTCGAACTCGTCGTCCTCAATAGGAAGTAGTTCGTCGAAGTAGAGCGAAGTGCGGCGTGCTTCGGGGTCGAGCACTTCCACTGGATTGCTCACACGACCTTTCTTGACCATGACGAAACGCGCGGGGCTGCATGCTTTTTTATAGGCATACTCGAAATCTCTGACCCACTTGTTGCCCGCTTCTTCACGGCGGTTAAGTAGCACAACATCCGAGAAGTGAATGCAAGCATCGAACCAAGCTTTTGCCTTTGGGTGTTCTGAAAGGAAGTGACAATGCGTGACCGTAATGATTCGGGCAATCTGGCAGTTGTTATGATCGCTCCATGTCTTAATTGCTTCGGCGCAATCCGATGGGTCGCTTAGGCCGGGTGCAAGAAAGAGTATCTTTTTCGGCGCAGCAGAAATCTTACCGTGGGTGACTTTACTGTCCTCCAACTTCCATCCGATTACGCTGACATTATCTAGTGCTTCGATTTGTTCATCGTAATCACAAGCCGCTTCCCCTTCGGGCCGGAAGAAAATGACTTGTTCGGTCTCGGTGATGCCACCTTCGACTAGGTCGAATATGACCTCGCGTCTTCCCGAATTTGGTATGCCAAATACGAGGTAAACCAGGGGTGTGATGTCTAACATATGGGAAAGATACTATGTAGCCCCTGCACTCGATTGTCGTTTTGAGATGCACGATTATGGCTACAGAGTGCCGCGGCTAAATTAAATTAATTAGGAAAAATCGAAGCTCTCGCATTGAGCTTTATGGCGCATCCAGTGTTCGACCAGAACGAGCGCGGCCATCGATTCGACGATGGGTACCGCACGTGGTACCACACAGGGATCATGGCGACCACGACCCATTAGTTCGGTTTCGTTGCCGTCTTTATCGACGGTGTTTTGCTTTTGGATAAGGGTTGCGGTCGGCTTGAAGGCCACGCGAAAGATCAACTCTTCGCCGTTGCTAATCCCGCCTTGCACGCCGCCCGAGCGGTTGGTCGCGGTGCCGACCTTGCCGTCTTTATTGACAAATACATCGTTGTGCTCAGAGCCTTGCTGTAAGGTGCCTTCAAAACCGCTGCCGAGCTCAAAGCCCTTTGTAGCAGGGAGCGAGAGCATGGCCTTAGCCATATCCGCTTCGAGGCGATCGAAGACAGGAACGCCGAGACCGACGGGCAAATTGCGCACGCGACACTCAATTATGCCTCCGACAGAGTCGCCTTCCTCGCGCATGGTTTTTATTCGGTTGACCATTTTTTCGGCAGACTTTGGGTGTGGGCAACGGACGGGACTAGCTTCGACTTCTTCGAGGCTTGGAAAATGATTGAGCGCGGGCATCTCGATGTTGTGTACACGGCTGATGTAGGCACGCACTTCAATGTCGCCGGCCAGCTTGAGAATTTTCTTGGCGATGGCACCTGCTGCGACCCGGCCGATGGTCTCGCGGGCGGAGGAACGACCGCCTCCTTCGTGATTACGGATGCCGAACTTATTCTGGTAAGTGAAGTCAGCGTGCGAGGGGCGAAACTTATCCTTCATCTCCTTATAGGCGGAGGGACGGTGGTCGCCATTAGGCACGTAGATACCGATAGGAGTACCCGTGGTTTGGCCGTCATAGAGGCCTGATACGATCTCGGCGGTGTCGCTTTCCTTGCGGGGCGTGGTGATATCGCTTTGTCCGGGACGGCGGCGATCAAGTTCGAATTGTATCTCCTCGACGTCTAAGGGTAGGCGGGGAGGGCAACCGTCGATAACAACGCCGATA
>PKCJ01000064.1 GCA_002862945.1 Opitutia bacterium | reverse complement strand
AAGTATACTTAGACTGCTTACAAACGTAAAAATACGATCTGGAAGCAAGACAAAGGCATCCCGCCTCTCTTCCTCTCTGCCGCCTCTTGACGTCACATGCTCTGTGTTGGCAATACAAAATGTAAACTTACCGTTTTACTTTTGGCCAATTAGATTATCAATTCAGCTAGTTCCGATATCGGAACATACGAGCGATATTATTCTAACCCATGTTTTAACTTGCACTTGGTTAAGGTATCATGTGACTTGTGCACAGAGGTAAAGTACCATCCAGTAGAAATAATAGCGAAAATGTTAAAATCTTTTTGAGCAGTAAACAAAACCGGCTTGAATAGCTATTCAGTATCCAATATAATGATGATAGATTTCAAATTGAACCGCCAATTTTGGAAACAGTTCTATTTGAAAGCCACAACCAAAGAAACGATTGACATCGAAATGCTCCAGCACCTTGGGATTCAGGTATTATCTGCCATTATCATTCACTTTGTCATTGTTTGACCGATATCAACTGCATTCTTGTGGTTTTCTTGTGATAGACTCGATGGGACTCGATGGTCTGGTAAGTTACAACCATTTGTTTATATTCGTTTTGGGGTTTTCGTTAACCTTTTTAGGTGCATTCAACCATTGCCAGCGAAGGATTCAACTGCAATGTAAGTTCTTTATGATATCTTTTATGAAAATTTTACCAGCCATGTATTCTTCATTATTTGGTTGTTGTTTCTTTGCGCTATAGTGCCGGGCTCGGCGATTCTGAATTGAGGTACAGCCGTTGCACCTTCTTTGACAACGAGGATGCATATTTCTTCATTATTTGCATTGATTTAACATGATTTTCATGATTCGACATTATCATATTGACACTCGTTTGATGCAGATACGACCAGCATGTCCAGCAAGCACGACCAACATGAGCAGCACGACGAGCATCAGGCCGCGGCTCCTTTTTCTCGCCAACTTCATTGATTTCTGCGAGCTCGGGCATTCTTCAGGAATATCTCTTTCGAAATTGCGTGGATGCCACAAGTATCAAGACCGAAGAGGCCCGGAGGAGTGTCAGAATTTAAGAAGTTTGAATGTAATGAGGAACGTCAGAACGCATGTGCTCGGATATCAGGAGGGCCATATATTTCTATGGTGTTGAGTACCAAGTTCCTCATGGTATTTTGTATGAAAGTTCTTCGTGTTGTACTGGCAAAACATGAAGGTTGGCACTTTTATGTAGATTGGAGGTGCATATGTCTGTCGAAATCCAAAATCTGGTCTCCTAAGTGCGCTGTCTTCGCCCGGCCCCTACCCATGTGCATCTCGGTTTTCTTCTGTTGCTAGCTGCTCAAAAATTGGTTTAAAATGCTATGCGACTAGGTTTGTGTTTCTAATTTTTCTTACGATGAGATATTCTATTTTTAGAACTGGTATCAGCAATTAAGTCGATTTCTTTTGACAGTGCAGCTGACAAAATCGAAAAAAATAAAATTCACCAAAACCGCTGGTTTTTTATTTTTTTGGTGTGGCTTGGGATCGGGAAAAAGGGGAATGCAGTTGGTTTTGGTCAAAACGGTAGTTTAATTCGTTAAACACGCCGATGTTTACTGCATTTATCTCTAAATGGCCATTATTAATTATTAAAAGAATTGAAAGAATACTGTTGGTAACGTATTAATGGAGAATCAAAATAAACAAAAATTGTTAGAATAATTAAGGCATTAGGAATATTAATCAAAAAACGACTCGTATCAAAATCCATTCAAGTATCTTTTGATTTAATTCAATTTGAATCTTTATTCGAGCCAAAGCAAGGTTGTACCGTCAATCTTTCAACGGACAAAGCTTTTGTACTTCAAACGACTCGTATTGATTAATTTTTATTTACGCCGAAGCAAGGCAGCACCGTAAAATTTCCAACGGGAGAAGTTTCTTTTCTTCAACTGACTGGTATCGGCATCCATAATTCCAGGAGTTATTGATTTGATTCTCCATTTCAGCCGAGGAAAGGTACCAACGTCAAATTTACAACTTGAAAATCCTGTATACTTTGACTGTCTCGTATCTGAATCTATCCTAGAATCTACTTTAGCACTTTAGCTGACTTGCCTGAGACCCTCTCCCCAGCATTTATATTCCACTTTAACTGAGTCGCCTGAGCACAATCCCTAGCTACTACTTTTCCAGCTTAGCTGACTGGTCTCAAAATCCCGCCTAGAGCCTATTTTTGCACTTTAGCCGACTCGTGTGAAGACCCCACCCAGCAATAATTTCGCATACCAATAACATTGAATCAACACGAGACAAAAACCAAATCCAAAATTACTAGATACCAAATACGAGCGGCGTCGATTCCACTTGACCTCAATGCCGCCTGCCCTTCCAGATGAAGAAAATTTCTTGCCACCGAGACACCGACATGGATAATATTTCGTTGCTTTTCGACTTCACACACAAAAAGCATATATTCCTATTGTTGCTAGGTACACGCAGGAACAAAATCTCTGTGCTGTCGCTCATCACGGAGGGGGAAGGGGCCATGAATTCGTGGTTTCCATGACGCATAGAGTTCCAACCAGAGCAGACCCAGCGATAAAAAGTTGCTTTGAGATGTTTAGTGTATCGAATATATCACTTTATATGGTCGGAGTGATCTTAATACAGTTCTCAGACACAATAACACGAGACAAAATTCCCGGGAAAAAGGTAGAGCATAAGCTCAGATCACAGGAAATTATTTGTCCGTCTCTGCTGGAATATTTTGATCGTAGGTTCATCACTGGATCATAATAGCACTGAGAAGCCTTTTTAAGGTCCTATGGGACACTCGTGTGAGTTGTTTGGGGTCACCAAATCATCAGCATCAGATACAAACTCGAAAATCACAATTTTCCGATCCAGTATCGTGAACTTGCACAAACCCTCAATGCGCAAATGCTGTATCGTTAGACCACACTAAGATGAGGCTATAGAAACTTCGCGCATTGAGGGTTTATGCAAGTTCACGATACTTCTTGGATGTTCCCGTCAAA
>PKCJ01000092.1 GCA_002862945.1 Opitutia bacterium | reverse complement strand
CAGTATACTTATTCAGTCAATTCTGTAGCAGGCGGTGCATTTGACAATTTAGTTAATGAAGGCTCTGCAAATACTAACATGAGACTTCCGACTGATGGCGATGAAGCCGGAGAATTATTTTTCACTGACAATTCAGTGTTCGCAACCCTGTTCATTTCAGGCATTGGAAACGTAGATGTTTACAAAGCGGGCGTGGCGAACTCAGCACTTAATACACCTGGCGCAGGTGCTTGGGCTGATTCTAGCAATGCTCACACTTTCTCAATCAATGTTGTCGGCACTCCTACTGCCCATGGAACAAACCCAGGTCCACGTTGGAGATATCTTAGAAGCTTCAACAACGGCGTAAGCGACAATGGTAATTGGAGTGACATCACTGTTGGTGAGAATAAACTATCAATTACTGGCGGAGTAAGCTTTGACCGTATGGTTGGATTTCAAATTGCTGGTGTTGTAGATATCGATTCATTCAGCCACGACTACGGTAGTGGTGTTGATACTCTCTCAATCTCAGAAGTCCCAGAGCCTAGCTCCTATGCATTGTTGGCTGGCCTATTTGCAAGCACTTACATGATGGTTCGCCGTCGTAAAATTAGCTAGTTAGAAAAGACATTTTTCGAAAAGCCTCCCCTCGTGGGAGGCTTTTTTATGTCTAAAAACAAAGCTTAAACAAAAAGCCCTGCCCTGTTTAGTAGCATCTCTTAGGACTAGACCCTACTGGTCTTGAACAAACGACTAATTCGCTTCGTCTATGATTTTAACATCACTGTCACCCGCTAAGATCTTACCATTCAAATAAACATGCTGGGTAGCGCTAAAACGACTTTCTATCAAATCACACAGTCGTCTGGCGGCTTGATAGCCAATCTCGCGATAAGGTATTTGAATCGTGGTTAAATCGAAATGTTCTGCTGCATTTGGAATACCATCAAAACCTGTAATGGAATAATCTTTACCAACAACCAAGCCATACTGGGTAAATACAGATATAAAGTCATAGGCAATATGATCCGCTGGGCAGATCCATGCAGTCACGCCATCCTTAGTCTGCTGAATCGCTTTTTGATAGCTTTCATTAATAGAGTAAGTATCTTTTTTATGCAGGTTTAAAACATCTTCTGGACGATATTGAAGTCCAGCACGGGTTAATTTTTCAACAAAAGCACTGAAGCGTCGATAAACCCAAAGCGGTTCGACTGAGTAACGCCTAGAGAAAAAACCAATTCGGCGATGGCCCTCATCGATCAGTCTTTGCATTAGATGAGATACCCCGCGGTGATGGTCCACATCAATACAGTCTAGATCTTCGGCACCAAATTGTTCGACCAGAGACACACAAGGGAATTGGCGCATAAGGCCAATAATAACTTTGGCTGGGAATGGATACACTAGAAGGACGCCGTCCCAGAGTGGTTTCTTATCTTTGAGAAGCTTTTTGTAAGTACTCTCATTAAGGTTATCTTCCTTGGGATCAATGATGTGAATATCAAGTTGAAGCTTGTTCAGCTGGGCATATTCAGAAATCCCTTGTAATAGCTGATAACCAGGACTCTCATACTCAGAGCTATTATATTCCTTCAAATTACTACAAATCAGCACTGCTAAGGTTTGCTGATTTGAGTTGCTCCCTTTTTTACCACTCTTTCTCGGCTCTAGATAATTGTAACCTAACTTTGATGCCAGCGAGAAGACCGCTGCTCGGGTGTCTGGGTTGATCCCTGCGTGATTGGTAAAACACCGAGAAACAGTAGTCCGAGAGATACCAAGCTTGTCTGCGAGCTCTTGTTGATTCACCGCCATATTAGATAAACAAGAATATCAGCAAGTCTGACGCCTAAATTACCATCAATTTTAATATTTTTTATTAAAATATTAAAATTGATGAAACCTATTAGAACCCCTTGAGCAACTTTAAATATACATGAAATCAATCTAATAATAAGATTACGAGTATCACAAAGAATGATACACTTGGTATGTTATTGAGCTAGTATTGTTTGATAATGAAGTGGTATTTCACTTGTCATCTTAGGGCAGAATCTTGGGCCAGCTTTAATAAAATTTATTGTGCTAATTTAGCGATCATAGCACCCCTAATGCCAAGTATTTGAATAGCTAAAAATGTGGTCTCAGACTAAGCAACACCTTCAAACACGAAATTGTTAAAAAATTAAGCCGTACGCCACAAATATGTAGCGCACGGCTGTCCCCATTCTTGGTGATTTTTGTCTAGTGCACCAAAATTCAAATTATTCGTTCAGTAATTGACTGCACTAGTTGCCATAGAGCTGCTGATGAGTAATGCCACCTCCAGGAATTTTCTCTGGTGCAAAATATTCAATGCTAACGAGATATGCATCAAGTTTTTCATTTAATTCAACTAGCTTTGCCGCATATTCGGGATTCTGGGCATGATTGTAGAGCTCCTTCGGATCGGCCGATAAGTGATAGAGTTCGCTCTTGAAATCACCGTCTGGGTAACGGACTAATTTCCAATCCTGCGTGCGATATGCATGTAGCGTCGGAGTTCCTGGAAAGCCTCCACGGGGACGATAGTCTGATTCTTTGTAATATTCATACAAGAAACCTTCGCGCCCTTGGCTATCTGCCTGAAGCAGCGGAACCCAACTCTCACCTTGCATGTGCTCAGGAATCGGTGCGCCCACAATATCGAGTAAACTAGGTGCGAGGTCAATGTTGAGGACTAATTCATCCACCTTCTGGGCACTCTTGATGCCCGGGTTCCACATAATTAATGGGATGCGGATGGATGGGTCATACGCCTTGCGCTTATCATGCAAGCCACCGTGCTCACTCATGAAATATCCATTGTCACCTGCGAATATGATTATGGTGTTATCCAATTGTCCTTTTTCTTTGAGGGCTTGAATAATCATACCTACCCCATCGTCTACCGCAGTGACCGTACGCATTTTATCTGGTATGCGTGGATGCAAGGGAGCTTTGCCTCCGCTAATTCGCCTCTTTTTTAATGCTGACTCAGAAACGTAAAGGGGCTTTGCCT
>PKCJ01000042.1 GCA_002862945.1 Opitutia bacterium | reverse complement strand
AGCGATGCACGAAGGTGGCTTTGGTCACTCTGAAGCGGGTTATCCAATGCGAGGACTTTATGGCTTTCTTCGCCAAAAAAGAACAGCGTCTCGTCGGGGTCACGGAGCGAATAGAGAAAGGCTTCGTTGAAGTTTTGCCCGGTCAAGTAATGAGCCACGGCTTCGTTAACGGTGTAGATACGGTGGTCATCATCGTTGATGCCGCGGGCAACGACTTCGGACTCGGGTATCTCATCGGTACCGTAAACGCGGATAATTTCTTCAATGAGATCGACGTCGCGCTGTAGGTCTTGGCGATAGGATGGGATGGTAACTTCCCAACGGACCCTGCCATCGGCCTCGTCATGGATGGAAACACCGAGTCCAAGAGATTCGAGGACGGCTTGCATTTCAGCGTCGCTGATATCGAAACCAATGAAATTTCGGACACGTGCTGGGTAGAGCTTGACCTCGGAAATTGTGGGAGACTCTGCACCCTCCTCAATCAGCTTACCATCGACGGTGCCGCCAGCGACTTCGAGAATGAGGTCGACGGCGCGAAGGGATGCGTGGGTGACGCCCTTGGGGTCGACGCCACGCTCGAAGCGGTAGGAGCTGTCAGAAGAGAGATTGAGCTTTCGTGCGGTGGCACGGATTGAGGTCGGTGAAAAATAAGCAGCCTCTATCACAATATCAGTGGTCGTTTCTTCAACTTCGGCATCAAGAGAGCCCATGACACCGGCAATGACTAGGGGACGCTCTGCATCTGCAATGACTGCCATCTTACTAGTGAGCTTACGTTCGACCTCGTCGAGCGTAGTGATCTGTTCCCCTTCACTCGCCATGCGAACAACTAGCTTGTTGCCTTTTATTTTGGCTGCATCAAATGCGTGCAGAGGTTGGCAGGTTTCGTGAAGTACGTAGTTGGTGACGTCGACGACGTTGTTGATCGAACGTTGGCCAGTTCCTTCAATCGCATCCTTGAGCCACTTGGGACTAGGACCGACTTTGACGCCTTTAATGCAGATTGCAGTGTAATGTGGGCAGACCTCGGGGGCACTGACTTCGACGCCAGAAATGAGTGCTTCCCCTACGGAAGCGTTTTCCGTGCTAACGTTGATCTTGGGATATTTGACGGCTAGACCAAACTTTGCGGCGAGCTCACGAGCGACACCGATGTGGCTGAGCACGTCGACGCGATTGGGTGTGATCTCGAGCTTGAGGACTGTGTCTGCGTCGGTGTAGAGCTCGTTGACGGGTGTGCCGAGGGCGGCGTCATGATCAATGATCATGATGCCTTCGTGATCTTGGCCAATTTGTAGTTCCTTCGCGGAACACATCATGCCAGCGGATGGCTGGCCTCGAAACTTGGATACCTTGATCTTGAAATCTCCTGGAAGGATAGCGCCTGGTAGCGCGACCATGACCTTGTCACCTTTGTTAAAGTTTTTGGCACCGCAGACGATGTCATGGGCTTCACCCTCGTTGCCAGTGCTGACTTTGCAGCATCTCAGGCGGTCGGCGTCGGGATGTTGAACATATTCAAGAACTTGACCAACTACGACCTTGTCGAGCTGGGGCGGACCGAGCTTTTCAATTTCTTCGATGTCGAAGCCCAGGAGTGGTAGGACCTCTTGCAGACATTCAGGAGAATGCTCAACAGGATCGAGATCGATATAGTTTTTAAGCCAGTTGTAGGAAATTTTCATGGAGAAATAATTTTAGATTCTAAAATATGCAGAATTTTAGACTTATGGGTCTTTTCTGCCCTCTTACGGCAATTCATTCTTAGGCAAACTGTTTTAGAAAGCGGACGTCGTTTTGGTAATAATAGCGGATATCATCGACGCCTTGTAGGATCATAGCGATGCGCTCGATGCCCATTCCGAAGGCGTAACCAGTGTAGACTTCGGGATCGATCCCGACAGCCTTGAAAACCTTGGGGTCAACCATACCGCAGCCCATGATTTCGAGCCACTTGTTGCTGAGCTTACCAAGGTCGGGCGAGAAGAAGTCCATCTCGAAGCTGGGTTCGGTGAAGGGGAAGAAGCTGGGACGCAGTCGAGTCTTGGCCTTGGGGCCGAAGATGGTCTTCACAAAGTGATCGAGCGTGGCTTTGAGATCGAGGAGCGTGACGTCTTTATCCACATAGAGCCCTTCGATCTGGTGGAAGTTAGCGCTGTGGGTGGCGTCGGGTGTGTCGCGGCGGAAGCAACGACCAGGCGCGACGATGCGGACCGGTGGTTTCTGCTTGAGCATGGTGCGGATCTGCACGCTCGAGGTATGGGTGCGTAGAAGATACTTCTCCTCGCCCTCCTTGCTCACGTTGTTCACGCTAAGATCGTCAGGCAGGTAGTAAGAGTCTTGCATATCGCGGGCGGGGTGGTCGGCGGGGATGTTTAGGGCGTCGAAGCAATAATGCTCAGACTCCACCTCAGTGGCCTCTGCGACAGAAAATCCAATACGGCGGAAAAGATCCACCATCTCTTCTCGGACTTGAGAGATAGGATGCAAAGTGCCGCGAGTGGAGTCAGGGCTCGGCAAGGTAGGATCGATGGCCGTGCCTATCTTAGCGGCGAGCTCGGCGGCTTCAAGTCCTTCTATCACCGTGGCGAAGGCAGCTTCGACGGCCATCTTAGCTTCGTTGATTGCCTTACCGATGGCCGGCTTATCCTCTTTAGGGACCTTGCCCATACCCTTCATGATGTCAGTCAGGACACCTCTAGGTCCCGAAATAGTGGCCTTGTAAGCCTCGAACTCTGCGCGCGTCTTGATGGCGGGTGTTTTCTCCCTAACATTGGCAACGATAGTATTTAGATCTTTTTGCATGGCTATAATCGAAATAGTAAACCTACAAGGCTTTCAGCCTGTGGCGGATTGTCGAGACGGTTTTCGCGCAAAACTAGGCTTGTAGTCTGAAATGTGGGCTCAACTGCACTCAGGCAAAAACGAGCACCTCCACTCGGTGTCCATAAGCTGCTAAAACAAAGTGCTTATTGAAAGTTTCGATCCATTAGAGACCGCATTTACCACCGATTCACGCATCCGAT
>PKCJ01000081.1 GCA_002862945.1 Opitutia bacterium | reverse complement strand
TTACTTCTCACATGAGCGCGACTGCTTCGTGCGTGATGGTGTGATCATGGGTGTGACTGATTTTATCGAACTGCTCCCTGGAGAGAAGGTCGAGAAGATGGTCGTTCGCTTCCGCACGATTGGAGATGCCACTTGCACAGGAGCCTGTCTCTCGGCTGCAGACAACATCGACGATATAATCGATGAAGTCGCTGCCGCTCGCCAAACCGAGCGCGGCACGCGTGCTGATGATAAGCGCTCAGAAACTGCGATGGAAGACCGTAAAAAACAGGGCTACTTCTGAGAATTAAAAAATATAAACCGTATCAGACTTAGAAACATTTCAAATTTTTATACAAAAATGAGCGAATATGATAATTCAGGATACCTCGATATGGACCTACTGCGATTTACCACGGCTGGTTCGGTTGACGACGGTAAGAGTACATTAATCGGACGCCTACTCTATGATAGTAAGGCAATTTTCGAAGACCAAATTGAAGCTATGCAGACTAGCTCCAAGGCACGCGGCGACGAAAACGTAAACCTCGCACTTCTGACTGACGGCCTCCGCGCTGAGCGGGAGCAAGGCATCACGATCGACGTAGCCTATCGCTATTTCGCAACACCGAAGCGCAAGTTCATTATCGCTGATACGCCGGGTCATATCCAATACACCCGGAACATGGTGACGGGTGCATCGACTGCAAACCTTGCGATCGTATTGATTGATGCCCGTAAGGGTGTGATCGAGCAGACTTGCCGCCACTCATTCATCGCCAACTTATTGCGCATTCAGCGTGTCGTGGTCTGTGTGAATAAGATGGACTTGGTTGATTGGGACGAAGGGGTTTTCAATAAGATTGTAGATGACTTTAAGAGCTTTGCATCACGCCTCGACAATATTGTCGATGTCACCTTCATCCCGGCTTCTGCCTTGATTGGGGATAACATCGTCGATAAGTCCAAGAATATGCCTTGGTATCAAGGGCCGACACTACTTTACCATTTGGAAACCGTCTACATCGGTGCTGATGAGAATCATGTCGAAGCACGCTTCCCTGTGCAGTGGGTCATTCGCCCGCATTCTGATGAGTATCATGACTTCCGCGGCTTCGCGGGTCGTGTGGCAGGTGGTGTCTTTAAAGCGGGCGATGATGTGACGGTTCTGCCTTCAGGTTTCACCACCAAGATTAAAGCAATCGAGTCAATGGACGGTCCACAGCAGGAAGTTTTCGCACCGATGTCTGCTACGATCACACTGGAAGACGAAATCGATATGTCTCGCGGTGATATGCTGGTGAAAGCCAATAATCAGCCTGTGCCAACTCAAGACATCGATGCCATGGTTTGCTGGTTCTCTTCCAACAAGCCACTGGCGGGACGCGGTAAATATATTCTACGTCATACGACGAAAGAGGTCAAAGCGATCGTGACTGAGGTTTGCTACAAAATGAACATTAACACGCTACGTAAAATTGAAGACGACCTAACTCTCAACTTGAACGACATCGGCCGTATTAAAGTCCGCACATCAGCTCCTTTGATTGCAGATAGTTACAAGTCGAATCGTATCACAGGCAGCTTCGTGCTCATTGATGAATTAACCAATGCGACTGTCGCGGCTGGCATGATTATTTAATGGAGGAAAGCGAGGACATGACCGACCACGAAGCGGATCGGACCAGCGTAGGTCAGCCCCCCCCGTAGCTTTAATCAATTCGTGGGCACAAAAAAGCCCCACATTTTATGAGGCTAAAAATGGTACCCAGAGCGGGGGTCGAACCCGCACATCCGAAGATACAAGATTTTGAGTCTAGCGCGTCTGCCAATTCCGCCATCTGGGCATATCCAAGGTTCGGTAAAAAAGCATCTTGCCCGCTGAATGCAAGGATTCGTTTTTAGGCTGCTATCTGAGCTTATTTCGTGCTTAAGCGGAAGAGTGTCGTTGATTTGAAAGTATCGCCTAGCTTTATGAAATGGCGGAGAAGGCGGGATTCGAACCCGCGGAACCCTTTTGAGGTTCACTTCTTTAGCAAAGAAGCGCTTTCGACCACTCAGCCACTTCTCCATACCAGACCCGAGGAGAAAATCTCCATGCTCATAGAGTTCAACCTTAAACTTAATAAATTTAGCACACTTGGGCTGAGCCTGAAGGTCATTTGTTATAATAACTTAGATACTTAGTAGGAAAAGTAGGGTTAAGATTGTGCCGATGGCCATAGCAGCAGTTATGCTGATCAAACTTGATCTCGAGAACTCAAAAAGAGTGGATCTTGCATGAGTGAAAAAAGTAAAAAACTCAGTTGACGCTTGGAATAGGCACAATCTTAATGCCGCCTTTCTCAAGAGTGGCCGGATAGCTCAGTTGGTAGAGCAGAGGACTGAAAATCCTTGTGTCCCCAGTTCAATTCTGGGTCCGGCCACCACTTGAGGATTGCCTTTAGAGCACTGCCAAGATTGGCTCTAGGTTGTAGGTCCATCTGCTCGGGTGGTGAAATTGGCAGACACGCCAGATTTAGGTTCTGGTGCCGTAAGGCGTGAGGGTTCAAGTCCCTCCCCGAGTACCACTTATATAGTTCATAGTAAACTACTTAAAGAAAATAAGACTTCCTCAAAGTCTCTTTCCTGCCAGGAGTTTCCAAGAAATTAAGGAATTAAGATTCGCAAGGTAGCTAACCGCAAGGGCGGTGTAATCCTGGGGCACTTTTTCCTAGTAATTATCCCGGCTGTTTATTCGGAACACGGCCGTGTAAGAAAACAATTTAAAAGCAAGGAAGCAGCAAAGCTGTTTGCTTCGCTTACCTTTGAGGGCATTCGTAAGATTGGTGTATCTTTTACCAGTGTCGCAAAAGAGGACTTAGCACGAGTGCTTACGATGCTAAACGGCGGGTATAAGAAAAGTCTGGAGGATGTATGTAACGAACTGGCAGAAAGAAAGGCAAAGCTGAACAAGATAAGGGATACATATTTCATTTAATACGCATTATTATCACTTGCGGAGTATAACATACAGACTGGCTACAGGTGGAGATAGGAACAAGGGTAAATACCAGATGTCTTCTCCCTGCCATTCACCATC
>PKCJ01000071.1 GCA_002862945.1 Opitutia bacterium | reverse complement strand
TCTGAAGCGGCATCTGCGCAGAGCACGGTCGTTTGCGAGGCAAAAGTATCTGTATAAATCTGCGGTAGAGTCTCCGCCTCAAAGGTCATGAGTGTGCGATCAAAGACAAAGCGCTGTGGGCACCAAACTTCATCGCCGATTCGTGAACTTAGACTGGGATTATCTTTTAATACCGTATTAGCACTGACCGCGATGGCAGGGAAATATCGCCGCCATCGCATCACGTCCGCACGCGCGGTTTCCCCGGTGACCCACTTTGAATCTCCCGAGGCCGCAGCAAATTTACCGTCTAAGGTGATCGCCATTTTCGCAGCGATAAATGGCGATCTTTGGGTAATCCAATGATTGAAGATTAAATTCAGGTCGGCACATTCTTCAGCAAGAACTCCTTCGACGACTTCGATGCTCGCTTCACGGAGGATCTCTAAGCCTCGCCCTGCATGTTCAGGATTAGGGTCTTTCGCACCGATCACAACACGCTCAAATCCTGCCTCGATCAGGGCATTTGTGCAAGCACCCGTGCGCCCGCAAGTACTGCAGGGCTCGAGTGTGGCGTAGATGCTAGCGCCTGCCGCAGGCTTACGACCAAGCGCCTTGAGGGCAGCGACTTCAGCATGGGCTTGCCCTGCTGATGCATGCCAGCCCTCGGCAACGACTCCACTGGCCTCGACGATGACGGCGCCTACCATTGGGTTTGGGTGTGTTTGTCCCCAAGCCTGTTGCGCCAGTTCAAGGGCACGACGCATGAATCGCTCATCATTAGCCTTTAAGTTGCTCATCCTTTTACGAAGGGATTCCCGGCTCTTTCTCGACCGACAGAAGTCACGGGCCCGTGCCCAGGATAAATAGTTGTTTCGTCGGGTAGCGAATAAACTTGAGTTTTAATCGACTTCTCCAAAGATAAAAAATTCCCACCTGGCAAATCGTAGCGACCCACACTTCCTGCAAAAATCACATCGCCGACAATGGCAGCCTTTTCGCAGGCCACATAGACGAGCACATTACCCGGACAATGCCCTGGAACATGGCGTATTTCCATTTTGGTCGCGAGAAGTTCGAGCTGGTCGCCACCTTTGATCCAGTGATTGATAGGTAGCTCTTTCAGTTCTAATCCTGGGATTGCGTAGCTAGCCATCTTCGAGGGCGAAGCAAACATCTCCATATCATCCGCATGGCCATAAGTAAGAATGCCCGCTTTCGCAAATTTATGACCGTCCAAGATATGATCCCAATGCCCATGCGTAAGGATAAGTGCGATGATCTGGCAGCTATACTTCTGGGCGACCTGCACTGCCCACTCGTATGCTTCTGCAGGCGCGTCGATGATCACGCATTGCTTGAGGCTGGGCTCTAGCAAGGCATAAGCATTGGTTCCAATCGGTGGAAGTTCTTGAGATTCGATAATCATATGTGCATTTACGATGCAGGCGTAGACGAGGGTTACAATGCGGAATTGGCCACTTAAACATTGAAGATAGCTGTTCAGCGTAACTACTTGTGTGCTTCCTGAGAAATAGGAACAAAAGCTGCAACTAATTGACATTGTGCCCGGACTGCATGAGCGTATTTTATAAGAAAATGGCATTTGCAAAAATAATGAATTTTAAGGTTTTACGCCGCTTAACGCTGATCTTGTGTGGCATGAGCATGATTGGCCTCTCGGCGCAAGAGGCTAACATTAGCAATGTCAGCGATCCAATTCTTCTGCAAAGTACACTCGTATCGCAGGCCTATGAGCTTCTTGAATCGGGCGACTCGAAGGGGGCACTGAATCATTTCCAGCAAGCACTCGCCGTCAACGCAGAGAACCTCTCCGCCTTACTTGGTCAAGCTATGATCTTTGCTGATCTAGAGCGTCATGCCGAGGCCTTCGCGACTTACGATAAAATAGTGGTGAACTATCCAAGTCACGCTTTTGCATGGAATGGGCGCGGTCTGGCCGCTTTCAATATGGAGGATTTCGACAATGCCCTGAGCTCATTCAAGCAGGCCACGAATGAACAACCCATCAACGGCTTTTTCTACGAGTCACTCGCATGGGCACAAATGTGCCGTGGCGAATTTCTCGGAGCAGCCACAGCCGCTAAGATAGCGACTTTGATGTATAACAAGAAGGGCGAGAGCTCAACATATCCATTGTTGATCGCTTATTTTGCCTATCTTGAAGCGGACGATCAAAGAAGTGCACAAGCTTCTCTCAATTATGCTCTTCGCAATAAGCCACTCAATGTCTGGCCATCGCCAGTCATCGATTACCTTGCTGGAAATAGCACCGCATCCGAGTTGATCGGATATGTCCAAAATAGCGCGCAAGAGACCGAAGCACATACTTACATCGGGCTCAAGCTTCGCGCCGAGGGTGATAAGGATTCGGCCCAAAAACATCTCGAATGGGTCGCACAAAATGGAGACAAGCGTGTTTTTGAGTACACCTTGGCGCGTGCGCTCAAAATTCATGACAGCGTAGTCCTGCTGGTCCCATAGCGGCATGAAACAGTTCGTGAATTACCCATGATCGATTTGCAACCCGACTCCAGCTTGTAAGGCTAGGACACTATGAATTTTTTGGATAAACTAGAAAAACGCCTTGGATTCCTTGCCATACCTAATGTCGTAGCGACGCTTATTGTGGCACAGCTTTTCATCTACGGAGTCATGCTCACAGGTCGCGTCGAATTAGAGGGTCTGCTCCTTATACCAAAAGCCGTTTTGGGTGGCGAATGGTGGCGACTGGTCTCCTTTATGATCGCTCCGCCCTACGTGCCGATGAGCCTGTTCCAAGGACTCTTTCTCGCGTTTTTCTGGTATATCCTTTGGATGATGAGTAATTCGTTGGAAGAGGAATGGGGCACCTTCCGACTCAATGTTTATTTAATCACTTGCGTAGTACTCGCTGTCGTCGGTGCCTTTGTTGGACAAGTCATTTCACCAGCAGGAACCATCTTCGTGGCACCAAGATTCCTCTATTTTTGCGTCTTTTTTGCCTTCGCTACACTCAATCCAAACATTCAATTTCTAATCATGTTTGTCATTCCAATGAAGGTAAAGTGGATGGCATGGGTTATACTAGTATTCGGTTTCATCGCATTTTTAGCGATGCCGACCATCGGCCATCGCCTAGCTTTTGCTGCACCCTTTCTTGGTTATGTGCTCTTCTTTAGAGATACTTTCAAACAGTCACTGGAGAGCCGCAAGCGCCAAGCCCAGTTCGAATCTAACCGCCGTCAAGCAACCGAGGGAGCACTCCACACTTGCGAGCAATGTGGT
>PKCJ01000061.1 GCA_002862945.1 Opitutia bacterium | reverse complement strand
TTCAATGTTACGGGCGGAGCCGAAGAAGCGCTTTGGTTTTTGTAGGGCGTTGGCTTCAACACCGCCAGAGAGGATCTTACCACTGCTGGGCATAGTCGTATTGTAAGCTCGCGCCAAGCGGGTAATCGAATCGAGTAAGATAACAACATCCTTACCGACTTCGACCATACGGCGCGCCTTCTCGATGACCATTTCAGCGGCATGAACATGGCTCTCCGCTGTTTCGTCGAAGGTCGAACTGATGACCTCGCCACTGACTTGGCGGCGAAAGTCGGTGACCTCTTCGGGACGCTCATCAATCAAAAGGATAATTAGGTGAGAGTCTGGATAATTTTTTTGAATAGAATTTGCCATGCCTTGCATGAGCACGGTCTTACCCGTACGCGGCGGTGCGACGATAAGTCCTCGCTGACCGAAACCCACTGGTGTGAGGCAATCAACGACACGCATGGAAAGGTTATCCCACTTTGCTTCTGAATCGGCCTCCATCAAGATGCGAGAAGTCGGATAGTAAGGCACACGCTCGGTGAAGGGAACGATCTCGCTGAGAGTCTCTGGATCCTGATCCATCACTGATTCAACCCTGACGACGATAGGGCAAGATTCACCCTCACGATGTGGATGCAGTTGCGCCCGTACAATATGCCCACGCTGTAGGCCGTAGTGCTTAATGAAAGCCTGCGGCACATAAGCGCTGAGTGCTTTCACTCGATAACTGTCGCGCTCGTAAACAATAAGGCCACCCTCATCGTCGTCTAAAATCTCTAAGATGCCTGTGGTCATGATAGCCGCTTTCTTCTCGGCGGCATACTTAGTAATGGCATCGATCAACTGATCGCGATTCGGCGCGTTCGGCGTATCGATCCCTAGCGACGCGACCTCTTCGCGCAGCTCCGGCAATAGCATGTTATAAATCCGCACATAATCGAGCGGTTCGCCACCGCCCGAGATAAGATCTTCGGCCAGAGCAAGGATATCTCCACGCTTTTCGAGCACCTCCCAATCGAGCAGCTCGCCAAATTCGATCGGCGTCTCCTCTTCGCGCTCGCGCCTAGCCTTATTTTTATCCCAGCGATTATTTGTGCCGCGCTTACGTTTGTTGTTGTTTTTGTTATTCTTGTTAAACTTACCATTGCCCTTTTGACGATCGTTCGGGTGCTGGTTCTTTGGTCCGTTGTTGTGGTTTGGCTTATGCCCCTTGCCTTCGTTTTGGTGGCCTGCTTTGGATTCGCGAGGCTGCTTTGGACGATTAGGTTCTGGCTGGTTGCCTAAATCTTTTTCTTCGACTTGGTCGACTTTGATGTCGGCGCTAAAAGTCACCTCATCCTCGCCACTCGAAGAAGTAGATAGCTTCGCATCGGATCCTGTTTTCACTGGTATGATCTCGCTGGGCGTGAACATGGCTGACCCTGTGTCGCCCAAGTCCTTTGCGGCGCTACTCTTTGGAGTCGCAGGTTTTTTAGTCGCCCGCTTTTTAGGCGTGGCTTCGGCAGAGGTGAAATGGTCCTCTTGAGGGAGGACGTCGTTTTCTTCGTCAGTGCTCATGGCTTTCTGTTAGCGAGGCTATAAATGCCTCTTAGTAAGTTACTGGGGTTTTCGAGCTGCACAGTCCGCATTAGTGCGCGGTGATCTGCTCAATCAGTCTCGTGGTTTGTTGTTTCAAAAATTCAAGGCTACCCGCATTAGAAATAAGGAAATCGGCGCGCTCGATTTTTTCTTCGAGGGGCATCTGCTGCTTACGGCGCTGCTCGATCTGCGCTTCTGAGTAAGCTCTAACAACCATACGGTCGGCGACTACATCAGGAGGGCTAGATACACAGACGGTTAAATCGAAGTGGATTTCAAGCCTTTTTTCAAAGAGCAAAGGAATCTCTACCAGCCAGTTTGAATCTGGAGCTTGGTCGATCGAAGCTAGCCAGCTCTCGCGGACGAGCGGGTGCAGAAGCTCCTCCAGCCATTTTAAATCGCCCTCGTGCCCGAAAACGCGCTTAGCCAAAGCACCGCGATCGACTGCCCCATCGGCAAAAACCGCCCCGCCCCAGCGCGAGCGCAGCCGCGCTTGCACTTCGGCATCCGTAGCCAATAGCTCACGCACCACTGCGTCTGAATCAACCGTGCGCCAGCCCGCTTCCCGAAAAAAACCAAGTACAGTAGACTTCCCGCAACCAATCCCTCCGCTCAGGCCGACCTTCATAAACAAAATAACTTAAGTAGTGACATTAGTGAATAAGTGTTCACCATTGCTTTAATAATTACAAATCGAAGCAATGTTAGGAATCATACAATCCGCAGCCCTCGTGGGCGTCGATGCGCATCCTGTTCAAGTAGAAGTGAATACTGGCGAGGCGGGCGAGCTTAAATTTATCCTTGTAGGCCTGCCCGATGCTGCGGTTAAGGAATCGCAAGACCGTGTCTTCTCCGCAATGGCTAATAGTGGCTTCCGCACGCCGGCGACCCGCACTACCATCAATTTGGCGCCCGGCGGCCTCCGAAAAGAAGGTCCCGCCTACGACCTACCCATCGCGCTCGCCATCCTTGCTTCGATGAAAAAGTGCGAATACACCGAGTTAGATCACTTCCTGATCGCCGGCGAGCTCAGCCTCTCGGGCAAGACCCGCCCTGTCAAAGGCACCCTCGCCATGGCCATGCTAGCCAGGAAACTCGGCAAGCGCGGCCTCATTGTATCGACCGAATCCGCCGACGAAGCGGCACTGGTAGAAGGCATCGCCATCTACCCTGTCGGCAGCCTCGACGAGGCAGTGCGCTTCCTCAACAATGAATACATTATAAAGCCATTGCCGGCTAAAAAGAGTAGTTATTTCCAGCCCCCACCCGAGAATCAGCGTATCGACTTCGCCGAGGTCAAGGGTCAGCAAGCCGTCCGCCGCGCGGTCGAGATCGCAGTCAGTGGTGGTCACAATCTACTGATGATTGGCTCACCGGGTTCAGGAAAGAGTATGATCGCCAAGCGTATTCCTACGATTATGCCTAAACCTCAAATCGACGAGTTTCTCGAAATTCTCAGCATCCAATCCGCTGCAGGCAGCACCCTTTCTGGTAACAACCGCTACTTTCGGCGACCCTTCCGTTCACCGCACCACACAATCAGCGACATCGGCCTCCTCGGTGGTGGTTCAATTCCAGGGCCAGGCGAAATCTCGCTCGCACACAACGGAGTGCTCTTTCTCGATGAGTTGCCTGAGTTTAAACGCTCCGCGCTCGAAGTCCTCCGCCAACCACTCGAAGACGGCCAAGTCAGCATCTCTCGCAGTGCGGGCAAAATCACCCTGCCCTGCTCCGTCATGCTAGTCGCAGCGATGAATCCATGTCCCTGCGGCTACACAGGTGATAACT
>PKCJ01000004.1 GCA_002862945.1 Opitutia bacterium | reverse complement strand
GCCTCCAAATTGTCATCTAGGTCATCCTGCGAAGGGATATCGATATTACGATAAAGCTTACTATGTCGAGGCGCAGGTGTGAATGGTTGGTGCAAGGCCTTGTGGCTGAGGTAGAGCATGAATGGTTGATCACCACGCTCTAGGTTAATGAATTCAACAGCCATATCGTTTAACTCATCCGTCAAATATTTACCTTTAGGGACTTCTCGAGTAGCGCCGTCGTGCATTAGAAATTTGTCACCAAAATACTTTCCTTGCCCCCAAAAACATGCCCAATAATCAAAGCCCGGGCGTGGGCGGTTGTGCATGGCTTGGTGCCACTTTCCCATAAAACCAGTGTTGTAACCAGCCTCTTGCAATAATACAGGGAATGTCGGCAGAGTCTTGTCGTAGTCGACATGCTCATTTACAATGACTCCGTGGGTAGTGGCATAGACACCTGTCAAAAAAGAGGCACGAGAGGGGCCACAAAGAGACGTAGTAGTGAAGGCATTCTCGAAAGTAACCCCATTATTAACTAAATAATCTATGTTAGGCGTCTTGAGCCATGGGAAATTTCCAATGGCTGCAATTTCATCGTAGCGCTGATCATCTGTAAGAATAAAAACGATATTAGGCCTCACATCTGCTAGTGTTTCGTTTCCTTGCAAGGCAGTCGAAGACAAGATCGGAACAAATAGGTAACAAGCGGCGCTGGATGAGAAAAATACAGATTTTATATTAGACATGGAAAGTCACCGTGTGCATTAAAGTGCACGATTCAAGGTAAAATAAAATCAAGATGCAAATTAAAGACAAACCCAATGGTGAATGCACTAATTCTCAAGAGGATTCACTCCTTGAAATTCACGGCTATGATGAAATGCCTCCGTTCTTTATGACGCTGATCAGTCGGGACAACTTGTGGGCTTTCATCTCTAGTCGTGGTTCACTTTCTGCAGGCCGAGAAAGTGCGGAAAAATCAATTTTCCCCTATGTCACGGTCGACAAGATCCATGACAGTTACGGAATAACAGGGCCACGCACAATGATCCGCCTAGCAGGCAATGAACTGTGGGAACCATTTACTCCATATGCAGCAAAACAGCCCGACTTAAAACGGACTTTGTCAAAAGCAACCCTGGGCAACTCGATCTGCTTCGAAGAAAAGCGAATTCAAGACGGTTTATCTTTTAAATATCGCTGGCAACCCGCCGGGCGCTTTGGTTTGGCACGAACAGCCTGCTTGGAAAACCATGGCAATCAGGCAGTTAAAATAAATATTTTAGACGGCATTGCCAATATATTACCACCCGGCTTGGATTCACGGATGCAAGCAAACAGCAGTGTATTGACTGACGCATACAAGCAAAGCGAGTTGCAAGCCAACTCTCGCATGGCAGTCTATTCCACAGCATCAGGAATTACGGATCGCCCCGAACCGATGGAAAATCTTCGTGCTAACTGCGCTTGGTCTTCTGGCTTTGATGAAGCCGTAGTAACCTTGGCTACAAAAGCACCTGATGCGATGATTCAGGCTAAAGCAATTGATCCCTGCGATCTGAACTGTGGGCAGCGTGGCGCCTATTGGTTACACGGTGAAGTCACCCTAGAGCCTGGTCAAAAAAAGGAATGGGTGATTGTACTCGATTCTGATCTAGATGCAGCAGAAATTACCCAACGTATCAATAAATTAGATACAAAAAATGGAGTAAGCCTGATAGCTAAAGCAATCGAAAGAAATGCGGCGGAGCTTACTGAATTGTTGGCTAGTGCGGATGCGTTCCAATGCGTTAACGACTTAATGTCGCAAATCCACCACACCGCCAATGTTCTATTTAACTCCATGCGTGGAGGAGTCTTCATCAATGGATATGATATTAAGGGCGAGCACCTACAGGCACACGTCAAACAAGCTAATCGTAGACTCTATGATTTACATGAGACTGCACTCTCAGGCTTGAATGGCTGGTTGAAATATAAAGAATGTCGTAGCCAAATTGAAGCGCTTAATGACCTAGATTTACTACGGCTATTCTTAGAATATTTACCTCTGACCTTCAGTCGTCGACATGGTGACCCTAGTCGACCATGGAACAAGTTTGTCATAAAAACTCATGACTCGGACGGCAGTCCATGCATGGCTTATCAAGGAAATTGGCGGGATATATTTCAAAATTGGGAATCTTTATGTTTAAGCTACCCAATTTTCCTAGAGCACGTCGTCGCGAAGTTCTTGAACACATCTACAATGGATGGCTACAACCCGTATCGTATATTCGAAAACGGATTCGACTGGGAAGAAATCGACGCAGATGATCCTTTTTCTGGCATTGGTTATTGGGGCGATCATCAAATCGTATACTTGCTGAGATTGATCGAAAGATTGCGTGCCCACGAGCCTGAGGTCTTAAACAAATGGCTAGACGAAAGAGCATTTGTTTTTGCCAATGTCCCCTACCGCATCAAACCGCTAGAGGCTATTTTAGACAATCCAAAATCGACTATCATTTTTGATGCGGAATTAAGTGCGAAAACCAGAAAACAAGCCCTGGAAGAAGGCAGTGATGGTGCATTGCTGAGAGCCGCAGATGCATCGATCCAGAAGGCCAACCTGACTGAAAAACTATTAATTCCTGCACTCGTGAAATTGAGTAATTTTGTGCCAGGAGGTGGCGTTTGGATGAACACCGAACGACCAGAATGGAATGATGCCAACAATGCGCTCGTAGGAAACGGTTTGTCAATGGTGACTGCTGGCCACCTGCTACGATACGTAAGATTTTGTCGCGATTGGTGGAGTCAGCTCGACCAAGACAAGCAAATATCTTTGAGCGCCCCAGTGGCTGATTTTATCGATTCCTTGCTAAGTATTTTTTCAAATAAGAATACCGACCCACACGTTAGCACTGTAGATGATGTCCTGCGTGCGCAGGTAGTTCGTGAGTTAGGTCTTTCGGGGCAGTGCTATCGAGAGCATATTTACGCTGGCGAATTCGAAAACCAACGGAAGTTAGCATTAAAAACTGTACTTCAACTATTAGAAAATGCAGACCGTTGGCTACGAGCTAGCTTATCAGCTTCCAAGCGCGCAGACGGACTAATGAATAGCTACAATCTTCTTGATTATACAGCAGACCGTAGCTCGATGTCAGTCGGCGAACTCAATGAAATGCTAGAGGGTCAGGTTTCTGGGCTTAGCGCTGGCCATCTAAGTAGCGCTGATGCAGTCGAGTTAATCGATAATATGTTTGAAAGTCAGCTCTATGTTGAAGATCGCAACAGCTTCTTGTTATACCCAGATCGCACATTACCAATGTTTATGGACAAGGGGCTGATTCGTGAGACTGATCTTAAATCCAGTAAACTATTGCAACACATGATCAGCGAAGGTGACGCACGACTGGTAACCCAAGACATCCTAGGTAAATTGCGATTTGCATCTGAATTAAATAACAAGGATGCACTGTTATTACTGCTTAAGGAACTTTCCACTGAACTAAGGCTCACAGATTTAGTAGAAAAAGAATTCAGCTTAATCCTGAATATCTATGAAAATACATTTAACCACCGAGCCTTCACTGGGCGCAGTGGTGGCATGTTTTCCTTTGAGGGCCTTGGCTGTATCTATTGGCACCAGGTTTCCAAACTGCTGCTTGCGGTACAAGAATGTTTCTTTGAAGA
>PKCJ01000072.1 GCA_002862945.1 Opitutia bacterium | reverse complement strand
TCGGCTCCCGTAGTTCAATGGATAGAGCGGCGGTCTCCGAAGCCGCAAATGGCAGTTCGAATCTGCCCGGGAGCACCACTTTAATCCTACATCAGTATGTTTACAGGAATCGTCGAAGAAACAGGTAAGGTCATCTCTTTTGAAGAAAAAGAAAGCGCATGGCGACTCATCTTGGAAGCGCACGAGGTGACTCGTGATCTTCAAATGGGCGATAGCTTAGCAGTTAATGGCTGTTGTTTGACTGCGGTCGCCTTCACGGAAGATCGGGTCGAGTTCGACCTGCTGGAAGAGAGCAAGCGCCTTACCTCGATCGGCGGAGTGGGTCCAGGTGGCAAAGTGAATTTGGAACGAGCGCTCCTGCCGAGCACTCGTATGGGCGGGCACTTTGTCTCCGGTCATGTCGATGGCACGGGTGTGATTGAAGCGATAGAGCCGCGTGGAAAGGACTTCTTTTTTCGTATCAAAGCTCCGTCTGATAACTTGCGCTACGTTGTGCACAAGGGCTGCATCACTGTGGATGGTATTTCGCTGACCGTAGCTGAGGTCGACGAGTCGGGCTTCGCTATTTGGCTTATTCCGCATACGATGGAGGTGACCAATCTACACACTAAGAAAGTGGGCGACTTGGTGAATCTGGAATACGATCTGATCGCGAAATACGTGGAGAAACTCTTCGCGCCAAAGGACTAGTTCCAGGGCTTGCCGCTGAGTTCTTCTTCGTTGGTGACCTTCATTCTTTTGAAGAGTAGTCCAGCGGTGAGCGCGGCGACGGCTTGTGTGATCAAATAAAGCGGCAGGGCGCTCCAAGGAAGAAAGCCGTTGATGCAAAGCGCGAGAGTCACTGCTGGATTGAAGGCGGCGAAGGATATGGAGCCGACGGCATAGGCACCCGCTGCAACGATTGCGCCGATTGCGATGCCGTAGAACCCGTTACCTGCAGTGCCTTTGGCGATGGCGACATTAAGGATTACCCACATCAAGGCGAAGGTGAAGAGAAATTCCGCTAGGATGACTTTCGTGCGGTCGATTTCTAGGGGATTGACTTGTTCGAGGCCCTCAGGGCTTAGGATCATGAGGCAGACTGCAGAGAAAAGCGCCCCTGCAAAGATGACTAAAATGTAGGGGATGGATTTCTTGAGTGTATGCGTGCCTGCCGTGGCGTAGGCGATCGTTGTGGCCGGGTTGAAGTGAGCTTTTGAGAGATACCCACAAGAATAGACCAATGCAGCGAGTCCCACTCCGATTGCCAGGGGCACGGCCACGCCTGCGGCAGTAGGTGGCGTCACACACAACCCGATAATTAGATAGAGGAAAAAGGTGCCAATAAACTCGGCGATGAGTGCATTTTTCATGGTTTGAAGGTTCTAAGTGCTCATGGCTTCTCGATATCCCGCAGCGTAGGCCTCGAAGACTAGTTTGATCTCATCGCGGATGCGACGAAAGGCGTCAAGTTCGCTCTCGTCCTCGCGCTGGGCATGAGGCGGGTCTTCAAAGCCCCAGTGGTAGTGATTAACCATCCCGGGAAAGGTCGGGCAGGCTTGGTCCGCATTCCCGCAAACAGTGATCACTGTAGTCATACCTTGATCGAGGTAGATGTCGAGGTGATCGGAGCTGTGATGGCTGGCGTCGATGCCGATTTCTTTGAGCGCTTCGAGCGCGAGCGGATGTACTTCACCCTTCGGTTTGGAGCCCGCACTAAACACTTCGAAGAGGTCGCCCGCGGCGGCACGCAAGATACCTTCAGCTAAGTGGCTGCGGCACGAGTTTCCTGTGCAAAGAATGAGAACTTTTGGTTTGGGCATGATCTTCTTTTTTGTTGGGGGAACTTAGCTTATACCTTAGGTAGGTATCCGGTGCGCGTTGGCAATGCATTTGTAGATTTCGCTAGCATTTATTTTGTAAAAACGTATACCAGTAAATCATTCAATTCTTATTCACAGTTCCTTTTCGAAGCTGAAAGCTTTTTGAACGGATGTGGTTTACTGGGGTCTGTTTTATTAACGACTAAATCTTTTTTATGAGCCTTACTTTTGCCTTCGATTCTCTCCTCATTCAGGCCGCCTCTGGTGCCAATGTCTTTACTTACTTTGCTCAGTCGAATTTAGCGGGTAAGGTCGTTATCTTTATTCTTGTCCTCTTTAGCATTGTCGCCTGGACGGTCATGCTAGGTAAATACCTCGATTTATCGAAGTTGCGTTCACAAAACCAACGCTACGAACGCCTGCTGTCTAAAGAGTCGCACCTGATCGCTCTCGATCCAGAGCGTCCAGGTAAAGGGACTGGTTCCTATTACAATATCGTTCGTGAAGCCTTGGAAGCTTTTCACCGATACGGTGGTGAGCTCAGTGACACCGACCCACACCGCGCGATGCTTCGGATGGGACACGTCGAAAATGCACTACAGCGCAGTGTAGCCGAACAGACTATTCGCTACGAATCGAAGATGGTGGTCCTCGGTTCGATTGTAACGGGGGCACCCTTCCTAGGCCTGCTCGGCACTGTCTGGGGTGTGATGGATGCATTTGGTGGAATGGCTGGTGCAGGTTCCGCCAGTCTTCAAAGCCTCGCCCCAGGGGTGTCGGGGGCTTTGCTTACCACTGTGGCTGGCCTCGTCGTCGCCATTCCATCGGTCTTCGGCTACAACTATCTCCTGCAAAATACCAAGATCGCAGTGGTCGAGCTGGAGAACTTTGCCAGCACCGCCGCTGATCGCATCGAGCTCGAAGCCCAAGCCGCGGCTCACGGCTAATTCACCACTCACTCTTCACAATTCGATCTGTGGCTCGTAAATTCCATCGTAAAGACCGGCTCTCTGCCCTAACCGAAATTAACGTCACTCCCTTGATCGACCTAGCCTTTGCTTTGTTGATTATTTTTATGATCACCACGCCACTGCTAGAGCAGACGGTCGATTTGAACCTGCCTGTCGAAGCCGCTAAAACGCAGGCTGAAGACCGCGAAGATTTTCAATCTATATCCATCGACCGAGATGGTTCTTACTACTGGGGCGAAGGTCAGGTCTCGGAGCAGCAGCTTGCTGAGCTGCTCGACACCATGGCGATGGATCCCGCGCCACCGGTGCTGAGTATCCGTGCCGATGCGCAACTGTCTTATCAAAACGTCATTACCGTCCTGGATATGATCAAGCAGCGTCAGCTCTCCAAGATTAGTTTAGACACCAAGGTAGAGTAAGGAAATGGTAGCTATGGGGTTCCTATCTGTCCTATCACTATCATTAACTGGAAGCTTGTGCGACTTACATGAAAATCCCTAAAGACCAACCCTTCTGGACCTCGGTGGTCCTTCACCTAGTGGTCTTGCTGGCTTTGTTTCTAGTGACGATCGTCCAAGCATTTAAACCAAAGAAAAAGCCACATGTCTTCGAGATGGTCGACCGGCCGAGCGAGGTGAGTCAATTCCAGCAAGCGGCACCACAACCGCTTGTGCAAAAAGCTCCAGTTAAGTTACCGCCGGTGCCGAAGGTCAATATCCCCAAGCGGCCGGTGCCGACACCGCGCCCTAAAGAAATGTCGCCCAAGCCGGAGATTATAGATTACCGAGATTTCACCAAAGAGCACCCTAAGGATAAGCCCAAACCGCGCCCTGTTGCACCACGCCCAGACATCAGTGTGCATCAGATCGACGTGCCCAAATTGATTATCCCGCGAACTTCCTCATCGACTATTCC
>PKCJ01000018.1 GCA_002862945.1 Opitutia bacterium | reverse complement strand
GTCAAAGAACACATAGCTGGCCTTGATACGTTCGGGAATTTCGTAGCGAAGTGTGTTGGCATCATAATACTCGCGGAGTGCAGTTTCCTCTAAGGCGATCTCAGGAGTGAAATCGGCGTATTTGAGTTCAGCGATGGCTAAATTCAGCTCGGTTGCATTGCGCTGGGTCTGAGCGATTGCCTCAGAAGGCAGAGTGTAGCCAGGTCCAGACAGGACGGAGCCGATTTGGTTGATGCGATAATCTTCTTCCAGAACGACTATGACAAGGCCTTGTGACGTTAGTGGATTTGACTCTATGCTATCGACAAACTTAGTGTAGCTGTCGGCACTAAATTCGCCGTCGTCACCGCGAAAGATAGCTTTGGTAGTAATATATTTAGAAAGTGTCTCTTGGCTGGGGGAGGGCACACCAATTTCTTCAGCGAGGTGGAGCAGGGCGATGCGGCTGGTCAGCTGGTTTTGAAACTGCTCGTCACTGCTAATCTCCTGTCCATTGAGAATGGCGCTAAGTAGTACTTTCTCTGTGATGACTTCGCTCTCACGAGGTGAGTTTAAGTCGATGCCGTAGAAAAGATTTTCTTCATAGCCACTACGGTCGGTCGTACATCCGGGTGTGGCGCCAATTGTGAAGACAAAAGCAACTATAATAATAGCCAGCAGGAACAGGAAAAGCCAGCGCCCGTGACGAATGAGGTGATGTTGAATCCAAGAGATCATGCGGTGCGAAAAAGCGGTGTAGGATAGGTACCCTTAGTTCCCTGTCAACCTATTGGTTACACTCTCTCGATGTCATTTTAGCGCAACTGGACCAAATTGGTCAGCATCCTACTAAATTTAAGCCATTGTCGAAGCGTTGTCAGACAAGATGACCGTATTCTTACTAAGTGCTATTGGCGAACAATCTTTAGTTGAAGACTTTATTCAAAAGTTGCAAATCCCTGAACCAGTGGACACTTTATAAATCAGTTTTATAAACAGTCTAACTGCGAAAATTAAATTCGTGGCGGATTGTTATTTTATTACATGTCGACAGCTCCTAAGATTGAAAACGTCCATTACGACGAAACCTGCCCCATCATGGATCGCGATCAGATTGATACACTGATCTTGGGTGATCTTGGCGACACCGATACCTCACTTGTGCGCGAGTTGTTCGACCTTTTTGTGAATGAAGGTGCCACTAAGCTTGAAGCGCTGCCCACGGTCTGCGCGAAAGGCGACCTCTTAGAACTCCGTAATATCGTGCATTTTATAGTCGGTAGCGCGTGTCATCTTGGTCTCGTCCGTCTAGCTGCCTTTTATCGCGCCATTGAGCGTGCGGTTGACGAGCAGCAACTGACCGACATCACCGAAGTCGAAGCACCCATTCGCCGTGAGTTTGAACTCGCTCGTGAGGCTTTCCGCGCGGATTTTAATCTTTAGAGAGCTCTTTTGCGTCGATGGCAGCCGCGTGTGATTGGAAAGCAATCAATTCCTGCTTCACCACTGGCAACAGAAAATACACACCGATCAAATTCGGAAAACACATTGCGAGTAGCATTCCGTCAGAGAAGTCGGTCACTGCCCCCAGTGAAAGAGCTGATCCGACAACAATGCAGGCACAAAAGAGCAATTGATAGAAAAGTTCAGAGGCGCGACTTGTGCCAAAAATTGTCGTCCATGCTTGTTGCCCGTAGTAAGACCATGAGATCATGGTTGAGATTGCAAAAAGAGTGACTGCTACAAATAATACAAAAGGAAACCACGTGATGGCAGACCCAAATGCCTTCGAGGTCACCGTAATGCCGTTCGCACCTGCTAGATTCTCGCCAAAGCTGCCAGTAATCACAATGACAAGGGCTGTTAGAGAGCAAACAACGATCGTATCGACAAAAGGTTCTAGCAGTGCGACGATTCCCTCACTAGCTGGCTTTGAGGTCTTGACCGCAGAGTGGGCGATTGGTGCGGAGCCGATGCCCGCTTCATTAGAAAAAGTGCCGCGTTGGATGCCCACAATCAAGGCACCTATCAAGCCGCCCACATAGGCATCAGGCGTAAAGGCTTGGCTGATAACTAGAACAATTGCTTTGGGGACCTCCGTAATGTGCAGCGCCAGAATTGTAAGCGCGCCTAGTATATAAGTCAGGCACATGAGCGGTACGAGGCGCGCAGTCACATTGGCGATTCTGCGAATGCCCCCGATGATCACCACAGCAACCAGCACTGCAATGACTGCGCCAAAGGCCCAGCGATAATCTGCCAGTAGGCTATCCGCCCCTCCGCTGATCTCAATAAACTGAGAACACGCTTGGTTGATTTGGAACATATTGCCGCCTCCAAGTGACGCACCGATGCAAAGAACAGCAAAGGTCACGCCGAGAAATTTACCCAGCCCAGCCCAGCCCTGTTCGGCCAAGCCTTTGGTCAAATACTTCATGGGCCCACCATGGACTTTCCCATTCTCGTCAATCTCTCGATAGCGCACCCCAAGTGTGCATTCTGCAAACTTGGTCGTCATTCCCAGAAAGCCGATCATGACCATCCAAAATGCCGCCCCGGGACCACCCTTCGAGATCGCAATGGCCACGCCCGCAATGTTACCTAAGCCAACCGTGGCTGAGAGCGCCGCAGTGAGTGCTTGAAAGTGGGTGATCTCACCAGGGTCATCAGAAAAGGAGTATTTTCCCCGCACTGTACGAAAAGCGAGGGCAAATGATCGTAGATTAATAAAACGGAAATAAATCGTCAGGAAAATACCAGCTCCAGCTAACCAGATTAAAATAAAGGGAATGTCTTGCCCCCCAATGGTGATGGGAGTGAAGAAAATAACTTGGAAAATACGTTCCGTCCATGGACCCACGACCTCGTTAATGCTTTGATCGAGCGATTGCTCGACTGCCCAGGACTGTTGGCAAAAAATCTGCATTAACAGACCAGATAATAGAGGAAAAAATATTTTAGAATGTCGCATGCGCTCTTTGGTAGATTGCCAAAGCGTGTAATTATTCGTTAACGGGGCAACGCAAAATAACAATTGTATGGTTTCGAAAATCTGTCGGGGAGTGCCGATAAATCGAATAGTTGTTTCGGGGAAGAGTGAATAAAAAAAGTAGCTATCGGAGTGACTTTCTGACCCCGCGCCTTTTAGATCGTGAGATGTCTTTAATTGATCGCTATGTTTTAAAGGAATGGCTTATCGCTTTCGCCCTCACGCTGGGGGTGATCGTCGGTATCCTCATTCTGCAAAACATGTATGACTCGCTACCCGATCTCCTCGTTACGGATGCCAGTTTTAAACAGATACTTTTCTACTACAGCTTAGCCCTGCCCACTTATTTGCCGGCAATTTTACCCATCGCCTTGCTCGTCTCGCTACTTTTTTCACTCGGCAATTTGCATCGTAATAACGAGATCATCGCCATGCGTGCATCCGGTGCCAGTCTCTTGCGCATCAGCCGCTCGCTTTGGTTGGCCGGACTGTTACTCTCATTACTACTGGTCTATTTGACCTCATCTGTCATCCCAAAATCCGTTGAGCAATCGCGCACTTTTTTTGATAACCTCGAGTTCGCCGCCAATGAGACTCAGCTTGGAGCCCGCGAAATTGGCCTGCTTTATAATCTAGGTTTCGATAACCGCAAAGATGGCCGATTGTGGTTTATGAACCGTTTCAGCGAGCGCGCATGGCTAGGGCTTGGTGTGAATGTGCATACCCGCGATGCCTCAGGGCAAGAGTTAAGCCGTATCTCAGCTGCCGAGGCATACTTCGACGATACCCATGGGCACTGGGTCTTCCTTGAT
>PKCJ01000087.1 GCA_002862945.1 Opitutia bacterium | reverse complement strand
TTACTGCCCCGGCAAAAGGTTTATTTCTGGATAAGGTCTTTTACTAAAGCTCGGATTTTTATATTCTGAGGAGATGCCCACACGCATAAATTTATTGAAAGGAACTTGCAAATAACACGATAAATCTCATCTAAAAAGCTTCAAAATAGTATGAAAGTCACAAATGCTAGCATTCATCGCCGCCACGGTTGGCTCGATCATCTCGCGATCGGGATGGCTGCGGTTTGTGCGTTACACTGTCTGTTAACTCCGATCCTGATCATTGCGCTCCCTATTATCGCGACTAGCTTTTTTGCGCATCAGGATTTCCACCTTTGGATGATTTTCCTAGTTTTGCCGACTACGGTCTTTGCGGTCTTCATGGGTTGCCGCAGTCACAAAGATCGTGTAGTGCTTGCACTGAGCGCAACCGGCTTATCAATCCTACTATTTGCTTTGATCCAAGAGCGTGTGTGTTACGCTAGCGAAGGGGATGCCGCGGTCTCTTCGGCAGGTTGCGAAATCTGTTCGCGGGATATTGCCGCTGAACCAACCCCCATGCAAGCGGGTGTTTGGTTAAATGCAATAGGCGGCTTTTTCTTGGCGAGTGCACATATTCGAAATTTCCGACTTTGTCGCAAGAGCAGTTACTGTCACGGAGACGATTAGTAACGTATGGGTTAAGCTCGACTCTCGCAGTCACCACATATCCCGTATACTTCCATTAAGTGGGCGATTTGAGTGTAGCCATGCTTTTTTGCTTGGTTAAAGACCGTATTGTTCACGCAAAGATCAAGTCTTTCCGTCTTATGGCATTCTCGGCAAATCAGATGATGATAATGTTCATCGGGGGCGGTTAATTCAAAAAGCTGTGTGCCATTTTCTAGGAGCACACGTTGAAGCATACCTATATTTTCAAAGGTTTCGAGATTCCTGTAAACTGTTACTAGGTCTGACTGGGTTAGTTCGGCTCTTTCGCGTATCTCTTCAGCCGAAGCCGGACGGTCAAAGGTTAGTAATGCGCCCAGTAAAATCTCGCGTTTTTTTGTCATGCGTCCTCCGCTGGCCTTGAGGCGATCTATGGCTGTAACAAACAATTTGCTGGATGGATCAGGCATGAAATCACGCAAATGTTTTTTATTAATGGTGCAACACTTTATGATGCGTAGAAATTGATTTGGATTACTCGATTAGTCATATGAGAGACTAATTTTGACCTTCAGGACAGCGCGTCGCCTGGTTCATTAAAAAATAAAAAAAGCCCTGCGAGGTCTAAGACCGCCGCAGGGCTTGGAAATTTATAATTAACGGTTTCTAGAACTTGTAGCTTAAGCCGACATTTACGCTGCTTCCCGGTAAGGGTGCTTTATCCTTAATGAATGATGTGTGGCGGCGAATGTCTTCATCAAGCAAGTTACGCCCCTGTGCAAAAAGTGTAAGTTCACCCCCTTCTAGCTCGGTACTGTGCGAGAGATCAAATTGTAGCTCAGTGAATGAGGCTGTTTCACTCTCAAATTCCGCGTTTTTCGACTGCTTGAAGTTTTGGCGTAGCAATGCCCCGACTGTCCACGGCCCATTTTCTATACGAAGCTTACCACTGATCCGCATGGGTGTGATTCTTGGCAAGTTAGTGTTATCATCTTCATTCGTCGCCCGAACATAGTCTGCTAAGAGCCCTACAGTTACGGTGCTTCCTGCAGATTTGTAGGCAATGTAATTTGCCTCGGCTTCAAAGCCATAGAATAAGGCATCGACTGCCTCGAATTGATAATTGTCGTAATTTACTGATTCCCCAAAGTGTGGAGAGTCTACCTCATCGTTGGTTATGGTGGTTTGGGTTCCTAGGTTTCTAGAGTTGATATAATCGTCAAAAGTGGTATAGAAAGCTGAAACTGTGGTTGACCAATTTCCCGCCCTGTAATCGTGGCGGAGGTCTACACCGTAAGCTGTTTCTAGTCCTAAGTTTGGATCGCCAAACTCATATTGGTCTGTTGCAATATGCGCTCCTAATGAGTAGAGCTCTGTTGAAGTAGGGTGCCTTTGAGATCGCTGCAAAGAAAGAGTCAAAGATTGGTTTTCTGCAAAATTCCAAATAGCGCTCACGCCAAGGCTTAGCGCGTTATCAGAATAACTACCAAGATTTCTAGCCTGGCCAGCAGTAGCCTGGCCAGCAGGAACTACAGCTTGATCATCAGGATCAACAGTTTGATTTTCTACGCGTGCTCCAAATTCCCAGTGAAGATCTCCATTGTGAATGTGCTCGCTAATAAAAATCGCTTGATTCTGGGTATTAGACCCAGGAGTAAAAGCTTCCTCGCCTAATGCCGAGAAGTCACTATCGGCAAATTGTATTCCGACTACACCTTGATCAAAGCTAGCGAATGAGTCATGGGCGATCTCACCTCTTAGTTCCCAACCTTCATTGTCATACCTAGTTGCATGCTCCCCTTCAGACTCTACGTGCATGTAGTCGGTGCTGCCAAATCGGACGCGAGCGGCTTTAATCCAGTCAAGGGGCTCGATTAGGACCAATTCGGCATCGAAGCGTTTGCGTTCAAGGTCCACGATAGTTGGAGCTTCTTCTTCTTCTTCTTCCTCTCCTTCTCCTTCTTCGTCAGTCTCACCGTCGCTATCATTATCGATACCGTCGGTTTCAAGGTCAGTAGCCTCTTCTTCCTCATGTGAGTGACCCGGTACTCCGTATAGGGAATTGTAGTTAGAATAAGAGAGGCCGAAGTAGCTACCTTCGTTGAAGAACCAAGTATTACCAATAGAGTAGGAATCTGTTTCGACGAAACTGTTTTCCAATTTACCATCTGCCTCCTCGCCTTCGTGAGGGTTCAGTTCTGCATGCCCAGGGATCTCATAGTCGTCGTTATCGCGAGTAAGGCCTGTGACGCTCATTGACCAATTTTCGCCCCCAGCTTTAATGTAGCCTAGGGTAGTTTCGCCCGAACTGGCGCTGTCGTAGCTGGACTTGAATCCTCCTTCTACTTCACCAGCTTTTGAGACTGGCGAGCGCGGTATTTCGCGCCCGATCATGTTGACGACTCCGCCAATGGCGGAACTGCCGTAAAGTAAGGTAGACGGGCCGCGTAAAATTTCGATGCGCTCTAAAAGTAGAGGCTCCGTCGCTACTGCGTGGTCAACGCTGATGCTAGAGACGTCAAGCGCCTCAATCCCTGAATCGAGTATACGCACGCGCACACCATCAAAACCACGGATAACTGGGCGACTGGCACTACCGCCGAAGCTAGTGGAACTTACTCCCGGCTGTCCTTCTAAGAGCTCGCCGATGCTAGAGCCTGAGTTCTCCTGAATCTCTTCAGAGCCGAGTGAGCTAAAGGGGCTAGCAAAGTCATCAACTGATCGAGCGACAGGCCCAGCGGAGACAACGAAGTCCTCAAGCTGGTAGATGGGTTGCTCCTCGACGGGTTCTTCGTTGCCGAAAAGCACCGAATGCGATAATAATGCAACTGTGCATAGTGGTGCGCAATAACGTAGTGATTGTTTTATGATATTCATATTAGTTTTGTATGTGGATTCTAAACGAAAGACATTTACAATAAAATCCCATAATGCAAGTTATAAAAAGTAACTTACAATAAGTGAATGCTGGTATTTAGGCACAATTAGTTGATTTATTGTAGAACACGATTGCCTCTAAGCGCATTTTTTACTGTTTAGCTTTATGGATATTTTTGCAGGAGCCTTAGCTGGGTTGCTTATCGGCGCTGGCACAGTTTACATTTGGCTTCAGCGCCACTTGTCCGAAAAGCGACAGCGTTTGGCAGCATTAGAAGC
>PKCJ01000101.1 GCA_002862945.1 Opitutia bacterium | reverse complement strand
GCGAGATTTGTTTTTGGCGCAGCGCTGAGGTATAGGCCGCTAAGGTAGAGAATTAAGGCTACAATATTAGCGCAGAAAGACATTTGATAATCTATTGCTATAAAAAAGGCAGACGACGATTGGAAAATCCGAAAACTCTGTTTTATCTATTATTTATGAGTAAGTATCTAAAGAGTAAAAAAAGTAAGCGTTCCGCCGTTGATGTATTTTTCGACGCCGTCGGTGCGGTAGTGCCTAGCTGTGGCCCCGCCTTGCGGATGGTGGAACGCGGACAGGAGCGTCCTCTAAAGATCGGTGAGAAATTTGTGTTGTTCTATAACACCCCGCTCTGCCTGCACTGTAATTGCAATCGAGCGAAATTTAAGGAAGAGAGGGCGAAGATGCGGGCTATGGACTACAATGGTTGAATGACATATTGTGAGATTTGAAAGGTAATGTGAGCATTCTTTTTCTATATCATTATTAATCCCTTGTCGCTCAGTCTTAGATATCCTCTAGACTAATCCTCTTCGCCTTCTAGTTCAGCGAAGCGCATAACTTCTTCAAAGGTGGTGGTGCCATTTTTAATGTGGCCCCAGCCGCTTTGCATGAGTGTTCGCATGTCTTTAGAGACAGCGGTCTGACGGATCATTCGAGCAGAATCACGCTTGACGATGTGTTCGTGAATTTCTTCGGTAACACGAAGAATTTCAAAGACACCGATACGCCCGCGGAAGCCTAAGTTGCGACAACGTTCACAACCGACAGCAGATTTGGCGAGATGGCCGTATTGCTCTTCGCTAGGGTCGATGCGCATGGTCGCAAGAAAGCCGGTAATCTGGCGCTCATCGTAGGTGGCCGGTATAGCGCAATTGGGGCAGAGGCGGCGAACAAGGCGCTGAGCGATGATCATTTCTACGGAGGAAGCGATGAGGAATGGCTCAATGTCCATATCGACGAGACGGGTCAGGGCACCCGGTGCGTCGTTCGTGTGGAGTGTGCTCAGTACGAGGTGACCCGTAAGCGAGGCGCGGATGGCGATGTCGGCCGTCTCGCGGTCGCGGATTTCTCCGACCATGATGACGTCGGGATCTTGGCGAAGCACGGCACGCAGCGACTGGGCAAAGGTCAAACCGATCTCGGGGTGAACTTGCGTCTGATTGACACCAGGCACTTCATACTCGACGGGGTCCTCTACTGTGATGATACGGCGCTCGGGCTTGTTGATCAAACGAATGAAGGCCGTGAGTGAAGTGGATTTGCCCGAACCTGTAGGCCCCGTCACTAAGATGATTCCGTGTGGAGTAGAAAGCGCTTGGGTAAGTTTCTTTTCCTCGTCGTTGGCGAGGCCAAGTTCGCGCATGGAGAGTGGTTTTGATTTTTGGTTGAGTAGACGCAATGACACGCTCTCGCCATACATTGTAGGAAAGGTGGAGATACGAATATCCAATTCCGAATCACCTGCACCAAAGGAGATGCGACCGTCCTGCGGACGTCGCTTTTCGGAAATATTCAGCTTAGCCATGATCTTGAGGCGAGAGATGATGGCACCTTGGAAGCGTATCAAATTATCGGGTACGCGAACAGATACTAGCTCGCCATCGATGCGATAGCGAATCTGTAGCTCATCACGGTGTGGTTCGAAGTGGATGTCAGTTGCCCTGTCGCTGACCGCTTTCTGAACTACCTCGTTGACGAATCGGATCACAGCTGCGTCCTCATCTTCTACCTCATCAGCTTCGTAAACATCAGTAACAAGGTCGGACTCGTCGAGGCTGCCTGCGCCAACTCCGAAGTTTTGCGTGATTGACTCAGTGATCTGCTCCGGGTCACCCATAAACCACTGCACTTTGCGTCCGCTAACGGCGTAGACCCAGCGGCTCATTACCTCGTCGGGTGGCCAAAGGGTGGCAAGTGCAATGAGGGCTTTTTCTTTGGGGGTATCGCCACCTACTGTTCGGACTGGAATACATTGATACTCGTGAATCATTCGTAAGGGCAACGTAGCGGTTGGATTGTCAACCAGCTCGATGTCTTTGATTACTTCGATTTCTGCGAGGTCGGCCAGTTCGGATAAGATCTCGCGGGTAGAGCGGTTACGCAGGGTGGCTAGCTCAATTAATCGATCTCCACGCGGCAGAGTTGAAATTACGCTTCGTTGTTCCTCGTCGAGGCCTAAAAAAATGGGGTCGATGTTCATATGGATTAATCTTTAATACAAAATGAAGGGAGATTGTTCCGAGTTCAACCTCGAAGCCACTCTTGCGACAAAGTGAGTAATGACAACTGTAGTAGACACTTAGGCTTACTCCCAGTAGTCATCGCCGTAGTTGAAGAAGATTTCTTCGCCTGGTTCGATGTCGCGTAGGGCTTGGAAGCGGGCTGTCTTCCAGCGATTGGAGACCACGAGAAAGGCGTTGGGCTCATCGTCGTGATTGATGTAGCGAGTGTAGTTGGCCTTTGGACCCTCGCCGACGAGAATATGGTCTTTGGTGACCCACATCACGTAGGCAGAAAAGGGGCGGTCGGGGTCGTGAAATTCTTTTTCTGTGATTACTTCGCCGGTGTAGTAACCGATAGTGTCCTTTTCGCTGATAGCGTGCCTGGCAAATAGCCCCATACCTGCGCCCTCGATCGTCGAGGTGCGGATTTCAAAATCTTCGGCAGTCCATTTTTGTATCTTTGACATGGTGTAAAGCTGAGCAATCGAATCTTAAACGCCAACTAAGAATCATTGACCCTTTAGTAATTCGCGAATCCACCTGCGATGTGGTCCCGAAAGAGTAATTGCCTCTAGCTGCTCGAGGGCGACCCATTCTAATGAGTCATCAATACCGGCTACGATTGTTTCGTAGATGTATTCTTTAATTCGGCGATGAGTGATTGAGCGTGATTTGCTGGCGATGAGATGGGGCGAAGTCCTCGCTTTGACTGCGCTTAGTTCGGGTAACTCGTATTGCCCTGCAAGTTGCCCCGCGCTTTCGGGGATGCGGTGGAGTAATAGTTTACCATCTTTTATTATCCATGCGCGGTCGATCTCGACTTGAGCAGTGGCCTTGCGCTTTATTTTTGGGAGCATTTCTTGTGTACCGTTTTTATTTGAGACACAGAAATTAAGGACGGGGCAAATGGTGCAGAGAGGCTTATGCTTGAGGCAGACTGTTGCACCTAGTTCCATCATGGCCTGGTTGTGGTCACCGGGATTTTTGTTATCGAGCAACTGGTCAGCTCTTGCGGTGAAGGCCTTGACTGCTTCGCCGTTGTTTTTAAAGATTTGTGCATCGTTGGTCATACGGGCGAGGATACGCACTACGTTGCCATCGACGACTGCGACCGGTTGACCCAATGCAATTGAAGTGATGGCCGCCGAGGTATAGGGGCCGATGCCGGGCAGCCGTTGCCATTCTTCGCGGGTCGCGGGCTTGGGATTGAGTACGACGTATTCTTTGGCCAATCGATGTAGGTTGCGCGCACGGCTGTAGTAGCCGAGGCCTTCCCAGTGCTTAAGCACATCCTCGGCGGGCGCATCGGCTAGCGTGGTAAAGTTGGGGAAGCGCTGCATCCAGCGCTTGAAGTAAGGCAGCATGGTCTTAATTTGTGTCTGCTGTGCCATTAACTCAGACACAACGGTGCGATAGAGGCTTGGTTCCGTACGCCAAGGCAGTGGGCGCTGGGCGGTGGCATACCAAGCGACCAGCATTTTGCGGAATATTGCTTTGTTTAAGAATAAGTCCATCTAGTGATGCGATCACGCCTGTCGAGGGATCAAACCTCTTTAACTTGAGGTTTATCTAAAAAATTCTTGGATGTGCGGGCCACGACTGCTACCGCGATTTGGGTGGTCTTGATCGTCTGAGTCTTCGTATGGCCGGCGTCTATGCCGCCGGCGTTCAAAACTTGGGTCGGGCTCACCCTTAAACATACGTGGGATAAAGGGG
>PKCJ01000110.1 GCA_002862945.1 Opitutia bacterium | reverse complement strand
CGGGTATGTCGCATCTCACTTCGGTGGGAATTTCGCCTCGGCGAGATAGATAAATGAACGCACAGCCAAGCGCTCCGGCGCATGGTGGACAAAATCCGGCTTACAGCACTCCGAAATTGACACTTTTAACGAGCGCTCAACCCAGCTTTCGCAAGAGAATAATTAGTGACCATGATATGGGTCCTTGAAGGCTATTAAGCTTTCTTTGTCACTGTAATCTGTAGGGAGATTCATAAGTATTGGGCTTTCAGCCTCGCGAGCTCGTTGTAAGATCAAACTGAATTGTTTAATGCCTGTTAACTCAAAACCCGTTGCCCGAATGTTTTTGTAAAAGCTACTACGTTGATCGGGCCTAAATCAACACCAGAAGGTCGATCATACTTCATCTCTTGTTGGATCTTAACCATGTTGTAAGTGCCATCGCTCCAAATAAGATGCTTACTATACCGCATTTCTAAAGGAACGCGCTGATGATATAAATGCAATGTTTGCAAATCCAAAGGTTGATGTAACTATGGAGTTGCGTGGTGGCTCCGGCAGCGCACTTTTATTGCCTTAATTGAATTTCAAATTAACGAACCTCACCATCAGCAGTATCGCCGCCAAAAAGCAAATTCCTATCAGTAAGGCCTCACCGATTCGGACGACACTCATTTAAGCATCATGATTCAAAAAGAAAATGTCATTGTCATTGATCTGGACGGCACTCTGTGCGAAACCAAACGCAGGGACCAGGACTACTTCGATGTCGCCCCGAAGGAAAAGATCGTCGCCAAGTTGAAAGAGTATCGGCAAAAAGGCTTCTATATAATCATCCAGACCGCGCGAAACATGCGGACTTTCGAAGGCAACTTGGGGAGGATCAATGCGGTGACCCTCAAGACCATCTTTGCGTGGCTGGATCAGCACGACATTCCCTACGACGAAGTGCTCCCGGGGCGGCCCTGGTGCGGATCCAACGGATTCTACGTAGATGACAGGACCATTCGCCCCGATGAGTTCATCAACCTGTCGCTGGAGGAGATCGAGAAGATCACCCAATGAACGTTATCATCACCATGGCCGGAGAGGGAAGCCGATTCAGCGAAATCGGCATCCCCGAGCCCAAGCACCTGATTCAGGCAAGGGGAAAGACCCTATTTGAATGGGCCCTTCTGAGCCTGGAGAACTTTTTCGATGGCCACTTCATCTTCATCACCCGCGAGCATCACGCCGCCGCGGCTTTCATCTCGGAAAAGTGCCGAGTCCATGGATTGAAGAGCTTCTCAATCCACGAGCTTGATTATCTGACCAATGGCCAGGCCGATACCGTCCTGGCGGCCGAAGACCGGATACCTGATCCCGACGAAGAGATCATCATCTACAACATCGACACCTACGTCGAACCGGAGCAATTGCAGCCCGGCTTCATCACGGGCGATGGCTGGATACCGGCCTTCGAAGCCGAAGGCGACCGGTGGAGCTTCGTCAAAACGGAAGATGATCTACGGGTGGTGGACATCGCCGAGAAGGTGAAGATCAGTAATCGGGGAACCATAGGCCTCTACTACTTCAAGACCTTCAATCTCTTCCGGAAACTCTACCGCGAACATCTCTTCGACAACGGCAACGAGCACTATATCGCCCCGATCTATCGTGGCTTGATCGATGATCCGGATGCCTCTGTATACACTCACATGATCGACAGGGAAAAGGTCCACGTGCTGGGCACCCCCGAAGATATCCGACAATTCGATCCCGAATTCGGCCAGCAATAGACTTACCTGCCCTCTCCCAATGAGAATCGCGTTGTGCATTTCGGGCCTGTGCCACGGCTTCGAAGAGGCTCTTCCCTTCTTGCGGGCAAATCTGATCGACACCCTCCAGCCAGACGTCTTCATCCACACCTGGAATATTTCCGGCGCCCGAACCCTCGATGCCATCAACACTAAGGCTCTCCCCCAGAGCACTCGTGAACTCATCGCGGAATCCTTCAGGCCGATAGAGGCGGTTTTCGAGCCCTTTCGCGAATTTGATGGCTCCCTCTACCGGGACAGGTGCGAATGCAACGCAGCGAGCGCCCTATCGATGTTCTACAAGATACGGGAGTGCAACCGCCTGAAGTCCGCCCACGAAAGAGAACAGGGCTTCACCTACGATGTCGTCATCCGTTGCCGCTTCGACATGCGCCTGGAAAGCCCCGTCCGAGTGGAGGATCTCGTCGATCTCAATCAATGGCTCTACGGTCCCGACGCCTGGAACTGGGGAGGCATCAACGACCAGTTCGCCTTCTCGTCATCCTCTAACATGGATGTCTACGCGGGCATCTTCGATTCGATCGACGAGTATTGGCAAAGAGGGGGCCTCTTCCATCCCGAAAAGTTGTTGCAGTATCATCTGGAGGATCGCCTCATCCCTTGCCGGAAGATTCACATCCGCTATGCGCTGGTGGGCTCGCCCCATCCCTCATCCTGGGAAACCTGGGGCGGTGGGGCGGATGTCGACGGCCTAGCGAAGGCCTGGCTGGTAGAGTTTGATTTCTCGGAATCCCCAACCATCCGGTCGGCCCGCGTCGCCTTCTACGTGGTCCTGACCGCCCTGTCTTTGAAGGGGCGCTGGCGTGCGAGGGAGCGATTCATTTTTCTGATGCCTCCCCCGCCCTCTTCGGAAGCGAGGCTCTCGATGGCGAACCAGGTATTCCGATTCTGGTTCTGTTCCGGTCTGGCGCCATGCAACCGATATTCCCTAGAATATTGCGCCCCCGAAGAAAGGCCTGTCAGAATCGATAAGACCGCGGAATTCTATCGGAAGCAGGAGATCCCCTTTGATACTGCGAACAAGCTCGATCTCTCCAACCTAATATCTCGCCTGGTTCCCATTGCCCTCCTTATCATGAGGCGCTTGGCGCAACTGGCCCGGAGAGTCGTGAAGCGGCCGTTTACGGCCGAGTAAGCCCCCGAAGCGGTGCCTCACCCTCAGCGGCTATCGCCGCCAAAAAGCAAATTCCTATTAGTAATACCAAACCCAACGATCCCGACTAAAGGCGGGCATACTTCGCGAGTTCGAGCGAACTAATTATCCATTTATCGAATACATACAATAGCCTGCTTAAAGTATTGCTAATAGCCTGCTTAAAGTGTTACTCAAAAAACAATTATTAGACGCTAAATGAAACGATCTATAACACTTGTCGTATTGATCGCAGCCCAATCGGTCTTCGGACAGGATACGCAAAATTTTCCCGCCATAGGGGAAGTGCTCCGATTCGATAAGAAAATGGATGCGCTCATCGACCCATCCGCACGCATTGAAGTGCTCTCATCTGGATTCGCTTGGGGCGAAGGACCCGTTTGGATCAAGGAGGGCAATTACCTACTCTTTTCCGATGTGCACCGAAATCAAGTGATTAAGTGGACAGAAGGCGTTGGAGCCGAGGTCTTCCTCGAACCCTCAGGTTTCACGGGAGTAGGCGATTACAGCCTGGGGCTGGGCAGCAATGGGCTAGCCATCGATGACCAGGGCAGACTGATTTCCTGCGAGCACGGCGATCGCCGCCTTTCGGTTATGGTCTTTGGCGAAGGAAAACGTACCCTCGTGGACAATTTCAAAGGAAAGCGTTTCAACAGTCCCAACGACCTTGTTATTGCTCGCACAGGACGCATTTACTTCACCGATCCTACCTATGGGCTTCCCCAGCGGGAAGATGACCCAACTCGGGAGATTGACTTCGCTGGTGTCTATATGCTTGATCACGATGGCGAAGTCAGCCTCATCACGAAGAAGCTGCGATTTCCGAACGGCGTTGAGCTTTCGCACGATGAGCGAACTTTGTACGTTGCGCAATCGGACGCCGACCGACCAATCGTTATGGCGTATTCGCTTAACGGCGACGGAACTTCAGCAGGTGAAGGAAAACTCTTCTTCGACGCCAAGCCGCATTCCAATCTCGGCAATGGCAATCCGGATGGCTTGAAGGTGGACCAGAGCGGCAATCTCTGGGTTACCGGTATGGGCGGGGTCATGGTAGTAGATCCTAATGGTAAAATGATCGGTCACCTATCAACCGGAGAACGCACCGCCAATTGCGCCTGGGGCGATGACGGCTCGACGCTCTACATAACCGCAGACATGTATCTTTGCCGTATTGAAACCAAAGTGAAAGGACGCGGATTCTAGCGGGACAGACAAAATCCGGCTTACAGCACTCCGAAATTGACACCTTTTCTCAAATTTTCCGCCTTGACAGGCTTGTGGGGTACACGCACTTTCCCGCCTCTTAACTTTTTATCAGCTATGGCTAACAAAAAATCCGCACTAAAGTATATTCGCAAAACAGAGACTCGCTCCCTGCGTAATCGGCAAGTCAAGTCCCGCCTGAAGACTTTCGCAAAGAAGGTC
>PKCJ01000122.1 GCA_002862945.1 Opitutia bacterium | reverse complement strand
CGCATCTATTTCATGGGTATCTGCGGCACGGCCATGGGTAATGCAGCGCTCCTTCTTAAAGAACAAGGTCATGAGGTGCTCGGCTGCGATGCAGCTGTCTATCCGCCTATGTCCGATGTGCTGGCCGATGCCGGCATCGAATTGCTCGATGGCTTCGACTCTTCTCGTCTTGCTGCACTCAAGCCCGACCAGGTTGTTGTGGGTAACGCGATGAGTCGAGGCAATCCTGAGGTCGAGTGGCTGCTTGACCAGTCAGAGATTACTTTCATATCTCTACCAGAGCTCTTTCACGATACCGTTCTTCAAAAGCGCTGCTCTGTGGTCATCACGGGTACCCACGGCAAGACTTCGACCTCGACCATTACCGCCTATCTGCTCGAATGCACAGATGCAAAGCCCGGCTGGCTGATTGGTGGCGTGCCTAACGATCTATCAGGAGGCGCTAAACTAGGGGAGGGCAAAGCTTTCGTCATTGAAGGTGACGAGTATGATTCAGCCTTCTTCGATAAGCGTAGTAAGTTTATCCACTACCGCCCGCAGATCGCGATACTCAACAATCTAGAGTTCGATCACGCCGATATCTTTCGAGATCTCGAAGATGTGCAACGTTCCTTTCGTCACTTCCTTCGTGTCATACCCGCTTCAGGCTATGCCTTGGTCAATGGTGACGATCCCAATATCGCCGCGCTCTTGCCGGCGCCGTGGACCCAAGTGGTTCGTGTGGGCGTGGGAGAGGACAACGATCTCCTAATCACAAACTTCCAAGACGCTCCTGAAGGTGCCCAGTTTGACCTTGTTTGGAAGAACGAACATTGGGCGCATGTCTCATGGCCTTTGCATGGTCTCTTCAACGCACGTAACGCTGCCATGGCTGCGCTTTCTGCGGCTTTGGCTGCAGACCACAAGGATCCGCTCGATTTTGACCTTTCATCCTTGGCTGACTTTCAAGGTGTTCGCCGGCGCCAGGATGTGATTCATTCGGATGATAGTTGGACGATTATCGAAGACTTTGCTCATCATCCTACTGCGGTTGCAGGCACGATTGAGGCGCTACGTGCTGCCTACCCAGATCGCAAGATGACGGTCTGCTTTGAGCCGCGCAGTAATACCGCTGCAAGCGCACGCTTCCAGACTGAGTTTCAATCGGCACTCTCGGGTGCCGACCGCGTCTACTTTGGAGCGGTCTATCGTGCAGATCGTATGCGTCCAGAGGAGCGACTGGATACAGTTAGGATGGCGAATGCGCTCGGCGAGGCGAAGGCCTTTGCTGAGAATCAATCACTACTCGAAACGCTTAAAATGTGTGTCAGTGATGAATCGCATGGGCTTATCGTCTTCTTGACGAACGGCTCCTTCGATGGATTGCCGCGGTTACTTGCAACGAGCTGCTCGATGGGTCGCTAAATTTAAGTTACGATCGCGAGTTAAGCTTCTCGCCCAGCATCTTTATCGGTAAGATTTTTCATCAATTTGATGGGATATTTGCGTGTTTCCATTTGTGTCCTTAATAGCGAGCAGAACCTGAGGTTTATGTCCTGACCAATCAATTTTGATCACGCCATAGCCGAGGCCAGTGAATACCTCGCCCACGCGGTGGCGGTTTGTTTCGCCAGGGAATCCATCCCAAGAGTGGGTTAGTGCGCTGGAAGTTATGTCGGAGAGGGGGAATTTGCCTGGCCAGTCTTGAAGTATCGAAATTTCATGGATGTGCCGATCGCCACTTAATAGAACAGTTGGGGTTTGTGTATCGGCAATTTCTCTAAGTAACCAAGCGCGTGTCTTTGGGTAGTCTGCCCATTTATCCCAGCGGTGTTCTTCGGAGATGATTTGCATACCACTGACCAAGATATGTAGGTCGGCTTCACTCTCGCGAAGAGTCGTTTCCAGCCAAGCTAGCTGATTCTTTCCGAGCAGTTCCGGTTCGTCGGTTTTTTTACCGCTGGCGAAGTAGCGGTTATCGAGGAGGATGACTTTCGTCATCTTACCATTAGTGCCAAAGTCGTAAGCGCCGTAGAGGCCTTCACGTTGCCAGCGCGGATCACCAATAGGTACTTCCATGAAGGAGAGAGCGAGGTCGCGAGTGACTTCTTTAAGCTCGTATTCAGCGCCCGCGCTGTTGCGTCCGTAGTCGTGATCATCCCAGGTGCCGATGATAGGCGTCTCCTCGCGAAAGGCGGCATAGCCAGGCTTGTTAAATTGCGCGGCGTAGCGCTGGGTCACCCACTCACGGTTAATTGTAAATTGCACCTTTTGCCCGTCAGGGCGCTCATGCCAGTCAGCATAGATGTTATCGCCCGCCCAGATCCAGAGGTCAGGATTCTCCTTGGCGATAATAGGCCAGAGTGGCTGGGGTAATTCGTCGCGGTTGCAGGAACCGAATGCGATCACTTCGAGTGGTTTTGCGAAGTCATCAGGAAATTTAGCCGATGCGCCCTGAAATACGCTGAGTAAGGCAACAGAAATTAAAATAAAGGGGCTCGTACGCATTCGGTAAAAATGTTTAAGTCATTGTATTTTGCAAGTATAGGTAAAGCATGAAATGCTCTACAAAACAGAGTTTTGAGGCTATGATAGGCATAAGTTGGATTGACAATGCCGTCGCTGATTCCGTCAATCGCAAGTCTAATGAGTGATGCAAAGCCAGTTATTCTCACTTGCGCACAGCCGACAGGCCAATTGACGATCGGCAATTATCTGGGTGCGGTCAAAAATTGGGCGACCATGCTCGATGATTATGAGTGCTACTTTGGTGTTGTCGACCTGCACGCGATCACGGTGAAATATTCACCCGCCGACTTGCGCAAAAATACGCTTTCTTGCGTCGCACAATATATCGCCTGTGGGCTCGATCCAGAGCGTTCTAATATTTTTGTGCAGTCCCACGTTATCGGTCACACCGATTTGGCTTGGTTGCTCAGTTGCATTACGCCGATCGGTGATTTGCAACGCATGACCCAGTTTAAGGAAAAAGCAGCCAAGCTCGGCTTTAAGGCAGGAGAGGGCAACGACTTGAAGTTCACTCACGACGGTGCTCGTGCCGGAGCTTCTGTAAATTCAGGTTTGCTTATGTATCCCGTCCTCATGGCAGCTGATATTTTGCTCTACAATGCCGACGCCGTGCCCGTGGGTAACGACCAGCGCCAGCACCTAGAGTTATGCCGCGATCTCGCGCAGCGTTTTAATCACAATTATTCAGATACCTTCACGATTCCTAAGCCTTTTATTCCAAAGCAGGGAGCTCGTATCATGGCACTTCAAGATCCCGAGCGTAAGATGTCGAAAAGTGACGAGAACCAAAGCTCAACTCTTTACATCCTCGACGAAGCATCTGTCTTGAAGAAAAAGATTATGAGTGCGGTGACGGACTCAAGTAGTGAAATTGTGGCGAGTGAGGACAAGCCAGGCGTCTCAAATTTGCTCCAGATTTACTCTATGATGAGTGGACGCACTGTCGCCGACATTGAAGGCTCACTGAAGGGCGAGGGTTACGGTACTTTAAAAAAGGAAGTCGCTGATGCTGTAATTTCTGTGTTTGAACCTGTGCAGGCTAAATACAAAGACTTGATTGACGATAAGTCCTACTTGGAAGGCGTGCTCCGATCGGGCGCGAGTGCCGCTCAGAAGCGAGCCTACAAAGTATTGGGTAAGGTTTATCGTAAGGCTGGCTTCGTCGAGCGCCCACGGTAGGTGGAGGAACGCTCCCTGCGTGGGGTCTGTGGCGACTGCTAAGGACAGGCGAAGCATTCTGTGGTCATTTTACGAGCCCCTTCATTATACTTACCTTTTCAGTTGAGATTTTGGCGTGGTAAGCGAGTGTAATCATTGTGACGACACCATCTTCATTTGATTTTGCCCGCGTCCGGGCCGACTTTCCCATTCTCTCAACCGAGGTGCGGGGTAAACCTTTGACTTTCTTGGATAACGGGGCCACATCGCAGAAGCCCATTTCCGTGATTGAGGCCATCGACCACTACTACCGCCTGGAAAATTCCAACATCCATCGCGGCGTTCACTATCTCAGCGAGCAAGCGACAGACGCCTACGAGTCTGCTCGCGCCAAAACTGCCAAGTTTATCGGCGCGCCTGATCAAGACGAAATTATCTTCGTGCGTGGCGCGACTGAGGGAATCAATCTTATTGCGCATGGTTTCGTGGAAACTCAACTCTCCGCTGGCGATGAGATTCTTATCACCCACATGGAGCATCATGCGAATATTGTGCCATGGCAAATTGCTGCTGAAAAAACGGGCGCGATTCTGAAGGTCGTTCCCGTGCTCGATTCTGGCGATCTCGATATGGAAGCCTATGCCGCGCTCCTTTCGGATAAGACCAAACTTGTTAGCGTCGTCCACATCTCCAATTCTCTTGGCACAATAAATCCCGTTAGAGAAATCATTGACCAAGCCCATGCGCGCGACATTCCTGTA
>PKCJ01000094.1 GCA_002862945.1 Opitutia bacterium | reverse complement strand
TGGCCGAGGAACTGCGGATCGCGACTTATAATTTAAATAATTACCTAGTCACGGATCGCTTTGTGGATGGGCGATGGCGTCCCTCCTACCCAAAGCCTGAGAGAGAAAAAGCGATTATACGTCAGATCATTAAAGATGTGTCGCCAGATGTGCTCGTTCTACAAGAAATGGGTTCGATTGATTTTCTTTATGAATTGCGTGCAGACATTGCGCGCGAGGGCATTCATTATGAATATTTTGTGCACATGGAAGGCGCTGATCAGAATCGTTACCTTGCGTTACTCTCTAAACGTGCGCCCAAAGCTGTGCTTAAACACCAGGATCTAAATTTTAAGTATTTTCAAGGGCGTGAAGTGGTGAAACGGGGAATGTTAGAGGTGACTTTCGAACTCACCTGTGGGACGAAGTTTCAGTTATTTGCTGTGCATCTCAAAAGTCGTTACACAGATAAAAAAGAAGACCTGCTGTCTAGTCTGCGCCGTGTCCGCGAAGCCGAGGTTTGTCGAAATCGTATCATAGAACGCACGCATGATCAGGGCACTGATAAGTATTTGATAGTGGGTGATTTCAATGATTACCCCTCCAGCGCGACTATGCGCCGATTCTATCGGAGAGGAAACTTTAAGATTGGTGCATTAGTTCCCGCCGCCGATAGTCGTGGCGAATTATGGACCTATTTCTACGAGAAGGAAACTCGTTACGAATCGGTCGATGGTTTTGTCGCATCATCTGCCTTCATGGCTATGATTAAGTCAAGGTGTGCTAAGATCATGGATAGCCCGGGGGCACTCACTGGGAGCGACCATCGCATGGTCTATCTCGATTTGATAGAGCCAGCGCCAGCGCAGGTCAAAAAATAAAACATTAAGCAGGTAGGGGATTACCCAATCGCTGCATCAGGCACCGCTTGTTTAAGCTCGTTGCCTTTTTGCTTCATACAAACAAACCGCTGCTGCGGCAGCTACGTTTAGCGAGTCCGCTTGCCCGGCCATCGGGATGCGGATTTGTTTAGTCGCTTTTTCTAGCCAGTAAGCACTGAGGCCATCACTTTCGCTACCCATGAAGAGGGCTATTCCTTGTTGATAGTTCACCTCCCAGTGTAGTTTTTCGGTGTCTGGATTCGTGGCACAGCAGACAATACTTTTTTCGTCTAACCAATCGGCCAGCGTGTCGCGGTCAGTCGAAACAATGGGTAGAGAAAAGACTAAACCCTGTGAAGAACGGATTGCATTTGGGTTATACAAATCGAGCACACAATCGACCAGTATCACGGCATCCACCCCTGCGCCATCTGAGCTACGAACAATCGCGCCCAAGTTACCCGGCTTTTCGATGCCTTCGAGCACGAGTAAGAGTGGTGTCTGGCTCAGTGATAAATCGGCAAGCACGTTACCTTGTTGCACCGCAATCGCGATTAATCCATCCGGTCCTTCTCTGTGTGAAGCTTTAGTAAATGCGTCTGGGCTCATTCCGATCACTGGAAATTTGCCGGCATCTTCATGTTCAGCAATAAATGTCGCGTGCAAGTCGCTTGAAAAAAAATCTCTACAATAGTAAAGATGCGTGATTTCAAAGCCCGCCCTAAGGGCATGGGTAATTTCACGCAGCCCCTCTATGAGGCAGCGTGATTGACGCACTCGGTGTTTGCGTTCGCGTAGCTTGACTAGGTTTTTAACCTGTTCGTTTTGTCGACTTTGGATATAGAGTTTTTCCATCGGGTGGGGGCTTCGCGATTTTTAGGATTGCAGAAGGTCTAAGCATACGGGAGGGCATGGGGATGCAAGTGCCAAAAAATTTCGTAGCGGAGCCTTTTGAATATCATCGGGAGCTTGTGTTCACCGTCGAGAGTCTGACTAATCTAGGGATGGGAGTCGGTCGTGTGGACGGCTGGGTCGTTATGGTGCCCTTCGTCATTCCTGGTGAGCGCGTCAAAGTCCGGATTTTCCGCAACTTTCAAAATTACTCCGACGCCGACCTAATTGAAGTCCTTGAAGCCTCGCCTGATCGGATCGAGCCAAAATGCCCGCTTTATTCGCGCTGCGGTGGCTGCCAGTATCAGCATATTAGTTATGAGCGTCAGCTCAAAGAGAAGACGCAGCACGTCAAAGAGCTCATGCAAAAGCTCGGCGATATCGAATTCCCAGTGGCACTCTCACACGGGTCAGCGCAGGTTTACAATTACCGCTCGAAGATCACGCCGCACTACAATCGCCCAGACCGCGATGGTTCGCAGCCCATCGGGTTTTTGCAATACGGTCGCCGCAATCAAATTATCGATGTCGAGCAGTGTCTCATCGCGACAGATGCAATCAATGCAGCATTGCCTCAAGCCCGCGAAGAAGCTCGCCGTTCTGGTGGTAAAAAGCGCCGTCAACGGGGCGGCACATTACTCTTGAGGCATGTGCTTGAAGGAGTGGTCAAAAACCCACAAGACATTGTTTCGGAGCGAGTAGGAGAGGTCACTTTTCAGTTTAAAGCGGGCGATTTCTTCCAAAACAACCCCTATATTCTGCCTGACCTCGTCGAGCACGTCGCGACAGAAGCCTCCGCCGAAGGTGCTCGTTACCTTGTGGATGCTTACTGTGGTGTGGGGCTCTTCGCGCTCTCCACAGCAACATCTTTCGAGCAAGTGGTAGGAGTTGAGATTAGTGAGTCCGCTGTTCGTTGGGCGCAGGCTAATTGTAAAATCAGTGGTATCCACAATGCACGCTTCGTCATAGGGAAGGCAGAGGCGATCTTTAACGGCCTCAAATTTCCGGCTGAGGATACAGCTATGGTCATTGATCCTCCAAGAAAAGGTTGTGACGAGAGCTTTCGCCAACAGTTGCTCCAATATCGTCCGCAACGCCTAGTCTATGTTTCCTGCGATCCTGCCACTCAAGCGCGCGATCTCAAAAATTTCATCGAAGGTGGCTACAAAATCACCAAAGTACAGCCCTTTGATCTCTTTCCGCATACCCGCCACATTGAGAGCGTCGTTTCGTTGAGTTTGGCAGAGTAATTGCAGCTAGCACCTCGATCGCCCCTGCCGTGCTTTGCGCTGGCTGAGGCATGGGTGAATGAGTCCCAAAAAAGGGTTGACGAGATTATTTCCAAAGCCATCTTCACGCTTCTTTTTTAATCAATAATTACTGTATTTATGTCACTTGAAGTAAAAGTCCGCAAAGGTGAGCCCATGGAACGTGCGCTCCGCCGCCTTAAGAAGCGCCTCGACCGCGAGGGTTTAATTCGCGATGTGCGTGCAAAGCGCTACTTCGTAAAACCTGCACAAGCTAAGCGACGCAAGAAGAAGGAGTTGGACTTCAACAACATGCTCCGCGTTCGTTACTCGAACATGTAGTTTATTTTTAAGTTACAGGCGCTGCGCGCTGGTTACTACTGAGTCCTGGCACGTCTTGCACGCGTCGGGATTTTTTGTTTATTTATTTTTATGTCAGACATTTTTGATCGTCTCTCGCTTTCTACTTGCTGGTGTTCTTCACGACATACAGATGGCTACGAAATGGTAGAAGAGATGGTCAGTCTTGGATTTAAGCGCATTGAGTTGAGTCACGGCATACGCCTCTTGCTTGTGCCTGGCATACTTCAAGCGGTCGAGGAAGGCCTTGTGCAAATTTCTTCGGTTCACAATTTCTGCCCCTTACCAAACATTGTGCAACAGGCAGCGCCGAATCTGTTTCAACCTTCATCCAAGGATTCGCGTGAGCTGACTCTTTGGAATAGCCATTCTAAGCAGACGCTCGATTTTGCAGTTAAAGTCGGTGCCGATCGCATCGTCATGCATTCGGGGAGTGTGTCCTTCTTCTTTTTCTCGCCTGAAGTGCGATTAGAGAAGTGGATCGACGAGTCCGAGATTTCTGCGCATGAATTATCCGAAAGTCAGGTCTTCCTTAAGCGCCGTGATAAGGCTATGAAGGCTATCCGCAAAGCAGCAGCGAATACCATTCCAAGGATCAGAGAAAACTACGAAAAACTTTTACCCGAAGTAAAGGAGCGCGGCCTTAAACTATGCCTCGAAAACCGCGAAGGTATGGAAGAGATGCCGATCGACACTGAATACGATAATTTCCTAGAAAGTCTGGGTGAACCTGAACACGCCCTCTATTGGCACGATACCGGACATGCTCAAATCAAGCATCAGCTCGGTTTGATCGATCACCGAGAGCATTTAGAAAAGATGTTGCCGCGACTGGGTGGTTTCCATTTACACGATGTCTCGGAAGCCGGACGCGACCATCAAGTGCCAGGAAGCGGCACCATTGATTTCAATATGATCGCTGAGTTTGTCCGCCCTGAACATACTTTGGTTCTCGAGCTCAGCCCCAGACTGACTGTTGAAGAAGTGCTCGCCTCTCGCGATTATATAATAGGCGTGTTGGGTTGAAACACCGTTTCAAGATCTGTCGGAAATGTAGAGTGCAGTGATAGCCGAAGCTTCGTATGTTGATTAAGTCGCGCTCTCTCGGCAAACATTGCATATGCAAATCATATCATTTTCGACCGACTTGTAGCGAAAGTCGCGCTCTGGGTCACTCTGATCACTCGCACCACATTGCTCGCAAGTGTGGAGTGCTCCCTCGGTTGCTTGACGGCGGTTAGATTCGAACTGGGCTTGGCGCTTGCGGCTCTCCAGTGACTGTTTGAAAGTATCTCTAAAGAAGAGCACATA
>PKCJ01000090.1 GCA_002862945.1 Opitutia bacterium | reverse complement strand
CTTACACTACTGAACTTTTAAGGACATTATATTTATGGATAAAACCATCCTTGGGCATTTAGTTTTCCTTACCGTATTATTCTGCACATTTTTTCCCAGTTTAGCCTTCACTGAGGAGCTTGAGAAAAAAGTCGACAATAAAGATATAGAGTCAATTGTTGTTCTTGGCGTAAGGCAGCGTCTGTATAAAGCTGGGGAACTTAAGAACACCATTTCTAAAACAGAATTATTGAGCTCTCAACAGTTAAAAGATAAGCAGGCCTCAAGCCTAACTGATGCCCTGCAAGCTGCGCTGGGCATTCGTGTATCTAATGAGTGCTCTATGTGTGGTGCTAAAAGAGTGATGATTAATGGGTTAAAAGGCGAACATACTAATGTTCTTGTTGATGGTATTCCCATTCATACCATGCTCTCAGGATTTTATGGCTTAGATGCTGTGGCCATGGCAGGCGTAGGTACAATAGAAATAGCGCGTGGTGCTGGCGCATCATTAATATCTCCGGAAGCTATTGGCGGCACGATTAATTTAGTCTCCAAAATACCAAGTAAAAACCATATAGAAATCGACGTTTCTACGGGAGAAGGTGGTTATCAAAAAGCCGCTGTAATGCTAACTGGCGTCAACCAAAGCGGTTCTAGCCAAGGTAGCCTGGTCGTTCAGAAGGATATCCGTGATCAGTTTGATGGTGACAGTAATGGCGTTAGTGAAACGCCATTTTTAGATAATCAGTCGTTCACATTCACAGGATCTCATGATTTTAGCTATTCCACCAACCTTAGAACGCGACTTAATCATACCAAGTCAGAGGTTTTTGGAGGTCCAGTATTGGGCGATACTGCGGATGATATTCGCTCGGCATTGGACAGTTTCGCAGAAGGGGAATCTAATAATTTATTTGTCGGTGGCGACGTCAATGGTCGTTATATTGGCAAACCTTGGGAAACAGCTGAGTGGGTAAGTACCAAGCGAAATGAGATATTGATTAATCTACTACATGACTTTGAGTCTAAACTTAACGTAACACTTAGCATTGCAAATATATCTCACGTGCAAGATTCGTTTTATGAGGGCATTGATTATTATGCCGACGATGTCATGCGCTATCTAGATGCTCGCTTTAATTATGAATTATCTAACCAACATTTTTTGACCTTTGGCACGGATAGCCGAAGAGAACGTATGCGCTCAAAGTCTAATGCACTCATTAATAACCCCGACTATATGTCTGATAGCTTTGACTATAATGTTTTAGGCTTTTATATACAGGACAGTTGGACACCCAATGATAAATTTGACATGGAATTGGCACTGCGATTTGATCAGATCCAAGCAGACTTTATTGATAGTGATGAGATTGGTAAAGAGATTGATCGAACGCTGATATCGCCACGAGTAGATATGCGCTATCGTCATGATGATGATTGGCAGTCTCGCTTATCTTTTGGCAAAGGCTACAGAGCACCACTATCCTTTTTCGAGAGCGATCATGGCATTTTAGATGCCGAAAAAGGTTATTCTGTCCAAGTGACTGAGCCTGAGCGCTCTTCTGGCATTAATTACTCGCTCAATTATGCTGCAAACAAAGTTATCTCAACCTTTTCCTTCGCTCACACTGCGGTCGATAATCTGGCAACCCTGAGTCAAACCACAGAGGATGTTCCAGTATTGACACAACTTACTGATAAGGCCAAAGTCATGGCTATTGACTGGACACTAAACTATCAGTGGACAGAACGTTTTAATATTGGGATAAGTGCAGAAATATTCGATTACAATGCTGTTTTTAAAGAGTCATTTGCCATAGCACCGACTGAAAAGAGAGCCACGTTAAGTGGGCTTTGGGATAACCAAAAATGGCGAATAAGTTTGGCCACTACTTGGGTCGCTAGTCGTAATCTCTCCGACTACGGCTATAAAGGGTTTGACAAAAAAAATGGCTCTGGCAATAAACCCGCTATGGCTTCCTCCTTTTTTAATGTTGATACAAAAATTGCCTATCAACTGAGTAGTAATGTCGAGCTGTACTTTGGCGCTTTGAATCTTTTCGACTACAATCAAGCGGATGACGAATCTTCACCCTTACTATTTGATGAGTCCGGCGGCTATGACGTTACCTATATCTTTGCTCCGATGCGAGGGCGAACGGCTTATATAGGCTTTAATTTAGACTTTGGATAACAGGAAACAATGAAAAACTATTTAATAGGCTTTTGTCTACTCACTTTTTCGTTGCTCTCCCAAGTTACTGGCGCCTCAGAAGTGGCTGCATTAAAACCGCTGCCACAAGTATACCTGGAGAAATTCGAACGTCTTGATAGTCCAAAAAGAGAGACCTTAAAAGATTTTTATGGCTCGGCTATGGCTATTGCTGTTTTTAGTACCGATTGCTCATGGTGTAAAAAACAACATCGCGTACTCAAGAGTTTGCAAAATGAATGCCCACAGCTAACATCAGTCATGATGGGTATTGGAGATGATAAACGAAAGCTAACGCAAGATCTAAGACGCAGCAAAAACGAATTCCCAGCGTTTCAAATTAACTCTAAGTTACTAAACGCATTGGATAACTCAAACGTTCCGAGGCTGCTAGTGTTTGACCGTCAAGGGATAGCGCAGCTAAATCTATCAGGTTTTATCCCTAAAGATGAGCTACTAGCTTTATTAAACCAACAGCTCGATCAGGATTGTTAACACAGCGATTGTTGGATTAGGCTTTTTCTAGCGTAGCGTCAAAGCTAGCCTTATACCAAGGCAATCCTTCCTGTCCTTAGCGTAAGATATTTCAATAGCTTACATTATCCCCTTGACATCATCCGTAGCCATTGCTACATTTACATCGTGAAAGATTACTTAAAATACGATGATATAAAAATTTTTAAATACGAAAATCTTTATTTATCAATAATTTATACTATTGGGCATATATTTGTTGCCATGGCTTGCAACAGAATAATTACTGGAGCATCTCTTGAAATGGCTGCAGCTGATGCCTTTGTAGAACCTATCATTAACGGATTTTGGTTCTATTTTCTTTTAGTTTATCTAAAAAAAATATTTGTTAACAAAATTGAATCAAGTAATTCGCCTTTTATAAGTGTTAATCATGTTGGCTTTTTATTAGCATTTCTCTATACGATTGGTCATATTCTTATTGCTATGACTTGTAATAGATTGCTGACAGGAGCACCTTTAAATCTAGCAGTTATTGATGCATTTATAGAGCCTATAGTGAATGGTTTTTGGTTTTATCTACTGTTTGAATTTTTTAACAAGTATAAGAAGAAGAGAATATCAAGCGGCATGGCCGTTTACAGTAATTCTTAATCAAGCAGAGTTTTAGACTCGTACCAAAAAATAACATCAATTATTACGAAGTATTGTTTGTCATATGCTTCCAAAGATAACGAAGCCCAAAAATTGCTGGCAAGTAACAGCAGAAGGTAAAAATAACAATTAGACCAATCAAATTAGGTTCTTTAATTATATAAAAAAATGGAGCATCAATTAAATCAGTTATTAATCTTATAATAATTAAGATAAATATCATTGATGCATTTCTTAAATAGATTGCCAAAAGAAAAACTATTCCTATAGCAAGATTTCTTGCAGCATAAAGAGATGTACTTAGTGTGAGTTGAGATTCTACAAAAAATGAAGGATTAACCATAGCTATATAAGGTCCAATAAACATTGGCCAAATTAATAAAAAGAGTGCTAACGCAAAACTTGATGTAAAGGTTATTTTTTTAGATGAGAATTCCACCTTTTAATAATGCCATAAATAGCCTAAGTGACCAATAACAGTCAAGCTTTTGATTAAATCTATGAATTAAGAATGGTGGAGCTACGCGGGATCGAACCGCGGACCCCCTGCTTGCAAAGCAGGTGCTCTCCCAGCTGAGCTATAGCCCCACGAATGAGTCGACAATTGTACTTTATTAAAGATTAATTGTAACCCTGTGTAATCGACAAAATAATCAACTGATAAGAGATCTATTTCTTGTATGCATAAAAAAAGAGAGCTGCTTAGTTAAAAACAGCTCTCTTTTAAATTATTTACTAGAAGTTGTAAGTAAAGCCTACTTTGAAAGATCTAGGCTTCTGAGATCTAGCACCATTTTTGGGCGCTCTTGAAACTATATCTTCTCCATCAGATAAGTTTTCAATCACAGTGTAAACAGAAACATTATCATTAACTTTTTGTCTAAGACTTAAGTCAACAAAAGTATATGATTCTATGTTCTCAAACGCACCACATTGTGCACTAGAACAAGTGCTTCCATACTTAACTAGTCTTACATCTCCACTCATTCCAGCATCTGTTACAAAACCAGCAACTAAAGCTAATTGTGAATCAGGAAGGTAAGGAACATCATCGCCTGCGGCAACTGTTCCAAAGTAATCTGAATCAAAACTTGATTGGAATTCAGACGAAGTTGTTGCCCATGTGAAGGCTAAAGGATATGAAATATTATCACCTTCAACAACTGTAGAAGCTACAACCTCAAGACCTGATACATCGACCTCTCCGCCACTAAAAGTTTCACCAGCTTCACAGTCTCCGCCACTAGAATTTTTACATTCTCCGACTAGATTTGCATAATCACTAGCAAAATACATTACTTCTAAAGCTGTAACATCTTTGTTGTATCTAAAACCAAGCTCCATATTATCAGCTTCTTCAGG
>PKCJ01000046.1 GCA_002862945.1 Opitutia bacterium | reverse complement strand
TTAGCGCTTATTACATATATTATAATCACAGCACCTCGGCTTGTCGGTGCTGCTGCTTGCATTTTAGGTTGCCAGCCGTGGATGGGTAGATGCACTTTTTGGGGATGAGTCACCCATTCAAAGCAAACCAGACCTTATTATTTGTCGGTGACTCGATCACAGACTGTGGGCGTAAGCGCCCAGTGGGGCGGCGCTGGAATAGTTTGGGTGGGGGCTATGTCGGTTTTGTCGATAGTATTTTGGGCGCAGTGATACCTGAGACTACCATAACTGTCTTGAATACGGGAGTCAGTGGTAATCGCGTGACCGACCTCGAAGCACGCTGGCATAGTGACGTGCTCGATCTGGAGCCTAACTGGCTCTCGGTTATGATTGGTATTAATGATGTCTGGCGACAATTCGATTCCGAGCCGGCTACAGAGCAGGTCGGTCCTGAGCAATATGAGTTGGTCTATCGCAGCCTGCTTGCTAGGACGCGTCTGCAGCTCGACGGGCTAGTTTTGATGACGCCTTATTTCTTAGAAACAAATCGTGAGGATCCGATGCGGTTGAAGATGGATGCCTATGGTAAAATAACCAAAAAATTAGCGGTCGAATTTGATGCTATTTTCGTGGATACGCAGGCCGCTTTTGATCACTATTTAGCGCTTCAGCCGACGGAGTCTCTCTGTGCAGATCGGGTGCATCCGAATGGGCCTGGACATATGATTTTAGCGCGTGCTTTTTTGAATGCGCTTGGTGTGAGTTGACAAAGTGACTGCTCCATTTTTGTAGCGCTCGTACTAATTTAATGGCATCGCTAGGTAACTACTGCCATTGTTTTGCATGATCCAATTTAAATACAACCGTGGCATGACCTTCGTTTGGAGCAGATCCAGTTAAGAGTAATCTCCAAGCCTCATGGTGCTTCGGATTTTTTGGGAGGTGCCGTTTGACTTACATTTAGTTTTACAACCACCAGTGTAGATGCAATGGCCATAAGCAGCAGGAGTAGGCCTAGGAAAATTTCTTTTGCTTGGAGTATTTTTTTCAACCTTTTTAGATTATTTAGTGTTCATACATATTCAATAACCGAATTATGAAAGACGCATCCTGTAATCTTTGTAGCCAAGCGTCGCACGGTTTCGTGGCCATTAGTCTCTGAATAGAGCGAGATCGCGGGTAAGGTTATGCCATTGAAAGTGGTATTTTTATCATGAAATCGTGCTATGAATTAAGTAACTCGTTGAGCACATCGCTCATTTCTTTTATTCGGTATGGCTTGGGCAAGACGGCTTTGAAGGCAGAATTTTTGTAGTCCGACATAATGTCCGAAGTAGTGTAGCCACTAGAGGCGATGGCAACTAGATTTGGGTCGTAATCTATTAAAATATTAGCCGCTTCTTCACCGCCCATACCTCCGGGCACGGTGAGGTCGAAGACGCATGCGTCGAAAGGATTTCCCATATCTTTAGCTGCTTTGTAGGCTTTGATGGCTTCATTGCCGTTTGTCGAATATTCAACGTCGTAGCCGAGTACAGTGAGTATTTCGCCAGCGACAAGCATCATGGCTTCCATGTCCTCCATTACTAGGATACGTCCTTTGCCCCGATGGATTACCTCACTAGCTGGTTCTTCTTTCTCGGCTTCAAATGGATTTGATCCTTCGGGGGCTATTTGCATACTCTTTGGCAAATAAACTCTGAAAATCGAGCCCTTGCCGATGGAGGAGTCGGCCGTGATGGTGCCCCTGTGCATCTTGATGATCGAATATGAGGAAGCGAGCCCGAGTCCGTTACCTTTCGTCTTGGTGGTAAAGTAGGGATCGAAGATTTTTTTAAGGTTACGCGGTGAGATACCAATGCCTTCGTCTCTAACTTCGATGCAGATATAATCACCCAGTTCGAGCGCAGGAACCTCGGCATGGCGGACTTGCAGATTACGCATACGTATGCGGATGTCGCCACCTTCGGGCATGGCTTGGTTGGCGTTAATGATCAGGTTGTTAACAACTTGGCTGACTTGCCCCTTATCGACATCGACAGGCCAGAGGTCGTCGTCTTTTTCGATACTACATTTCACCTTGGATCCACGGAGGATGAACTGCGCGCATTCTTCGACCATCTCAGAAATGGTCGTCACCTCGAGTGCAGGTGTGCCACCCTTCGAAAACGTGAGCAACTGCTGAGTGAGCAATCTAGCTTGTAGTGAGGCCTTTTCTGCGGCGACAAGTTTTGCCGAGTGCTGATGGCTTTCGCCTAGCTCGATGCGTAAAATAGAGATATTGCCCAGGATGGCAGTTAGAATGTTATTAAGGTCGTGCGCGATACCTCCAGCTAGCAAACTGATCGACTCTAGTTTTTCAGATTTGAAGACTTCGTCTTCCGCTTTATGTTTGCCTGTGCTGTTAACTAGTTTTTTTGGATGTCGCACTTCTTCTCACATAGTTAATTTAATCGTCGAGACCTGACCACCAATCCTCCGATATACGGAGGTTTTCTGGTCGGTGACCAGCTTCTCTTAGTTCGCGGAGTGTGAGCGAGCGGTTGCGTTTGGCAAGCCGTTGTCCGCTCGTATCGCAAAGCAGGGGCGTGTGGTAAAATTGTGGTGGCTGCAGGCCAAGCGCTTCGTAGAGTAAAATCTGCCGCGCTGTTGAGATGAGCAGGTCTTCGCCGCGCACGACTTCGCTGATCAGCATAGCTGCATCGTCCACCACTACGGCGAGTTCATAAGCGGGCACGCCATCTCGCCGCCAGACGAGGAAGTCGCCAAAGTCGCGTAAGCAATCAAAAGCGCAGGGGCCTAGTCGAATGTCGTCGAATTCTATTGTGCGGTCTTCAGGCACGCGAAAGCGCCAATTGCTTCCGTTAGGACTTTGGGCGTCTTTGCCATGGCCAAGAGGAGGGCGCCAGCTCTCAGGGTAGATTGGTTCGCTCGCTTCCTCGTCTGCATGAGGTGCTTTAGCGGCCCGAGCTACGTCTTTGCGCGATTTTTCGCAGGGGTAAATATAGCCGCCATCTTTCAGTTGTTCCCATGCGGTCAGAAATGTAGCCAGGCGTTCACTTTGTCGGTAGGGGCCTACGCTGCCTCCTACGTCGGGTCCCTCTTGCCAGACGCAGCCAAACCAACGCAGGTCTTCGATTGCACCTTGTGAGAACTCTTGCTTGCAGCGTTGCGGATCAAGGTCTTCGTCGCGGAAGATAAGTTGGCCACCTGCTTCTTTAGCCCGCTCCATTGCGATCCAAAAAGTGCGCGCATGTCCAAGGTGTAAATAGCCCGTCGGTGTCGGTGCAATACGTCCTCGGTAGGTAGAACTCATTATTTAACTATCGAGTATAGTATGACCGGGCTCAAGCTTATGATGAGTCCTAGTAAATAATGGCTAAAGTGTTTCAGGCAGTCATTCGCAGCGAATTTTCGATATCCTAACAGGCTGGCGCTTTTTTAGGAAGTAATGGTTCAAATAATATTTTCTAGTTTAATCGAATGCGCGAAATATGAGCACCTAGCTTTCTCCTTGATCTTCAATTAAATGCAGGCACTGTCTGATCTTTTCAATCTGGAACTCTTAGCATTCTTGCTTTCAAAAGTTCAGATAATCATCGGACCCGGATGCGTAATTATGTTGGCCGGGCATTCATTCCACAGCTAATTATGACCTTCCACGATCTTGGACTCAATGAGTCTATCCTTAAATCTATTGACGAATTCGGCTTCAAAGAGCCGACTCCTATTCAGGCGGGATCTATTCCCCATATTCTTGATGGCCGTGATGTTATCGGTTCTGCGCAGACTGGTACTGGCAAGACTGCAGCCTATGCGCTGCCCATCTTGCATCGACTCAGGGGTCATAAGCAAGGCGCGGCGCCTCGTTGCCTCGTGCTGGGCCCCACTCGCGAACTTGCTGCCCAGGTCGAGGATCAGTTTGCCTCATACGGCAAATATTGCGCGCCAAAATGCTGCCTCATTCACGGTGGTGTCGGTTACGGCAAACAGATCGACGAGATTAAAGAAGGTGCGGATGTCGTCATCGCGACACCGGGTCGTTTACTCGACCATTTGCAGCAGAAGAATTTTGACCTCAAATCAGTCGAAGTCCTCGTGCTTGATGAGGTCGACAGGATGCTCGACATGGGCTTCATTGACGACGTTCAGCGCATTATTAAAATGTGCAACAAGAACCGGCAAACCCTCCTTTTCTCTGCCACAGTTTCGGAGGATATTAAGCGCTTAGTCGCTAAAAGTCTCAAAGACCCAGTCGACGTGACAATCGGCATAAAGCTTACGCCAGCTGAAACCGTGAAGCACCTTATCTACCCAGTTGGTGCGATGCAAAAGTTTGACCTGCTCATTGCTCTCATCGAACGGATGGAGATCGATAGTATGATCATCTTTTGTCGAATGAAAGTGGGTGCGGATCGTATTGCACGTTGGCTTGAAGAGCGTGGCCTTAGCTGCGCTGCTATGCACTCGAACTTGCCACAGAAATCACGCACCAAGGCCCTCGAGCAGTTTAAGAATGGGAAGATTAAGATACTCGTTGCGACCGACATCGCTTCACGCGGACTTGATATTGCCAACGTTACCCACGTCATCAACTACGACGTGCCCGAGCACGCGGAGGACTACGTTCACCGTATTGGCCGGACAGGGCGTGCGCAGCGCGAAGGCGATGCGGCGACAATTGTGGCTCCCGACGAGCAAGCTAAGCTTGATGCGATCGAAAAGTTTATCGACCAGCA
>PKCJ01000104.1 GCA_002862945.1 Opitutia bacterium | reverse complement strand
CCGCAATCATCCAGCAATGCCTATCTTTTCGCTGTTAAAGGCGCAAAAAAGAAGCCTAAGCAGGTCAGGCCAAAGGATGTGCAGATCGAGCTTGATCTCACCGCGATGGAAAACGTGGCGGGAGAATGGGAGGCCTTTGAATTTGATCTCCGGCTCAATCTCGACGGTTGTCGCGTAGAGCTTTACGAGTTGCAGTCGCGCTTTCTCGCTCCAGTGCTTCACGTTTACGCGGGCAAGCTGCTCAGTGCGAAGCGACGCGTGCGTGCGCTTTCCGACCTGCTTCGCCGTGTGCTCTCCTCCGAGCAAGCTGCTGACGCTCTGGGTATTGAAGCATACGAGCCCGATTACCCTGAGCTCTTTGATCCTAATTATCGTGTCGGTGTCTGTGAGATTGCGGAAAAGTTGGTGCAATCGCTCGAAACCTATGGGGCTGATTATGAAGTCACGCTAGCGGATAACGATGCTCAGCGCTGGCTACGTGGCGAGCTTGATTTGCGCAAAGTCGCCATGCTGCTTTTCAGCTTAAGTGATGCCACGAGTCGCGCCGACCTACTTAACCTTGAAGAGGGTACGATTGAACTCGTTCAGCCTGAGGCGGGCGCAGAAGCTTTGCAGCGCGTTGTTTCCGTCTGCCGGTCGCTCGGCATTCAAGTCCAATTTAACGAGCAAGCTATTCGCTCTGAGCCGCTTAGCATTTCCGTTGATACCAAGGCTTCCGGCTCCGACATCGACTGGTTTCAGCTACATCCATCGATTCGTTGTGGCGATCGAACGATCGCCCCCGAGGAGTGGCAGAAACTCATTCTAGGGCAGCTATTGATCGAGGATAAGGATGGTAGCCTGATTATGCCACAAATCGAAAGCGGCGAGAGCGGCCTCGAAATGCTTGCCGAACTGCTGCGCCCACGCCGCAAAAAGCCCGACGGCACCAAGGCTAAGGACGATGACGCCTTACAAGTTTCTCGCCTCGAGATGCTTGAATGGATCATGTTACGCAGACACGGCGTAAGAGTCACCTTGCCAGAGGAAGCCGAAAATCTCTTTTCTAGTCTTTCGCAGTTCAACGGCGTAGGCGAGTTTGTGAAGCCGGCTAGTTTGAAAGCCGAGTTGCGCCCCTACCAACAAGAGGGCTGTGCGTGGATTGATTTTCTTTACCGCCACCGCTTTGGTGCCTGCCTCGCCGACGATATGGGTCTGGGGAAAACGGTGCAAACAATCGGCTTCCTCGCGCAATTCTTTGAGCAGAATCCCGACCACAAAAAAGCCCCCGTCCTCATTGTTTTACCGCCTAGCCTTGTATTTAATTGGCAAGAAGAGTTTGCCCGTTTTGCGCCGAGCCTCAAAGTCACCGAATGTTTGAGAAAGGGCGCGTGGCACAAGGCACTCGATGATTCTCAAATTCTATTGACCACTTACGACCGAGTTCGTCTCGACCTAAGCCCGATCGAGGGTAACCGCTTCGAGATTGTGGTTTTTGACGAGGCGCATAACCTTAAAAACGTTTCTGCTGCGAGGACCAAAGCTGCCGCTCAGATCGCACGCCGCTTTACGCTTTGCTTGACTGGCACCCCGGTGGAAAATAACGCCTCTGAGTTCTACTCCGTCATGTCCGCAGCAGTGCCTGGGATCTTCGGCACTCTCAAGGCCTTTAAAGAAAACTTCCGCGAGGCACCAGACCGTATTCTCGGCCGCTCACGTCCCTTCATTTTACGCCGCACTAAGGAAAAGATTCTTAGGGATCTTCCAAAGAAGGAAGAGCACGAACTATTCCTTGAAATGTCGCCCATGCAGAAAGAGATCTACACGCGCACCGTCGCTGAGGTCAAAGCGGAGGTGGCTGAGGCCTACGAAGATCGCCCCGAACAACAAGCCGGCATCGTTGCGCTCGCTGCGATTCTACGCCTACGCCAGGTATGCGTTAGTCCCGAGTTGTTAGGCAAACAACTGCCGGAGCACGCGCCAAAATTCGGCTACATGGCGGACAAGCTCGAAGAGCTTCAGGCCGAAGGTCATGGCGCGCTCATTTTCAGTCAATTCATTGGTGGTCTTGATCAAATGGAAGCGGTCGCCAAAGAGCGTGGCATCGATTACCTCCGCATGGATGGTCGCACTCCTGTCACCAAGCGCAAGGAGATTGTCCAACTCTTTCAAAGTGGGAAGGGCCCTGCCTTCTTTTTTATCAGTCTCAAAACTGGTGGTGTTGGTCTGAATCTAACGCGTGCCAACTATGTCTTTCACCTAGATCCCTGGTGGAATCCTGCGGTGGAGAATCAAGCCAGCGACCGTGCACATCGCATCGGTCAGACTAGCTCTGTTTTCGTCCAGCGCTTAATTATGCAGTATAGCATCGAAGCTCGTATGTTGGAATTGAAAGCCCGCAAAGCAGAGCTCTTCAAACAATTAGTCGAAGAACCTAGTTCTAAGTCCGCGAAAGCAGGCCTGACGCGTCAAGATTTCGATTATCTGCTGAATGGGTAAATTGTGGCGCCTGAACTAAGCTAGGTCTGTTGTGCTAAGGCGGTTTTCAGCTTCCTTGAGGAGAAGTTTTCTGGTGCCTTAATCCCTGCTTGGCTGGCATCCAGTCTTGACTGACTACACACTTCTGTCTTCAGACTTACTGGTAAAATGATCGATATTAAGTTTCTTCGCGAGCAACCCGACGTCGTCTGTGCTGCCGTTGCCCACAAAAAATTCAAGACCGATATCGATGCAGTCTTGGAACTGGACACGGTGCGTCGCACTAAAATCACTGAGGCGGAGCAAGCACGTGCTGCGCAGAAGGCCGCCAACAAGGAAATGGCGGCGCTAGCCAAGGGTTCGCCCGAGTTCATGGAAGCGGTCAAAGGCATGAAGGCCATCGCCAACCGTGCTAAAGATCTGGAAGCTGAAGCCAAAGCAGCTGATGAGGCCTTTCAAGAGGTCTTTCTCTCGATCCCTAATTTGCCCGATCCCTCCGTTCCTGTGGGTAAGGGCGAAGATGGAAACGTGGTCGCTTCGACCCATGGAGACGCCAATGCGGATTTTCCGCATGCTATGCCGCATTTCGATATCCCTTGGTTTGAGTCGCGGATCGACTTCGCCCGTGGGGTGAAAACGGCTGGTGCAGGCTTCCCTTTTTATGTGGGCGAAATGTCGCGCCTAGTGCGTGCTTTGATCAATTTCTTTTTGGAGGAGGCTCGCCTCAATGGATACGAGGAGGTGCTGCCTCCGATTGTAGTCAATGCCGAGAGCGCCACCGCCACCGGTCAGTTGCCTGACAAAGAGGGACAAATGTATGTCGATGAGAACGAAGGCCTTTATTTGATTCCGACCGCTGAGGTGCCAGTGACCAATTTCTACCGAGACGAGATTCTCGATGCCGGTGACCTGCCCATTAAGCGCTGCGCCTACACGCCTTGTTTCCGCCGTGAAGCTGGCAGTTGGGGCGCGCACGTTCGCGGGCTTAACCGCCTGCACCAATTCGACAAGGTTGAGCTAGTCAAATGGACAGACGCTGAGAGTTCGATGAAAGAGCTGGAAAAACTCCGCGATAATGTGGAGTCGACCCTTCAGAAGCTGGATCTGCCTTACCGCGTGCTCCGCATGTGCACGGGCGAGATTGGCTTCCCCCATGCCAAGCAATACGACATCGAAGTTTTTGCGGCGGGACAGAAACGCTGGCTCGAAGTGTCGAGCTGTTCGAATTTTACCGACTTCCAGGCGCGCCGAGCTGGTATCCGCTATCGTGGCGCCGACGGCAAGCCCGTGACCGTGCATACGCTCAATGGATCTGGCCTAGCCGTTCCTAGGGTGCTTGCTGCGATTCTCGAAAACCACCTTCAAGCTGATGGCCGAGTGAAAGTGCCCGAGTGCCTGCAATACTGGATGCGCCAAGAATACATTGGCGAAACGAACTAGGTTTATTGCAGCTTGATTGCCTATTTTAGAGACCAATCCCCGGGTGAGAATATTAGGCAGTGTGAAGGATTCGCCTATTTGAATTTAGGGACTGACACAAGCTTGCTATCTGCCTCTGTGACTTCAAAATTCTAAAAAATGGAATTTCTACAAGAAGCTATTGCCTCGCGAAACATCGTTTTCTGGATCATTCTTGTGGTCCTATTGATTCTTTTATTTAAGATTCTCAAAAGTGTTGGTAAGTGTATCCTGAAGCTGATCTTAATTATTGGAATTGTTGCACTACTTGTGAAGTTTTTCCCGGGACTCTTCGAGCCTCTGATTGATTTTGTGCGCGACGCTTGGCTCGGTGATCAAAGCCCTGACAAGCCTTGATAGCCCTGATAAATCTGTGAGTTTTCTAGCCAAGGGGCGATTTCTGCTTTCTTAGATTGTAATTTGGCATTGCACGCCCCACAGGTCCGCGTTTGCTATCTATCCTAATGGCAAAGCAGTTAAAAACAGCAATTTCTCCCACCCGTGAGGAGGATTACCCCGAGTGGTATCAGCAGGTCGTTAAGGCAGCCGATCTGGCCGAAACCTCGCCCGTGCGTGGTTGCATGGTGATCAAGCCTTGGGGTTATGCAATCTGGGAAAATATTCAGGGAGATCTCGACCGTCGTTTTAAGGAGACCGGTCACAAAAATGCTTACTTTCCGCTATTTATTCCTATGAGCTTCTTGCAAAAAGAGGCGGACCACGTCGAGGGCTTTGCCAAAGAATGTGCCGTCGTCACTCATTCGCGCCTCGAAGCTGATGGAGATGGCAAGCTACAGCCTGCCGGCCCTCTAGAGGAGCCGCTCATCGTACGTCCGACTTCGGAGACGATCATCGGTGAACTATTTTCCAAATGGGTGCAGTCTTACCGCGACTTGCCACTGCTCATTAATCAGTGGGCCAACGTCGTCCGCTGGGAGATGCGCACGCGTCTCTTTTTGCGAACT
>PKCJ01000084.1 GCA_002862945.1 Opitutia bacterium | reverse complement strand
AAATACATTTATGCCAATTACACTAGCTGATCAGCGTGAGCACGCACGCCACTACATTCCTGCCTGTGAGACTGATATTCGGGCCATGCTCGACGTCATCGGCAAGGAGCGCCTCGACGATCTTTTTGACCACATCCCGGAAGATGTGCGCTTCACAGAATCTGCCGACCTACCAGAAGAGTTAGATTACGAAGAACTTAAAGCAAAGCTTGCCGAGATTGCATCGAAGAACCGTATCGGCACCAGCTTTCTCGGTGATGGTGTGCCTGACTTCGTCCCTTCGCCTGTGGTGGCACCGATCTGCGACATTCGCAACCTGACTACAGCCTACACACCCTATCAGCCCGAGCTAAGCCAAGGCACCCTCCTCGCGCACTGGATATATCAATGCTCAATGGCGCGCCTTACCGGATTCGAGGCGGTCAACGCCTCGCTTTACGATCGCTCCACATCAATCTACGAAGGCATTTGTGCGGCACTCCGCATGTGCCGTGGCAAAAGCGCAGCCATCATTCCTGAAACACTCTATCCAGGAGACCTTGAAGTACTTAAGACCCTCGCTAAAGGTACTGAAATCGAGCTAATCCGTGTGCCTGCAGATCCCGAGACGGGTTTAATTGATCGTAAAGCGCTCGAAGCGGTCGCCAGCGAAAACGCTGACAGACTCGCTGCGATCGTCTTCCCGCAGGTCAACACCTTTGGCCTAATTGAAGACGTTGACTCACTGGCTAACTTTGCGGCCGAACGCGGCTACAAAGCCATAGCCGTGATAGACCCTCTACTTTTAGCGCCCGGTGGACTCAAAGCCCCCAGCGACTTTGGAGAAAATGGTGCCGACATCATCGCAGGCGAAGCCCACCACCTAGCGCTAGCGCCCAATTTCGGTGGCCCCGGCCTCGGACTTTTTGGTGTTCGTTTCAGCAGTAAAGATCGTAACGGTGTACGTGCAGCACCTGGCAGATTCATAGGAAAAGCAAAAGATAGCTCGGGCCGCGAGTGCCGTGTCGGGGTGCTTTCGACTCGCGAACAGCATATTCGCAAAGACAAAGCCACTTCGAACATCTGCTCCAACCAAGCCTTTATCGCCACCCTAGTAGGCGCAACACTTCTGCATCGCGGTGACGAAGGCCTAGGACAAATCTTAGTCGAGCTACGTGATAAACTAGCGACCGCTATCGCGCAATTGACACGCTTCGAAGGCGTCGAACTGGCATTTCCTAATTCCACAAGTTACCATGAGGTGACCCTTAAACTCTCGAAGCCTACCAAGGCAGTCCTCGCTGCTGCTAGACAATCAGGCGTCCTCGCGGGTGTCGATGTATCCACACGCATCGAAGGAGGGCGTCGGCTACTAAAACTCTCTTTCTCTAATCGGGATCAGCCGCTCGACGGTCTCTTGGCCGCCTTCGAATCCGTCTTTGGAGCCCCGCAGAACGACCCGCAATCGCCCACCGAAGTTACCGCCCAGCAAAAACGCCAAGTCGCCCCCGGTCTACCAAGCTACAGCACCGAAGAAGTGATTGCCTACTACAATGAGCTCGGGCACTTGAACGTTAGCCCCGACGACGGTTGCTATCCTTTGGGCTCCTGTACGATGAAATATAACCCGAAGGTCAATGATTGGGCGGCGAGCCTGCCTGGCTTTACGGATCTTCACCCGCAAGCCCCAATCGAGGATTCGCAGGGCTGCCTCATGGTACTTCACGAGATTCAAGAATGGTTTAAGGGCATTACCGGCTTACCTGGAGTCACCACCCAACCCCTCGCAGGAGCACAGGGAGAGCTAGTCGGCCTCAAACTCTTCCAGGCGTATCACCGCAACAATTGCCAAAACCGTGATGTTATTCTGATTCCTCACTCAGCGCATGGCACGAACTTTGCCACAGCCACCATGGCTGGCTTCGGCGGCAAACAGGGCAAAATCGTCTACCTCGAAGCCGATAACGAGGGCCGCGTATTGAACGAAGACCTCGGCTTGCGCATCGAAGAATATGGCGAGCGTATTGCTGGTATCATGATCACCAACCCCAACACCTCGGGTATCTTCGAGACATCATTTAAGCAAATCGCCGAAAAGATACACGCCCTAGGTGGCCTCGTTTACATGGACGGCGCCAATATGAATGCCATCGCAGGGTGGGTCGACCTCAACGAGCTCGGGGTCGATGCAGTGCATAACAATCTACACAAGACTTGGACAATTCCCCATGGTGGTGGTGGCCCAGGCGATGCCATCGTCGCCGTAAGCGAAAAACTAATCCCTTTTCTTCCTGGCTATCAGATCGAGTTCGACGGCGATTCTTATGCTCCAGTTAAACCCGTGAAAAGCATCGGCTCTTTTCATCGGCACTGGGGTAACTTCGCCCACAAAGTGCGCTGTTACGCCTATTTGCTCCGCCTTGGTCGCGAGGGCGTGCGCCGCATGTCGGCCATCGCCGTGCTCAGCGCCCGTTACCTCCACGAGCAGCTGCGCGAAGACTACGCCACGCTACCCACAGGCTCCGACGCAGAGCCGCGTATGCACGAGTTTATTCTTACCTTAAAACCCGAAGACTTCGCCGCTCTTGAAAGTGTAGGTCTGCGCAAGGCCGATGCAGCACCACGTATCGGCAAGCTCTTTCTCGACTTCGGTTTTCACGCGCCGACCGTTGCCTGGCCAGAGCCACTCGGCCTCATGATTGAACCTACCGAGAGCTACAGTAAAGCTGAGCTGGACCGCTTCGCCGAAGCCGTCAAAGCGATTCTTCAGTTAATCAAAGAGCACCCGCAAGCCCTTATCAGTGCACCTCACTTTACCTGCATCGACCGGGTTGAAGAAGTTGAAGCCAACCGGGATGTCTGCCTCTCCGAATCACTAGAAACCTTGCCCATACTTAATGTAGCTCGCATACACTCCAGCGAACTAGCAAAAATGACCGTCGGTGAGATCTATGCGAAGATCGTTGAAGCTATTGAACTACCTGTCGCTTAAAGACTCGCCCTCATAGGTATACCATCTTTAGATGAAGGAATGGGATCCGAAATCATTTTCATCATTGCTCTAATAATCGCCGTGGCGATGGTCTATTGGATTGTTCTAAAAAAATCAGCCGAAAAAATCGCTACTCAATACCAGCTGCTAGCTACGCGTTTCGAGCTAGAACTCAACCAGTCTACCTCTAAAATGGGAGGTTTTATCCGCCCCGAGCCTTCGATCTACGGCAGTTATCGGGGCCGCGAAATGTCCATTTCCGTCCCAGGCAAGGGTCTGCAAAACACCCGCCAAATAGAGAGTGTGCTCAAGTTAGAGCTCAATGGCAGCCATCTGAGCGCCCAACTAACCATCGCTGGCCCACTTGGTGGTCTACGCCAGCGAGATAGCCGCGGCCAAGCTCGATGGAAGAGCGGCGACGAGCGCTTCGACCAAACAGTCGACGTGCGTACCGATCACGGCGGGGCACTTGCTGCACTGCTAACTGAAGAGCGCCGCATGTGGCTCACCAGTAATTTGAAAAGGTCTAAAGCGACACTCTATATCGGCGGAAACAATCTCGCTTATGCCAAACTCGGTTTGATCGCGAATGAAGCGACTCGTAGGGATTTTGAAGCGGCTACTGAATTTTTGTGTGATTTAGCTGAATCCGTAGAAGCCTAGTCAACACAACGGTTAAGGCACCGTTCGCTCATTAAATGTAAGCTAGATAACTGGCGACATCTCTTGGCAGTCAAATGCCTACTCGGCTGGCTGACTCGTAGCTGCGGCATCTTCTGGCTCGACCATAATGACTGGTTCCTTCTCTGGACGGGGCAGAGTCTTAACGGAGAGTTTGACGAGCTCTTCGCCCCGATAAACTTCCACTGGGGTGAATTGATTGGCCCTCGTGAAAAAGAAAGCTCCCGGGACGTCGAAGACGTCCTTGATTGAGCGACCCGCAATCGAAGCAAGCTGGTCGTCTTTCTTCAGACCCGCCTGCGCAGCTGGAGCACCTGTAAGTACTTTCGAAATATAGACGCCGTTACTGTTATCCGCATGCAGCTTAGTTGTCACCTCAAAACCCATCCACCCATGTATGATATGGCCGGAAAACATAAGGTCGTCACGCACACGCACAAGCGCATCGACAGGTAAAGAGAAGGACCCATCTAATTCGGTTATTGAGGCCACTGACATGCCGATGAAGCGACCATTCAAATCAAGAATTGGGCACCCTCCCTGACCCCCATCGACAGGAATCGAAGTTCGTATATAGCTGGTTGGAAAAACTTTATTCCCCAATTTTCTCTCCACTCCCGCAAAAAGACCCATCACTGGTGTCGGCTCGAAATCAAGCGGTGAGGTAATCGCAATCGCAATCGAACCCACTGGAGGCAATGCCTGCGCAGCATCGAGCTTAATGATCGAAAACTCTGCTGGCGGTTCCAGTACGCGCAATACCGAGACATTAGTCTGGCGATCATGGCCGACAGACTCAGTCGCATAGGGCTTACCTTGGTGCTCGATCCAAACTCGGCTCGCGCCAGCCGCACGACTGGCGCTCACTAAAACATGGCCTTCTTTGCTGATAAAAAACCCAGTGCCGACTCGCAACATGACTTTTTGCTTTCCGTCAACCTCGTCACCTGCATAGGCGGCTTTGACTCTGACGATCGCCCCTTTGTTTTGCTCATACACCTCGAGCAGCCGCTCCTGTAAGGCTAGCGCCTCAGAACCATTAGCTGGAGCCACACCAAGAAAAGAGGCAGCAAAAAAAACAATCCAAGCAAAACAGGTGCGCATCACGGTTGATAGAACTATGGGCAAAGGTTGCGGTCTAGTAGACTAAGGTAACTGCTAGACCTGTGCCAGCGAATGCCGCTGTATCCATCATATAAACGTCGCGATCGTATGATGCGACTTCGATACTATCAGGTGCATATTCACTAGTATAGCCCGAATCTGTGATCAAGCCT
>PKCJ01000028.1 GCA_002862945.1 Opitutia bacterium | reverse complement strand
TCCAAGGTCTTCGTTGGTGGGGTCGTTTGCTATGCGAATGATGTGAAAGTCTCTAAAGTAGGTGTGCCGGAATCGATCATCGAACAGCACGGTGCCGTCAGTGCCGAATGCGCCATTGCAATGGCCTCTGGTATCGCCGAGCGCCTCTCGACTGATTATGGTCTCAGTGTGACCGGCTTCGCGGGGCCCGATGGTGGCAATAAACAAAATCCCGTTGGCACCATTCACTTGGGCTATCATTCGCCTGTCGGCGTGTGGTGTAAAACAGTTCGTTACGCTGGTGGCAGGCTAGACGTTAAAGCACGTGCCGTTCACGCTGCGCTCGACTGGATGCGCCGAAAATTGCGGGAGAATAAAGTAGCCGAGTTCCTTAGTTGCGGCGAGCGGGACTAAGGCGAGCACGCCACGATAAAATAGTATGGGTAAGTTAGGCTCGCCCGCATTCCGTCTTGCGCTCTTTAGAGTGCTCTCCGAGACTTAGCTTTCTCATGCCAGCGAAGCCATTTACATTTATCTGTGGGGACGACGATTACCTTGTTACGGAAAAGGGTAGGGCATGGTTTGTAGAGCAGACAAAGGACTTGATGGATGATCTCTCGAAGGAGGTCGTTGATGGGCGTGCTGCGAATGTCGCGGAAGTCGAGGATGCGATCAACCGCTTCACCAGCGCCGCGCAGACGCTCTCTCTGTTTGGCGAGCGCAAGGTTGTGTGGCTTAAGGATGTCAATTTCATGGCCGATAGCCCGACGGGTCGTGCGCAAGGCACCCTAGATTTACTCGATAATTTAAAAGCGATGCTCGAAGGCCTCGATGCGACGAGTGTGGGTGTTTTGATTACCGCGCAGCCCGTCGATAAGCGCCGTAGTTTCTTTAAATGGTGCCAGAAAAATTCTGATTTTACCGCGATGGCTGCGGGTAAAGACACCGCGCAGACTTGTGCCGCTTTGATTACTGAAGAGTGCGCTCAAGCGGGCAATACAATGACTCGCGATGCGATTGACTTACTGATTGGCAAGGTTAACGGCAACACTCGACTGATCGTCGAGGAGACGCGTAAGTTACTGACCTTCGCGGGGGAGGGCGCAGAGCCTATCGGCGAGCGTCTCGTCGCCGATCTTGTGCCGAACTTCGGAGATGCTGACTTTTTCGAAGCGGCGGACGCCTTCTACTCTCTCAAACTTTCATGGACGCTCGAAGCACTGCGCCGTCACTTTTTTACCCAGAGTGAGTCGCGACCCTTGCTTGGCAGTCTTCAATCGCGTAATCGCTTGCTTATTCAATTGCGCGTCTTACTCGATGCAGGTGCGATTCGTCTTGGTGGCCGCGGCATCTCCAAAAGCGATTTGGAGTCAGCTGCCCGAACCTATGGGCAGCATTTTGGTGATAGCGAAGAGAAGAGTAATTTGAATGTTTTCACCCAGAATCCTTGGTATCTCGGTCGACTTGCGGAGACGGCGAATAAGGTGCCTTTGAAGAAGTTGATTGATTTCCAGATAGCGTTCTCCGAGGCCTTCGAGGCCATTATCGAGCGTCCTAATGAGCAGGGAGAAGTCTGCCGGGAATTGGCTGTCCGTTGTCTCAGTTAGCCTTTGGCTAAGTGTCTACACTATGGAGTGCGCTCGATTAAAGGCGCTAACGAGTGCGCGTAGTCCCGCTAACTCGATGTTCGCATTGATGCCGCAGCCGTAGCTAACAGAGCCATCGCAATTTTTAATTTGGATGTAGGCCGCTGCTTTCGTTTTCGATCCGCCCCCAATAGAGTGCTGTCGGTAGTCGAGTAGTTGGAAGTCTTTGTAGCCCTCCTGCTCAAGCGCATCGACAAAGGCGCTGATAGGGCCATTACCCATGCCAGAGAGCCTATTTGGTTTTCCATTCATGCGAATCTCGGCATCGACTTTGACCTCTCCTGACTGGGAAAAGTCCTCACGTTCAATCGATAGCAATTCCATAGGCGCTTTCAGATTAACATACTCTTGTATGAAAACCTCGTGCACCTCCTGCGGCGAGAGCTCGCGGCTCCCTTGGTCAGCTGTGTCATTCACGACCATTCCAACTTCGGGGTGCATTGCTTTAGGTAGATCAAGACCGAAGTCTCTCTCTAGAATATAGGCGACACCCCCCTTACCACTTTGACTGTTAATTCGGATGATTGCCTCGTAGTCGCGCCCAATATCCTCAGGGTCGATCGCGAGATAGGGGACCTCCCAGCGCGCACCTTCCGTCTTTTCCTTGGAGCGCAAATCCATGCCCTTCTTAATTGCATCTTGGTGTGAACCAGAAAATGCAGTAAAGACTAGATCGCCAGCATAGGGGTGTCGGTCGTGTACCGTCATGCGTGTGATCCGTTCATAGACCCTGCGAATTCGTTCTAGTTCGCTCAGATCAAGTGCCGAATCGACGCCTTGCGTGTAGAGGTTCAAGGCGACTGTTACGATATCGAGATTGCCTGTTCGCTCACCATTACCGAAGAGAGTGCCTTCCACGCGGTCAGCTCCAGCCAATAGCCCAAGCTCTGTCGCCGCCACACCCGTGCCGCGGTCGTTGTGAGTGTGTAAGCTAATGTAGGCTTTATTACGCTCCTTTAAATTGCGGCAAAACCACTCGATCTGATCGGCATACACGTTGGGCGTCGCGACTTCGACGGTGGCGGGCAAGTTAAGAATGATCTTGTCGTCCTCGGAGGGTGACCACTCAGCCATAACGGCTTCGCAGACCTCAAGGGCGTAGTCTACCTCCGTATCGGAGAAACTCTCGGGCGAGTATTGAAAGCGTATCTGAGTGCCTGGAATCGTTTCAACGAGGCTTTTGACCAAGCGAGTGCCTTCGACCGCGATGGCTTTGATTTCGTCCTTCGTTTTGTTAAAAGTAATGCGCCGCTGCACAGGTGAGGTAGAGTTATACAAATGCACGATCGCCTTTGAGACGCCTTCGAGGCTTTCAAAAGTGCGACGAATTAAATGTTCACGCGCCTGCACGAGTACTTGCAAAGTTACGTCTGCAGGTATGCGTTTTTCATCCACTAAGCGGCGGATAAAGTTGAATTCCGTATCACTCGCGGAGGGGAAGCCGACTTCGATCTCTTTAAAGCCGATTTTGAGCAAGAGTTCAAACATCTCCAATTTTTCGTTCACCGTCATCGGCGTAGCGAGCGCCTGGTTGCCGTCGCGTAGATCTACGCTTGCCCAGATGGGTGCGTGAGTAATCGTCCTACTCGGCCATTGACGGTCAGGTAAATCGATCTGTGGGAAGGGAGTGTATTTAGTGATCTTGCCTTTTTGCATGGGGATCCTGGTTCAATAAAACTTAATAAAATGCATATTTGAGAAAAACTAAAGAGTTTATCTTGATCGCTTCGCCGTGAAAAAAATTTGGCTAGTTCCGTAAGTTTTATTGAATATGGGCTTTTTCAGCGCGATTAGAAGGCATACTTGAGTCTTGTTTGTCTGGTAAATAACCCCATTGATTATCCTGTGTCAGACACTACTTCCATTCTAAAAGATCGCACCATCCTACTTGGCGTCACTGGATCGATCGCTGCATTTAAGGCGGCGGACATCACTAGTCGCTTAAGCGAGGCAGGTGCGGATGTCTTCCCAATTATGACGGCGGGTGCCTGCAGCTTCATCCAGCCGCTTACCTTGCAAACACTTTCGCGTAATCCAGTCGCCTCCGACATCTGGAAGGAGGGCGAGAGCTGGCAGCCCGGGCATATCGACCTAGCTGACCGTGCTGACCTCCTCCTGGTCGCTCCAGCTAGTGCGCACTGTATCGCGCAATTCGCTCATGGACTCGCGCCTGATTTGTTAACTTCGATCCACCTCGCCACGGCTGCGCCTGTCATGATCGCGCCAGCCATGAATGGTAAGATGCTGACACATCCTGCTACCCGGGCAAATATCGCCACCCTGCGTGAGCGCGGCTGCCACTTTATAGAACCGCAGAGTGGTATGCTAGCATGTGGCTACGAGGGAGAAGGTAAGTTAGCCGCTGTGGAGACGATCGTCGATTCCGTGATTAATTTCTTTCAAAAAGCTTAATTTTACCGAATCGAAAACGAAGAAAGCCCTCAGCGCGTATTTCGTCTCAAAAAAGTAGCTCCGATACACCCCTCGGTTAATGTCGTGATAGATCGCTAATAGTCACTTTAATACGCGACCTGCGCGTATCCTATTTGAAGTCTTTGGGTTGAAGCCCATCAAAAAGAAAAAGGCCTCTCCTATTGGAAAGACCTTTTGAGAAAGACTTTAATTTAGAATTATTTTACCGAGCGGCGACGAAGCATGACGGAAGCGAGTGCAAGCATGCCTGCTAGGAGTGCGTAAGTGCTGGGTTCGGGGACGGCTACTGCACTGGCATACAAAGCAATGTTGTCAATCTCTGCGAGTGCGCCGTTGACAGAATAAATACGGAAGCCATCAGCTTGTAGAGAGTTGGTCACAGTTTCATCATCAGCAAGAAGTGCATCGTCCACGTAAATGTCCATCGTACCAGCGGCAACCGCAGTACCGCCGTAGCTGATATCCGACGAGCTACCATTGGCAACAACATGCAGGCTGTAGGACGTACTATCCTGGAGCGTAAGGCCTGTGCTTGACCAACCACCGGAACCTCTACGACGTTCAAAGTTGCCGCTGTCAGACTGAAGCCAGAATAATCCGTTGGATGTAGAGAAAGTTCCGTTACCAGTGAAGGCACTTCCGGATCCAACGCCAAAAACAATGTCACCAGCGCTTACGTCACTAATCAAGAAATCTACGCTGAGAGTATAAACGTTTGAAGATGTCAGTGTGTTTGTAGCGCCTATTCCTGTCAAGGAACCCCCAGTAGCTTGGATGGAAGCAGAAGAGCCGGACCCGAAACTCGAAGGGTTGATTGCGGTTATGTTTGGCGCACCTGAACCTTTACGAACGTAAGTTAAATTTGTGTTACTAGTGGTAATCGTTGTCCCGCTGACGATCGTGCCAAAATCTTCACTGAATTCAGCTGTCTGTGCAGTTGCTG
>PKCJ01000024.1 GCA_002862945.1 Opitutia bacterium | reverse complement strand
AGCAACTTCACTGCTTGTACTAATACACGAAGTAAAAATGGCGTGATCATTGAAAAGCAACGCAACTTGAACCCATTGTATTACATCCCTTACCTTTAGAGAGTGCTTCCGCACTACGCTTTAGCAATGCTGCGCCGGCTGTCTACGCATCGTAGCCCGCCTTGACGTCCAGGATGCGCCAAATCATAAGCTTTTTCTCAACATTAACGGAGCGAGAGGTCATGAATAAAAAAAGTCGCAAGTTAATGATGAACGGCCAAGGAAATCTTGATTATAACAGCAAACCCACGGAAACCAAAATTCCAAAAGCCGCCACAATCATCCCGGATGCCTTCAGCACCCCGAGGAACTCTTCAGCAGTCGTCAGGCGGTGTAATCGAGCACCGATGAAAACACCATAAGAAAGCGGCACACCAGCCAGGCCCAACCAGAAAGCATTTTGCTTCCAAGCAAGCACAAGAAGAATCGTCGCAGCTAGAACAGTCGACCCCAGATATTGTAATTGCGCAAAACGACGACCCATCATTACAACAAGCGTGCGCTTCGATGCGAGTATGTCCTCCTCAAGATCTCGGTAGTTGTTTACTACCAGTATGTTATTAATCACTAAACCACTAGCCAGCCCAAGAAGGAAGGCATCCACCGTAATCTGTAAGGCTTGCACGAAATAAGTGCAAGCCACAGCGATGAGACCAAAAAAAAGAATCACGAAAAGATCTCCCAGGCCATTATAGGCCAGCGGATACGGCCCTCCCGTGTAGAGCCAAGCACATATCACGGAACTGGCACCGATCAATAGCATCCACCACCCGCCATAGAAAATTAGTGAAAGGCCCAAAATGAATGCAAGAGCAAGCACGATTAGAGCCGCCCGTCTCATCGCAAGGGGTTGGACACTTCCAGAAGCCACTGCCCGTAGCGGCCCAATCCGCGCCTCAGTGTCGGTGCCCTTGACGCCATCAAGGTAGTCATTGGCAAAATTCGTCCCGATCTGAATCAACAGAGCGAAAGACAAGCAAATCAGCGATGGAATCCAATTAAACAACCCGTCATGGTAGGCCATTGACGATCCGACCATAACCGGGCATATCGCCGCAGGCAGTGTTTTAGGGCGCGTTGCTTCGAACCAGATCTGGAGGTTGGCCATAGAGAGCTAAGAAAAATAAGTTAAAAATCTGGCGTGCTAGCCAACGGTGCCCTAGGGGGTGGAGGGTTTTCTAATACTTCCTGCACCGCATAATAGGCTGGTTTGGCCTCTCCGTTTGCATCGAAAAGGGTGCCTTCTTTGTCTCTATTTTTAATCCACGCCAGGCCATCGGTGATATTCCAGACATTCCAACTAATCTCACCATTTAAGCGGTGCTCAAGTAATACTTCGAGAATTGCTGCAAAGGTTTTAGCTTGAGCTTCATAGTCCTTACTTATTGGATCCAACCAAGCGTTCATTTCAGTTACGTGAAAGGAAAGTTCGTTGCTGTGGGCCCAATCAATTAGTTCGTGTAAGCGCTCAATGTTGTAGGTATCTTTTTCAAATCCGGTATCGATATGTGCTTGCCAACCGATCCCGTCGACCCTGAGCCCTTGTTCTCGTAAATAGAAAACTAAATCTTTTACCGTATGCCACATTGTATCTTGCATACCACCATGCTGGTTGATGATTAATTTCGTGTTTGGTGCGTACTGTGTCGCGATTTCAAAAGCCATCTTTATATACAGTGGTGGCATAAGTGGATGGGTTTCGTCATACCCAATTATCGTCCAAGGGTTTTCCCATTTGTCTGTACCTGACTTAGGTCCAAACCATCTACCGCTAGTTGTGATTGTCTCGTTTACGACATCCATCCATTTGACATGATCGTAGGCATCGTAGCGCTGGCACTGAGCAGTCATATACTCTATTAAGTTCTGTTTCAGTTCTTCTGCTGTGCGGTGATCTTCCATCGCCCATACAGAACATTGAGGGCTAATCGGACCGTGAAGCCGAATGACTTGATTTATTTCAGCGCAATGCTCAACCCATTTATCGCCAGGTTCCCAATTCCATATGCCCGGCTTAGGATGTGCTGTTGCCTGTTTAAAGTCATTCTCTGGAGTTACATAACTAAACTCGCGATCAATGATATATCCCGTTCCTTGCTCTCTTTTTTTCCATCCTGTTGTGCCACCGATGTATAAACTATCCTGGGGATACTTATCAGCGAGAATTGCTTGCAGTCTTCGCCCCTCGGGCATGTTGCGGTTTGTTTCTGCCCAAGCTTCGAAGTAATGCTGATCTTTTAGAGAAAATCTAGATTTATTGAGGGTAAATTCTGTATTATCTGATGTGCGCTTGACCGTTACACTATTGCTGCGAACTCTCAGAAGTGAACCATCGAATTTAGCGCCTTCACTTGATGTAAATGTATAAGCATGACCTATGCTTGAGCATGCCACAAAGAGTAAAGGACAGACTAACAATTTCATTTTTAATTCGTATGCACTATACAAGCTAATTAGCTACTTATAAGGCATTGAATCTAGCTTAGTAAGGAGGCCAGTGATGTAAAGAGTTACGAAGCCACAGAATCCACAAATGTAAACAAATATAGCTCCGACAATGATAGCTAGTATTTCACTCATTAAATCCTATGCATTGCTTTAGGGTGACTTCAGGTAGCCCAGCAATAGATGGAAAGACGGGATGCAAGATTCGAGTTGCGAAGATCTCAGTTCCATATTTCATTTGTTCTACGTTATTCTCCCTAACAATCGCAAAATGCCCACCTATATATATCAGGAAATTTTACCCGACGGTTCAGACGGCGAGGCCTTTGAATACATTCAGCGAATGGCCGACGAACCACTGATAGCACACCCGAAGACGGGCAACCTAGTGCGAAAGGTGTTTCACTCGCCCAATGTTTCTAACAAATACACAGAAGGTTCGATCAAAAAGAAATTGACCGATGAAAACGTCGAAAAGCATGGCTTTACTCGCTACGAAAAAGATAAACTTACTGGGCGATACCATAAAACTGCAGGCAAGGACAAACGTGCGCCCGATGTAGTGAATGCCAATAAGCTAAAAGAAATCCAGCAAAATGGCCTGGACTAACAATTACTTATTCTAACTACTTATTGGCTATCCGACATGGCAGGAAGAGTAACACGAGCACGTTCACCTTCTAGACCACCACCTTCGACGATGGCACGACCTTGGCCTTGAAATAGCGTCATACGGTGGCCAGTGGCGCGGCCTTGCTCGTCCTTGACCACGGCGTTGCCTTCAAGTACGACTTTAAACTCTTTTGGCAAGAAGATGGCTTTCTTCGCGCTCGCAATGCGGCCAGTCTGCTTGATCACTACATTCTCGCGAGCTTCAATGCGCTCTAACTCTAAGGCTGCCTTTGCATCAGCAGCGACATCGGGCTGCTCAACTGCGATGACCTCAAGGTGTTCGCAGGTAGTATCGAGATTGGTGGCAGTGACTTGCACGTCTTCGATAAAACGGAAGAGCGTTTGTCCAGACTCATCAATCATGTGGAGCAATTGGCTAGTAACAATCGTTGCTTCCGTCTCGTATTGAGCCGTAGGCATGGGCTCGGCGGCACTGGTCGGCGTAAATGCTACGTATCCGAGGTCAGGCATTTCAGGTAGGCGAACAACGACTGGATCATCAGCTTCACCGCTTATGATGGCGAGCTTAGGCTTCAGCTCCATGATATTCCCGGTAACAATAGCCTCCCCGTTGATGACTTTGGGATCGCCCGTAAGGATGGCACGCTCGTCGGCGGGATAAAAAGTGACTTGTTCTCCAGTAGCGAGCTGCCCACTCTGCTCAATGCGGACGCCACCGTCGGCAACAATGTTTTTAACCTCACCGACTTTGAGGTCTGAATCCTCCACCTCTGTGGTTTTTGGCTGATCGACCTTATTGGAAATAATTGTCATGCATGCTGATTGCATCTGTAAAGCCCCAGACATCACCTCGACAGAACCTTTAAAGAGAAAGTGGTTCTCTGTGGACTGTTCGCGCATGGTGATCGTATCGGCGAGAACGATGGTTTCGGAAGTCAAAGCAGAGGCTCCTTGAATACCTAGGCCGCCTGCTTCGGTCAGAATCATTTGCGCGCGGCCTGCCGCTTTAGTGCCGGCGATCTCAATCTCGCCAGATTGGCTGCAAATGGTTTCTCCGCTTAAATAAGCTCCCTTCATGTCGATGCTAGCCGCCCCCGAAAGATTGGCAAGCTGCTCGCGGGGGAAGAACTCAGCCTCGTCAGCTTTGATCGTTTTGCCACTTTGAATGATGGTCAAATCGTCGCGAGCGATGACCCGGCTAATGGAATCTAGCTCGCTAGGTGCTAGCTTGGCACCACTACCCTCCCGACCTACGGGCGCATCCGCCAACGCGATAAGCGACTCACTCTTCAAGTCCATTTGATCGGAGACGGCGTGCACACTACCAGTAAATTCGAAGTAATATTCTTCCACCGTCGTGCGTAGGATAAGGTGATCGCTGTGAATTTCAGTATCGCTTAGGTCGCCATCGGTATTTGTCTCGCCTATGTCGCCGAAGGCACCCGCGATACCTTGGGTGAATTTCACAACTGCATCCTGTTTGACTATGATCTCCTTAGTGTCGCCCGACCACTCCCAACCGATACCAGAGATTTTGAAATTCGCCCCGACGATCGTAATAGGACTTTCGGAGCGGCCCCGGTTTTCCTGCAAAAGCAGCGTACCTTGGGGGCTATCCATCGAAAGCTCTAAGGCCATGCGTTGGTCGCCAGAGTAAATGCGCATTGCCATTTCTTGGACGCTTAATTGTTCGTCCCTGTCGTAAATACCCTGCTCCCCTAGGAGCATCCACTGGGTATAACCGTTATCGCCGAAGCGCGGGAGGCGAAAATTTTTAATCGGCGCGGAGGGGGTCATCTGCGAGTAGAGCGAAGCAGTAACGAAACAGAGAAGGTAAACTGTAAGAAATCGCGAGAAACGCATAAACATAAACAAACCCAGAGAGGGCTCCGGGTTCCAGTCTTAATTGCCTATATTGTGATCAGGGCACGAAATCACCGA
>PKCJ01000026.1 GCA_002862945.1 Opitutia bacterium | reverse complement strand
ACTGAGTCTACTCTCCTAGCCGCCATGGAAGGTGCGGGTAAACTAATCGACGATGATGACTTGCGCGAAGCTATGTCCGAACGTGGTCTTGGTACTCCCGCTACTCGAGCTGCCACGATCGAAGGTCTCCTTCGCCAGAAATACATCGCCCGCGAAGGTCGTGATCTCAACGTCTCAGGCAAGGGCCTGCGCCTGATCGAGCTCTGCGAAGAAATGGATATCAAAGAACTCAGCTCCCCCTCCATGACGGGCGACTGGGAGGCCCAACTCAACAAGATGGAAAGGGGCGAGATCCGCCGCGAGGTCTTCATGCAAGGAATCAACCAATTCACCGAAGACGTGGTCGAGAAAGCACGCTCGCACATGCAAATGCTCGTCAACCGCATTTTTCCCGACCTAGAATGCGCATGCCCCGCCTGCGGTGCCGCCCGACTCAAACAAACAGATGCCACCTACGAATGCCGCGAGGAAGCGTGTGACTTCCGCTTATCGAAGCACATCGCTGGTCGCCGACTCAGCGATGACGAAGCAAAAGAACTGATCACCACAAAGCAACTCCCTGAACTTGAGGGCTTCGTCTCTCGCTTCAACAAACCTTTCAGCGCAGCGCTTAAGCTTGCCCAATCGGTTTCCAAGACTGGAAAAAAAGGTAAATGGAAGACCGAATTCGTCTTTGATGTTGATGAACCCACCCTCGCCGAAGACTTGCAAGATGAACAAATTATCAAAACTTTCACCATGCAAAACGGTGCCGACGTGAAGCTCTACGAAACGGAAAAAGCTTATCATCTGCCTGCCTTAAAAACAAATGACTCGCCCGAAGGTTTCCGCCTTGGCAAGAAGATCTTGCAAAAAGAGCTTCAACCCGACGAGGTGGAGAAACTTTTCACCGAAGGTAAAACCGCACTACTGGACGGCTTTGTTTCCAAGCGCACCAAGCGACCTTTCAAGGCCCACCTGACGCTCGACTTCACCAGCGGCAAGATCGGCTTCGAATTTGCCCCACGCCCAGTTAAAAAGGCGGCAAAAAAGGCTTCTAAGTAACCATTAAAAAGTGGTTCTCGCGTCCGCTACAGACTACTTAAGCTTGCGGTAGATTCGCTAATTGAAACCAAATAACTTTTTAATCGCGGTAATCGTTCCGGGTGCAATCTTCGGACTAGAACCACTGAGATCCAAGACACGATGGCAGCTTTGCGATTTTAATAAACCAGGATGGTAGGCGATTATCTTCACATCACCGGCTTGGCCCTTGAGTTTATCTTCGGCAAAGCGAGGCGTCCACTCCTTCGGTACCCCGTATTGGGTAAAGGCTATGTCCCATGCCACGACAGTCTTACCTGCAAAAGACTCAGTCAGTAGTGCAGGATAATTGCGGACAAAGTCAGGCACTTGATTACTGAAAACTCGGATACGTGTCGCGACTGGCAGACGACGAAGGTATTCTCGTAAATTACTTACCTGACCGCTACGAATGTTTTGATAAAAGTCCAGTGGATCAATACTCACTAGGTTCATACCGTTCCAAATACCGTGACGATTCTGACTATCAAATTTTTGATCTGTATACCATTTTTCAAAATCATCTGTCAGGCGAAAGCCGATCTCAAAGTGGACGTGAGCGCGACTGCGCGGAATCGTGTAATTAGCGGAACGCCCCATGATGCCGAGCACGTAGCCCGACTCGACACGTGCGCCAGGTATGATAGCATCACCCACACTTGCGAGGTGTGCGTAAAGCGTATGATAGGCCGGAGTTTCTTGATCGTGCTCGATCACTACGTAGCGCCCATAAGTACTATAGCCAGAATTACGATTAGCGTGAACGACTCGACCAGGTAGCACGGCATAAACAGGATCAACGGCCTCACCGCTGCCATCGCGCTTAATCGGATACAAGTCGATTCCTTCGTGGAAACGGCTACCACCATTACGCACGCAACCGAATAAGCCAGACTCAACACGCCCAGATTCGGTAGGCTGGACATAGGCCTCGACCGGCTTGCCATTTTGAAAGGCGGGATTCGGCGTCGGCCAGATTAGACTAGCATGAGCTAGAAATGGCACACAAAGGACAGTAGGCAGGCGAAAGAATCTCGGTAACTTCATTTTTTATAGCTTAGGTAAGCGATGAATCCTTAGCGCCTACTTATTTTTCTGCAGCTCTACAATGGTCTCCTTGATATCGAGCACGAGCTGACCGAGTTCCTCATCGTCGACCTCGACAAATGTATAGAAGTTACCATCTTGAATGGCGCCATCAATGCGGCGAGCACCGATCGCATTTCCGTTAACCATAAAAACAACCCGGTTGCCCATATTAGAGACTGAGGCCCTGTAAAGATCACGCGCACCTTGACCTCCTACCTGTACTAACAATGCAACTCCCATATCGACTTTGACCATCTCTACATTTTGAATATCAAACTCGTTCACAACAGGATCGCCTTGAATGTTGATCGTCGTCCTGCTGATTGGAAGCAAGACTGTCTCTCCGCTGGACGCACCGTAATTGACACCACGTGTCTCTACCATCAGGCGTGGCACACTGAGATTTTCAAGTTTCTCTTTTTTACAAGCGACTAAAAGGCCGAGGTTAGTAAGAAGTATGAGACAAGATAGAGCAATTTGGGGCATGGATCGTATTTGGTTCAAAGATTAAAGAATAATATCACCAATGGTGTCTTCGATTTTAAGCATTAACTTCGTAGATATATCCATAATTGGTACTTGGATCATCTGCTTGGTTTTGACATGTCGATAGCTCTGCTCGCCAGTGGACTTACGGTCGCCAATGGCGCGCAGCACTCGCTTACGCTCCAGCATAAGCGAGAGGAGGTGCTTAAGCATGTCTGACTCCTCTTTAGTATCGGGTGATTCATTTTCAAAGAGTGAAAAGAAAAAGTCTTCCGCGGAGGCCATCGTCTCGCTCGCAGTGTTGCTCTCATCGTCGGGGTCTTTAACTACGCGTGCCCAGCGTCCGAGGACTTCGCCCGGTAGTTCAAAAGCTTCAACTTCGTCAGGTCGTAGATCGGCCCGGCCTAGCTCGCCCACTCCACCCATAAAAATAAGGCAGACGACTCGGTCGCCCGGTTTAAAGGCTTCGCCACTGAGAGTCGAATTGCGTGCGATTGTTTTGATTTGCCATTCCATAATTATAGAAAAGATAAGCTGAAAGACTGCGAGGCATGGGCCCTATGGCAACTATAACTCTTGGTCGAAATTGAAGGCTATTTCGATGACAATCCTTCTAATTATTCTTGCGGCTAAAGGACATTACTTAACTGTCTGCGACTTCCGCTAACCACCTCTACTATGCCAAGAACTATCGCCATCGGAGACGTCCACGGCTGTGCCGACGAATTCGAAGAACTTCTTAAAAGGCTCAAACTGAAGTCTGACGACAAGGTCATTCAGGTCGGAGATTTAGTGAATCGTGGTCCCGATAGCCACCGAGTAATCGAACTGGCACGCGAATATCAGGTGGAATCGATTATTGGAAATCACGAGTTACGCCTGATCACCGCACGGGGGGAAAACAAGCCCAGCCTACTTAATCAATACGATCTAGTCACCCTTGAAGAGCTGACAAAAGACGACTGGAACTATCTCGAGGCAATGCCGAAGCTTCTCTACGAAGCACAAATTGATACAGTGTTCGTACATGGTGGTTTCCTGCCAAATAAATCATGGCAGACACAAGACAGCGAGTTAATCACCAACATCCAAGTTATCGATAAAGAAGGCAAAGCCGCCAAACGCTCCGACGCTCCCAACGCCGCCCCTTGGGCAGACTCCTGGAGCGGCAGTCCCTTCGTTGTTTACGGTCACACCCCACGCCCGAGAGTGTTTGAACGCAAAGGATCGATTGGGATCGATACTGGATGCGTCTACGGAGGCCATCTTACCGCCTACATTATTGAAGACAAATCGCTTGTCCAAGTCCGTGCACACAACGCCTACGCGCATAGCAAGCACCTGCCAGATCCATTTTAAATAAGCGTTCACTATTCAACAGTTTAGCCATTCTAAATAGTATAAAATGCTTTGCCAATTCTATCTACATTTAATAACTAACCCTATCTCAACTTTTCTTAAAATGTCCAATCCAACCAAATACTTAGGGCTTTTGCTTATCGATTTTCAAGACGTCTTTCTTAATGAGATTCCAGATCGGGAGCGATTACTAAAACGGAGCACTTTCGCACTGAAAGCAGCCGAACTGCTTGGCGTATCCGTCGCCGTGACGGAGCAAATTCCCGAAAAACTAGGCGCGACGACCGAATTCTTAAGTGGCTATTGGGAGGCCAATACGCCCGTTTTCGACAAGAGCGCTTTCTCCGCATTCGAAGCCGAAGGTCTGCATCAATGGATCGAAAGTAGGCAGATTGATCACTTGCTCCTTGCGGGCATCGAAACTTCTATCTGTATCTATCAAACCGCACTTCAAGCCCTCAGTGCGAATATCGGGGTCACTTTATTGAGCGACTGCATCAGTGAACGCCGCATCGAAGACCGTGCCCCCGTGCTGGAACAATTACTTTCTATGGACGCGCATGTCCTACCTAGCGAAACGATTTTTTATAGCCTACTTGGGAGCGCCGAACATCCACAGTTCCGAGAATTTAATAAGCTGGTAAAGGAGGCGTAATTGCGGTCGTAATTGAATTTCGTAGCTAAGGAACGAAGCATGGCGATCATCAGACGTAGCGCCCCCTACTGCCCCATACGGAACGGTAGGCTAAATTGATGCGGCTGACCTGTCGGAGTTGGCCCTGCAGAGGAAGCATTGCGAAAGGCGGTCAAAATAGATTGGTCGAAGGCGCTGTTGCCCGAGCCACGACGCAGTCTTACATTTGTGATCTGTCCAGAAGATGACACATCAAAGACGACTTCAGCCAAGAAGCTTACGCCAGCCAATTGTGCAGGCTTCACCCACGCAGCGTCGATGAGCGAGCGTAAGCGAGAGCTGTAAGCAGCGAGCGCGGACATCTGCTGAGGCGAGAGTTGCGGGCTAGGAATAGTCGATGAGGAAGTTCGCGGGATAATCAATTTGGGCACGTCGATCTGATGCACACTGATGTCTGGGCGTGGTGCAACAGGGCGCGGTTTGGGCTTATCCTTAGGGTGCTCTTTGGTG
>PKCJ01000058.1 GCA_002862945.1 Opitutia bacterium | reverse complement strand
TTAGGAATGTCTAGGGCTTTTAATTGTACCTCGCGAATGTGCGGGTAATTCTCATGCACTCCAGGTTTACCATTAAAGCCTGCAAGCATGACGTAGAGGAAGGGCAAATCTGGTGCCTTAAAGCCGCTGCGCCAATCGGATATCAGGTCCCTAAAGAATCTGTCGTAATCGGGCCACTGCCAAGAGTCCGTTTCTCCTTGATACCAAATGACTCCCTTTAAGGCCATGGCTTGGAGGGGAGCGATCATGCCATTGAAGTAACCAGAGGGTAAGCGGCGGCCTGGGTCATGTGGTTTTTTTGCTTGTGGGTTTATTTTTCGAGTGGCTTCCCACTTAGCAATTTCGGCGGGATAATCTGCTTCAAGTTGGGCGTAGCGGTCGCGATATTTTTGAATATTTGGATGGCTGTCTAAGGTCTTCTCGCTGGTCCAGTTATTCGCTAAGGTGCCTCCAACTTCTGAGAGAATCAGGCCGATGGGCACTTCAATTTCAGCTTCTAGTGCTGCGCCAAAATACCAAGCAACTGCGGAGAAATCTTTGACGCTGTAGCGGTTTGCGGGCAACCAGCGGCCGGATACAGTCTCAAGTGGTGTCTTCGAGGCATTTCGCTCTACCTTGAAGAGGCGTATATTGGCATTGTCTGCTCGTGCGATTTCTTCCTCGGCATTAGCGGACTTAGACATGGGCCAGCCCATGTTCGATTGACCGCTGCAGAGCCAGATGTCTCCTACGAGGATGTTTTTTAGCGTCAAATTGTCCTCTTCGGTTTTAAGCTCTAGGCTGTAGGGACCGCCTGCGGACATGGCTGGCAGTTCAAGGCGCCATTTCCCTTCAGAGTCAATCATTGCAGTCGAACTGTGCCCATTCATGGCCGCGGTGACGGTTTTTCCTGAGTCACTATCTCCCCAAAGCTGTATGGCTTGATCGCGCTGTAAGACTGCCCCTGACTTAAAGAGGGCATTGGGTCGCAGCTCTGCGTGAACCCAATGAAAAGCAGTAAAGAAAAATAAAGACAGAGCTACGAGCTTCTGGCCTAAACTTTTAAATATTAACTTAAATTGGGAACTAAGGGTCATTTTATTGATGGCATTGCAGAGTGAAACTAGGTCTAATGCAGCTTTTAGGCATGCAAGTATTTGGATGGGTTTAAGGTACTGATGGGGCCAGCATTTGTTCCAGATACGGGCTTAGCAATTAAGGGCCACTCATTGCTGAGAATCCCATTGCTGCTTCATTACCTGCAAAAAGTCCGGAACTTGTCCGACCCGTAGGCTCAGTTGAGATTCAAATAGAGAGCGTGGTGAAACCGCTGTCCCATGAGATTCTATGAGTTGAAGGTTTGCCTCATTGAAGGAGGTTCGGTGACCGTGTAAGCCGACAATAATTGGGCGCAGATAGCGGTCGCGTTTCTTGTCTTCTTCTCGCCAAAAATCGTAGTTTGTTTGTGTGGGACCAGTGTGCTTAAAATTCCACATTACAAAATGCCTCCAGTGGTTTGGTAGACCGACTAATGGGCCACCACTACGCCCATACATTATGCCCCCCTCGACACAATCGAGTAAAGTGGCATAGGGCAGGCCGCTATGAGCATCCCATGTCGTCGATGCTTCGTATTTATAGTTCCAATATACTGTACCTACACTTTGATAGCCGACGCTTGGACCATGGAAGCTGGCTGTTGTATCGCGAATAAGTCCAAAAAGTGTTCCATACCCGCCGCGACTATGAGCAGAGTAGTGGCCCTTGTTACCCTGTATCGTTACTTGTAAGACGCTTACTCCAGCACTACTACGCACGGCTATGCAGTAATTCCAGTCAGTAAATGTGCAGCGGCGAATCCATGAATTAGCTACATTTTCCATCTTTACCCCACTCCATCCGCCGTCATCAATGGCGCTGCGATGATGGATAAAATCACCTTTCCAATTGCCGACGAAATGTATGTCTTCAATGCCGATTTCTTCGATCACATTGTAGCTTCGGATTTCCCAGCCATGAGCCGCATTGACTGAAGTGTGTAAGGGTTCCCTGAAGGTGATCTGATTGCCTTGAATGGAGTCAATGATATGGCGCTCTTTGACTACGATGCCATCGGTTTGCAGGCGGGTCCATGGAGCTGGTGCTGAGTAGGGCGCGAGTGCTTCTTCGACTGCATCCGTTGATTTTAAGTAGAGTGTAATACGTTGCCCAACTTTAAGCCCATCCGTGGAGGCGACAGTCAGAGTGAATGTTTCGCGAGTAGCGCTTTTTATTACCCGGGTAATGAAGCTCTCCTTGTTGTTGGGCGAGGCGATTTTTAGGATAAATGGAGTGGAATACATTTTTTCTGGATCCTCAGGATCCAGGTATTTTTCCATATACAGTTCAGTCCCCTCCGTACTCTCACCGCTGCCTCGCAGGATAATATCACTGCTACTAATTTTAATCGGCATGGACGCATCATCCAATGTGTTGAGATGAAAGCGGCCTTTAGGAAATTGAATGATGCCGCTACCGTGATGGCTTGCAGCATCGATAGCTGCTTGTATGGCGTCACGATCGGATAGACCATCATTTGGCACAGCACCAAAATCACAGACTTCAAAGACCTTGTGCGAAGGAGTGGGAATCGGGATTTCTGAGTAGTGATATCCCGCGTATGAGAAATCTGGAAGAATCGGCTCAGTGCCCGCATTCCGCGCAACTTCAAAGTCCTGCCAAGTAGCGCTTGGAACCCCGTAACAAATACTTGCGCAAGAGATGATAAAGAGGAGCCTCAAGGCAACCGTTGCTAGCTGTATCAAAACAATGTAGCGCATTCGGGAATTCTATAATAGATTGGTGTTCTATGAGACGCAGAGTAATAGTCTGCCCGCCATAGACAGTTGAATAATTACAGCTTCGTAATCCTAATATGATCGAAAATCCAAGCGTTGTTATCTGATTTTGACTGACTGTAAAACCCGATACGCCCAAAATTATTTTCGGAGTTTGCCACTGAACCACTTACTGTAAGGTCGTCTAAGTCTAGCTTAGTTTCGTGCGCGAATCGCCCGTTCAGGTAATATACAACAGTGTTGGCGGCTAAGAGGGTAGATTCATTAGTCGCAGGGTGCTCATACTCGATCGACTTACTGTCGTAATCATTAACAAAAATGGTAAGCGTATTAGGGCTTAACGGTTCAATACTAGCTGTGCGGTCTTTCCCGCTATCGGAGTTGAATTTGACTGCATCAGAAGTCAAGAAGTCGACTTGCAGATAGCGCCTAGACTTGGAGTTCATCTTAAGAGAATCGCTTCCGAAATATTCGCCGGCGCCAAAGTAGAGCGCATCTTTCTTCGTAGTCTTATTTCCTGCTCTTGAAAAATTAAAATCGATACGCAGAGCTGAGATTTGTTCGCTGATTGAATCGACAAAGTCATATTCTAGGGCTACTGTAGCGTTGGTTTCTGCGAGGCGATCTTGCAGAAAAATGCCTTTTCCTACACCGGCTAGATTTTGGGCTTCCCCGATTATGACACAGGATAAACCAGGCGTGTTTTTCTTTGGGCGTATGACTGTGGCTTTGTATGGAGATTCTCCCTCGTTTGATTCATTTTCAAAGCTTTCAGTAAAGATGAGTTCAGCGCCCACGCTCGAGCAGAGAAGAAGTATCGCGAAGCAGTAAAAAAAAGATTTGGATGTAATCATGGGTTTCAGTAATAAATTTTCACATTATAGCTATCGGGGAGTATGTTTATTGACATAAAGTATAAGCTAATAATTATTAAAAGATGCGGTCAAGTTCTATCTGTTACCTTTGCTTATCAGATGATGAGTATGAGGATTTTTTGTTGCCAGCGGAGCGCGCTGTCCTGGCAACTTTATTTACCTCCGTCATACGGATCAACCCAGAGGGGTTTTCGGACATGGATGCCTGGCATGCATGGTTAGAGCAAGAAAAGCCGGAGGTCTTAGTGACTTGTTGGAAGACCCCAACACTTCCTGAGGACCCTAAGCACCCTGGTTTAAGTGAGTTGAAGTATCTTTGCCACCTGACCGGTACAGTTAGAAAGTTAGTGCCTAGGGCTCTTATCGAGTCTGGCTTGATCGTCACGAATTGGGGCAGTTCTATTAGTCGGGTCGTCGCTGAGTGTGGACTTTTATTGATTTTGACTGAATTGCGCAGATCCTCCCTTTGGAGTCTACGTATGCATCGAGACAATGCATGGAAAGACAAAGATCTGGATACTCGATCGCTGTTTAACCAGAAAGTAGGCTTACATGGATTGGGCAGTATCTCGCGCTGCTTAGTGGATCTGTTGAAACCCTTTGATGTCTCGATATCGGCATACTCGCCGAGCGTCCCAGATGAAACATTTGAAAAGCTTGGAGTGAATCGCGCCGATAGCCTAGAGGACTTATTTAGTCAGAATTATATCATTGTGGAACTCGCAGCCCTTACGCCTAAAAACCATCAAATTGTGGATGAGCGTTTGCTTAAATTGATTCCTGAGGATGGGGTTTTTGTTAACATCGGGCGAGGTGCGGTCGTTGATGAATCGGCACTTGCGCGATTGGCAGCGGCGGGGCGCATACGAGTCGCTCTCGATGTTTACAGCAAAGAACCATTGCCGGGCGATTCACCATTTCGCGCAATCGAGCATGTCACTCTTTTGCCACATATTAGCGGTCCAACAGTTGATCAGCGCTGCGCAGCAGGTGCTCACGGGGTTGAGAATTTATCGCGTTACGTGGCGCAAGGTGAGTTATCGGCAATTGTTGACCTGTGGGGCTACGATCACGCGACCTAGTCAAGTTCTGCGTCCTACACACCGCTATAATTTGCTAGATATTTTATGGGAGCAACAGCATCTGAAAAAAGTATGTATCCTGATAATTGGAGCACATTTTACTGCCAATTTTATTCATACGCGACTGCATTGGTTAAGCCTCTACTCAATCTGATTGAACCTGGCTGTCCGGGTATACCAATTGAAGGACCCGCATCAGACCATGACGCAAAGGCAGATGATTTAGAGTCTTTCGCACGCCCGCTGTTAATGATCATGCACTGGTTACCGTTGGCTGAACAATGTAATGATGCGCAAACTCAATCAGATATAAGCAAGGCGAAAGAGTGGTATATTAGGGGTATCGAAATAGGGACTGATCCAGCCCACGAACGTTATTGGGGCACGAGCCGTAATATTCACCAGATGCAAGTAGAGATGGGTCTATTAGCGGTCATTCTCCC
>PKCJ01000045.1 GCA_002862945.1 Opitutia bacterium | reverse complement strand
GCGATCGATCGGCACGTGCGCCAGTAGCTAGCCAATTTGGAAATCATCGGGATTAGGTAAAATATCAGCTAAAGAATACAAAGTTCATCTGATCGCTTGCAATCTGACTAAAAATTAATCTAAATAATAATCTCAATCACAAAAAAAATGAAAAAACTATTACTCACTTCACTACTCATGTTATCTGCTTCACTCGCCTATGCTGGTTCTGGCTGCGGTGGTGGTGGCTGCGATACTGACAAAAAAGATGGCAATGCCGATGTCTCTCAAAATAAAACAGTCTTGGCCAGTAGCTGCGGCAGCTGCGGCGGTTGCGGCGACAAAAAAGATAAAGCACCAAAAGCTGACTTCTCTCAAAATAAAACTGTCTTAGCTGGCGGTTGCGGCGGTTGCGGCGATAAAAAAGATAAAAAAGATAAAGCGACAAAAGCTGACTTCTCTCAAATTAAAACTCTCCTAGCTGGAGGCTGTGGCGGTTGCGGCGACAAAAAAGATAAAAAAGACGGCAAGTCCGACTTTACAGCGCAAGTTACAGCGTTTGTTTAATTCATATTAGTATTAGAAATTCAAAGCCTTACGGACTGTGTTCGTAAGGCTTTTTTATGCCCAATTAGCTCACCGAATTTAACTAAATACAAATAGACTACATTCTCGACTTGCATTAACATATCAATATATCATGATATTTTGATACTTTATAATGACAACCTCTATGCAGACGAAGCCCTATTCAGCTAAAGGGCAGCTCCTAGCCGACCTTTTTGCCAAGCGCATCCTTTTTCTTGATGGTGCCATGGGCACTATGATTCAGCAGCACAAGCTGGGTGAGGACGACTTCCGCGATGATTCTTTCGCGGATGTCAAAGGGGACTTAAAGGGCAACAACGACATTCTATCGATCACACGCCCCGATATCATCGAGGGCATCCACCGTGCCTTCTTCGAGGCCGGCGCCGACATGGTCGAGACCAACACCTTTTCCGGCACAACCATCGCTCAGGCTGACTACGCCCTTGAACACCGCGTGCGCGATATCAATCTCGCTGCCGCAAAGCTAGCGCGTAAGGTCGCCGACGAAATCTCCGAGAAAGAAAATCGCCCTACTTTTGTAGCCGGCGCGATAGGTCCGACAAATCGCACCGCCTCCATGTCACCTGATGTCAATCGCCCAGAATACCGTGCCACCAGTTATGACGAACTCTACAAAGCTTACTACGAGCAGACCGAAGCGCTCGTTGAAGGCGGGGTCGATCTTCTTCTTCCCGAGACAGTCTTTGACACGCTTAACCTCAAAGCCTGCCTCCACGCTATTGCCGATTTTCAAGACACGCTCGACGAACACCTACCGGTCATCGTCTCAATCACAATCACCGATCAGTCTGGGCGCACCCTTTCCGGTCAAACAGTCGAAGCTTGCTGGAACTCAATCCGACATGCTCGGCCCCTTTGCGTTGGGCTTAACTGCGCCCTCGGGGCCGACTTAATGAAGCCATTCCTCGAGGAGCTGTCTCGCGTAGCCGACACTTACGTTCATGTCTATCCAAACGCTGGCCTGCCCAACCCCCTATCCGAGACTGGCTACGACGAAACACCCGAACATACCGGCAGCGCGGTTGCAGGCTTTGCTAAAGCAGGTCTCGTCAACATGGTCGGTGGTTGCTGCGGTACTACTCCCGATCACATTGCGGCCATAACCAAAGAAATCAGTCAACACAGCCCACGCGCAATCCCAACTGTCGTCCCCGCACAGCGACTTAGCGGTCTTGAAGCATTCAATATTATCAAGGGTGAAACGCCCTTCGTAAATATTGGCGAGCGCTCCAATGTCACGGGTTCTCCACGTTTCAAAAAACTTATCAAGAACGACGACTTTACCGGCGCACTCGCGATAGTCCTATCCCAAGTCAAGAAAGGGGCACAGATTATCGATATTAACTTCGATGAGGGCATGCTCGATGGCGAAGCCTGCATGACGCGCTTCCTCAACCTCATCGCCTCTGAACCCGACATTTGCAAAGTACCTATCATGATAGACAGCTCGAAGTGGTCGGTCATCGAAGCCGGCCTCAAGTGCGTCCAAGGCAAGTGTATCGTCAACTCGATCAGTCTCAAAGGGGGCGAAGACGAGTTCCGTGCTCAGGCCAAGAAAGTCATGCGCTACGGAGCCTCCGTTATCGTTATGGCCTTTGACGAGAAGGGACAAGCTGCGACTAAAGACGAAAAAATCCGCATCGCCGAGCGCTCCTATAAGATTCTGACCGAAGAGGTCGGCATGGATCCGCAGGATATCATCTTCGACCTCAACATCCTCACTGTCGCCACTGGCATGGAGGAACATAACAACTATGCTGTCGACTTTATCGAAGCCGTCGAGGAAGTCAAAAAACGCTGTCCCGGTTGCCGCACCAGCGGAGGTCTTTCCAACATATCTTTCTCCTTCCGAGGCAACAATCCCGTGCGCGAGGCCATGCATGCCGCCTTCATTCATCACGGCATCGCTAAGGGCCTCGATATGGCCATCGTCAACCCAGGGATGCTCATGTCTTACGACGAGATCGACCCCGCCTTCAAGCTGCTTGTCGAAGACGTCCTCCTCAATCGCAACGACGATGCGACGGAGAAACTCATTGATTTCGCCGAGGCTATCAAAAACAGCAGCGTGACGCTTGGTGCTGGCACAGCTGAGGAGCGCATCAAAGCCGCTATGGACAAAGGCATGGACACTCTGCGCATACTCTTCGAACGTGCCACCAAAGAAAATAATCCCGAAATTATCGAAGCCTTCCTAAAATCTGCCGTCGGATCCATTTCATCCGAAGCAGAAAAAAAAACGGCTGACTTAGAAGAAGATTGGCGCCAAGGCACTGTCGAAGAACGCCTCTCCCACGCGCTTGTCAAAGGTATCGTCGCGCACATTGATGGCGACACAGAGGAAGCACGGCTCAAATACGATCGCCCTCTCGAGGTGATCGAAGGCCCGCTCATGGATGGGATGAAGGTCGTCGGTAAACTCTTCGGTGATGGCGACATGTTCCTCCCTCAGGTGGTCAAAAGCGCGCGCGTCATGAAGCGCGCCGTCGCTCACCTCCTCCCATTTATGGAAGCAGAAAAGGCCGACGCCACCGCCAGCTCCTCCGCGGGTAAATTCCTAATCGCTACAGTCAAAGGCGACGTGCACGACATTGGTAAAAACATCGTTGCCGTCGTGCTCGCATGTAACAATTACGAGGTTAAAGACCTAGGCGTGATGGTCGACTGCGATACCATCCTCAAAGAAGCTCAAGAATGGGGAGCCGACATCATCGGCCTATCGGGCCTGATCACCCCCTCGCTCGACGAGATGATTTTCAATGCCGATGAGATGACTCAACGCGGCTTCACTCAACCCCTACTCATCGGCGGTGCTACCACAAGCAAGGCGCACACAGCGATCAAAATCGCTCCGCACTATGATCAGCCCGTTGTCCGAGTGGGTGACGCCTCCCTCGTCACGGAAATCTGCAACAAGCTGATCAACCCCAAAACCCGAGAAGCCTTTGCCAAAGAAGTCGAGGCTGAAAACATCAAGCAGCGCGAACACTTCGCCGCAGCCAACGCTACAAAAGAGCTCATGCCGATCGCTGAAGCTCGTAGTAAACGCTACACCTGCGATTGGGCGACAGCCGACCTAAAGATACCCAATAAGACTGGTGTCACCGTCAGTGACCACGTCCCGCTCGACCATCTAGCCGAATACTTCGATTTCTCTCCCCTGTTCTGGACATGGGAGCTCAAAGGTGTTTACCCAAAAATCCTCACGCACAAGAAATATGGCGTGCAAGCCACTACTATTTATAATGATGCCAAGGTATTGCTCGATCAAATCATCCAAGAGAAACGTTTCCGCGCCCGCTCCGCAATAGGTCTCTGGCCTGCAAACGCCATAGGCGACGATATCGAACTTTATGATCCCAAGGGTGAGATTCTCGGTGTTTTCCATACTCTGAGGCAACAAAAGCGTAAAGCTAGTAGCTCCGTCTACCATGCACCCGCCGACTTCGTCGCGCCCAAAGAAACTGGACGCCTCGATGCCTGCGGTGCCTTTGTCTGCTGCATCGAGGGGGTAGATACATTAGCCGATGAGTTCGAAGCCAATGGCGACGACTACAATTCCATCATGGTCAAAGCCATTGGTGACCGTTTCGCCGAAGCCCTCGCTGAATATACCCACCAGAAAGTGAGAAAAGAGCACTGGGGTTACGCCGCCGATGAGGCACTTAGCAACGATGACCTGATTAAAGAAAAATATCGTGGCATCCGTCCTGCCTCCGGTTATCCCGCCACACCAGACCACACTGAAAAGCAAGTCATCTGGGATCTTTTAGAGGCGGAAAAAAACACCGGCGCCACCCTTACCGAGAACTTCGCCATGAATCCTGGTAGCTGCGTCAGCGGTCTCTATCTTGCTCACCCGAATGCCAAATACACAGTCGTCGGTCCAATCGCCGAAGACCAGATGGAAGACTACGCTAAGCGTAAAGACTTAGACCTCAAAGAGTGCGAACGCTGGTTAGCACCAAATCGCGGCTATTGACTCCTTCGTAACGGGATACGGCCAGATATCAAAATAAAGCTGCAAAAGGATCTCTATTAAAGCACTGTGCTTGTCTGAGTATCGTAGAGGTCTAGACTTGAGGAAACGGCGGCTACGGCTGCAGCACAGGCGGTTTCTAGGCGAAGTACATGCGCGCCTAGGTGGGCTAAGTTCCAACCATTTTTGCGAAAGGTATCTCGCTCCTTGGCCGACCAGCCGCGCTCGGATCCTAATGCAATGACGGCGCTGGCAGCGGACTCTGGCAAAAGCTGCGGCAGGGAACCTACGGCTTCGTAGTTATCGAGGGCAATATGAGCACCCTCGCCTTGTAGAAAAGAAATGGCTGACTGCAGATCGGTGTGCATCCCGACTTCGGGGACATGCGTACCGAATGATTGCTCAGTCCCGAGAAGAAGGCGCTCTTTCCACTCCTCAGTTGTCCAGAGACTACTTTGCGCGTAGGAAGGTTCACCGCGTTCTGATTCGAAGAAGTGTAAGTCCTGTACGCCCATATTGGCAGCCTCAAAGAGTAGACGCTTCGCGGTATGCGGACGGGGCAGGCCTAGTAATAAGCGAATCGGCAAGGGTTTAGGCGCGGATTCAGTGCCGACTATTTTAAGCGTTATCGAACCATCCGCCTCAACGAGCGTAACTTCGGCGCGAGCACGTAAGCCGTTGACAAAGCCAACGAAAACCTTGGTCCCGACTCGAGCGCGGAGTACATTGAAGATATGCTTGGCATGAAGATCGCTGCCTTCGAGGCGTATCTTCTCAAAAGGTGAACCGAAGAGGATTAGATTCATACAAACAAGAAATAACGATCGAGATAATCGCCGATAACAATTACCGGCGTCGGCCGAAACGACTCGTTGCGGAGTTACGCTTACGCCGGCGCGGCTTCTCTACGGTCGAAGTACGGATGATAGGCTCGTGAAAGTAATTAAAGTTTTCTAGTTTGAGCTGCGGAATTTGCTGGTCGATAAACTTTTCGATCGCATCAAGCTTAGCTTGCTCGTCGGGAGCCACAATTGTCGCCGCATCGCCTTCGCGCTGCGCACGCCCTGTCCGGCCAATACGGTGAACGTAGTCCTCC
>PKCJ01000086.1 GCA_002862945.1 Opitutia bacterium | reverse complement strand
AACATCTTTAGCCATGGGCCGGCTTCCCCTGTGAACTGATCATCTGGCTTGTAGCTCATTTGCACAGATCGGAAGCAGCGTTCTGGATGTGGCATCATGATGGTGGCGCGGCCGTCGCTTGTGGTAAAGCCAGTGGCGCCTGCGGGTGATCCATTTGGATTGGCTGGATAGGATTCCGTTGGCTCGCCTTTGAAGTCAATGTAACGGGTTGTGATTTGCTTGCTGCTGGTGCACTGCTCGAGGTCGCCTGTATTACTAAAGTCGGCGCGACCTTCACCGTGGGCGACGGGGATAGGCAGGAGGCTGCCTTCCATGCCTTTAAAAAATATTGATGGGCTCTCGATAATTTCAACGTTGCTGTAGCGGGCTTCGAATTGCTCGGAGCGGTTACGCTTAAACTCTGGCCAGCCCTCGGCGCCCGGGATGATCTCTTTGAGTTGAGAGATCATTTGGCAGCCGTTGCAGACGCCTAAGGTGAAGCTGTCTTTGCGCTCTAAGAAGGTCTGAAACATTGTTTTGAGCTTCGGGTTGTAGAGCACGCTCTTGGCCCAGCCGGAACCAGCACCGAGGACGTCGCCGTAAGAGAAGCCGCCGCAAGCAACAAGGCCAGCGAAGTCTGCGAGGTCAACACTACCCTCGAGGAGGTCGGTCATGTGGACATCAATACTCTGGAAACCAGCGCGGTCGAAGGCGAAGGCCATTTCGTTTTGGCCGTTAATTCCCTGCTCGCGAAAGATGGCGACAAGCGGACGCTTTGTGTCTGAGCTTAATAGTTGAGAGTTCTTACTCAGAAGTTTATCCACTTCATCGACGCTGTATGAGGGTTTGATGAGTATGCCCTTGTTCTCTTCGAGGAGAGAGTCGTACTCTTCCCGTGCGCAGTCTGGGTTGTCGCGCTTGGCTTGCATCTGGTATGTGAGCTCGGACCAAGCGAGGTTCAGCTTTGCGACACTTTCGCTGAAAAGTTGTTCGTTATTCAGTTGGATGTTTATAATAGGTTCTGCAGTCGTGTTGCCGATTAGGTGTGTAATGTCAGAGACGTCGTGCTTGGCGAGGACGGCCATGACGGTGGCTAGGTTTGTTTTGTCGATTTCGACGACTGCGCCTAGCTCTTCGGAGAACAGAGCTGCGAGTGGATCGTTGCCTAACTTATCGAGGACGGCGTTGATGCCCTTGCGGCCAGCGATTGCCATTTCGCAAAGGGTCGCGGCTAGGCCACCGTCACCACGGTCGTGGTAGGAAAGGACGAGGTCGTCTGCGAGGAGTTCTTGAATAGCGTTGAAGAAAGCTACGAATTTTTCTGGGTCGTCTAGGTCAGGAGTGGCCTTGCCTATTTGGTTATAAACCTGCGCGAGGGTGGAGCCGCCGAGGCGGTTTTTACCCGCTCCCAGGTCGAGGAGGAGGAGGGTGCTGTCGCTTGACTTCAGGTCTGGTGTGGCAGTCTTGCTTACGTCTTCGACGCTAGAGAAACCTGTCACTATTAGGCTAAGCGGGGAGACTTGTTTGTGGTCTTTGCCTGCGCTGTCTTTCCAACTGGTGCGCATGGACATGGAGTCTTTGCCGACAGGAATACAGATACCCAAAGCTGGGCAGAGTTCCATGCCGACCGCTCTGACAGTGTCGTAAAGGTTGGCGTCTTCTCCTTCTTCGCCGGCGGCAACCATCCAGTTGGCAGAGAGCTTAACATTGCCGATTTTTCCGACGTGTGAAGATGCGATATTAGTCAAACATTCGCCAATCGAAATGCGACCAGATGCAGCAGCGCTTAGGATCGCAATCGGTGTGCGCTCACCCATCGCCATGGCTTCACCGGTAGTGCTATCCATACTAGTGGCGGTCACGGCGACGTCAGCCACGGGTGTTTGCCAGGGGCCAACCATTTGATCGCGGGCGACCATGCCGGTGATGCTACGGTCGGCGATGGTGATAAGAAAACTTTTATTGGCGACAGCTGGGAAGCGCAATACGCGATCGATGGCATCGGGTAGTTGAATTTCGGATACGTCGAGTTCGGCGTGATCTTCGACCAGACGAGTGACGTCTTTGATCATCTTCGGGGTCTTGCCGAGTAGGACGCTCATTTCCATGTCGATAGGCTTATTTTTAAAGTGGGAGTCTTCGATTACGAGTTTCCCGTCGTCGGTCGCTTCTCCGACGATGGCGACGGGGCAGCGCTCGCGTGTGCAGAGCGCGGTGAAGGCATCAATGCGATCCGGCATGACAGCCATGACATAGCGCTCTTGGGATTCGTTGCACCAAATCTCCATGGGAGACATGGAAGAATCTTCGTTGTGAATCTTGCGCAGATGGAAGCGCCCACCGGTGGCTTCGACGAGTTCGGGTAGGCCGTTGGAGAGCCCGCCTGCGCCGATGTCGTGAATAGATAGAATAGGGTTATCCGCGCCGAGTGCGATACAGCCATCGATCACTTGTTGGCAGCGGCGCTCCATTTCTGGGTTGCCGCGCTGGACGGAGTCAAAATCGAGGGCTTCGGACTGCGAGCCCGCGCCGATGGAGGAAGCTGCGCCGCCACCTAAGCCGATCTTCATTGCTGGGCCGCCGAGTTGAAGAATGAGTGCTGTCGATGGGATGGGCTTCTTGTCCACGTGTTCGCGCTTCATGTTGCCCATGCCGCCTGCGACCATGATCGGCTTGTGATAGCCGCGGTGTTGGCCGTTGTGCTCTAGCTGCAGGGTGCGGAACACGCCGCAAAGTTGTGGGCGACCAAACTCATTGCCAAAGGCTGCGCCACCGATTGGGCCTTCGAGCATGATATCGATCGGGCAGGCCATGCGGGTCGGGTGTTCGGCAATATGTTTTTCCCATGGCTGAGTGTAGCCGGGCACTTCGAGATTGGAAACCATGAAGGCGGAGATGCCAGCCTTGGGGCGACCACCGATACCAGTGGCACCTTCGTCGCGGATTTCACCACCGACGCCCGTTGCGGCACCAGGGAAGGGCGAGATTGCGGTGGGGTGATTGTGGGTCTCTACTTTACAAAGAATGTCTAGCTGGCTCGCTGTCTTACGATAAGTCTTTTTTGAGCCTGTTTGGTCAACTTCCCACCAGTCCGCACTTGAACCTGGGATCACGCCGCAGTTGTCAGCATAGGCGGAGAGCGTGCCTCCGGGATTCAACTTATGGGTGTTGCGAATCATACCGAAGAGGGAAAGATCGCTCTTCGCGCCGTCGACGATCCAGTCGGCATTGAAAATTTTGTGACGGCAGTGCTCGGAGTTGACCTGCGAGAACATGACAAGCTCGGCATCAGTCGGGTCACGTTTCATTTTCTGGTAGGCGGCTACTAAGTAATCGATCTCGTGTTCCGACATCGCGAGGCCCCAGTCAATGTTGGCCTTAGCAAAAGCTTCGGTACCTTCAGCCATGAGTGGCACAGTACGCAGAGGAGCGGGTTCGAAGTGGCGGAAAAAGTCGGAAACCTCGTCATAGACGGCTTCGGTCATACGGTCGTGCAGGGTGAGGAGGCCCAAACCAAGGTCTTTAATACCGAGGATGAGACCGTCGGTGGTATTTAAACGGAAGTGAATGCCGCGCTCGACGCGTGCCACATCCTCCAGGGCACAGTTGTGAAAGATGTCTGTTGCCTTGGTAGACCAGGGCGAGATCGTGCCCTTTCGCGGGGTGACATAGAAACCGCCTTTATCGGCATGGTTAAAATGCTCCTTCGCCCCAAGGAGGGCGAAAGCGCGCTCGTTGGTGGTATCGTCAAGCGGATTGGCCGCTTCGATGAAGTAGCACTCGAAGGCGTCGATCATTGTGATGTCGTGCGCATCGATGGCTTCATTGAGGGCTTTTTTAAGCGCGGCCAGACGGAAATCGGAGAATGCCGGACGGCCTTTAAGAATGATCGGATGCATAGCGCAAAAAGTCGTAAAAACAGCTAAATTGGCGTGCAGTCCAAGCTGTAACAATGCTGAAAACTTGTAAAATGCAGGTAGGCATTGAATTTAGCCTACGAATTCAACTCGACCAGCTGCGCCATAATAGCCTTTTGCGTATGTAACCGGTTCTCGGCCTCGTCGAAAATGATGCTTTGAGGGCTGTCAATCACTTCCTGGCTGACTTCTTCGCCGGCGTGGGCGGGGAGACAATGGAGGAAGTAGGCGTCCGACTTTGCCAATTCAAGTAGATCGCCATTCACTTGGTAGGGGGTCATCGCAGACTTGCGTTTTGCGGCTTCTGCCTCGTCACCCATCGATACCCATACGTCTGTGCAAAGGACGTCCGCGCCTTCGGCCGCTGACTTGGCATCGGTAGTGAAAACATATTTTTTTGCTAATCCATCGGCCTCCAATACAGAATCAATTTCATGGGTAGGCGCAAAACCTTCGGGACCTGCGAGCGTGATCTCCATACCGAACATGGCAGTAGCGTGAATCCATGAGTTGGCCATATTGCTGGCGCAATCACCGAAAAAAACGACTCTCTTACCCTTGAGTGCCTTGATGTCCATCGCCTCGGGCGAGTAGCGCTCTAGCAGAGTGAATATATCTGTGTAAAGCTGGCAAGGGTGGTTGAGATCGGTCAGTCCATTAACAATGGGCATGGTAGCATGCTTGGCAAATCCCTCTACAATCTCATGTCCGTAAGTCCGGATTACGAGACCATGCAGATATTGGGACATCACCTTGGCGGTGTCTGCAATCGTTTCGCCTCGTCCGATTTGTGTGTTTTGCGAGTCGAGCACGATGGGAAAGCCACCAAGTTCATTGACGCCAACTTCGAAGGAGATCCTTGTCCGCGTGCTACTCTTATAAAAGAGCAAACCCCAAGATTGCTTGTTGAGTGGATGCGGGCAATTGAGCCGGTCGTGTTTGAATTGCTTGGCGAGTAAGAAAACTTGCTGGGCTTGTTCGGTTGTGAAATCGGTTTCTTTTAAAAAATGGTGCATCGTATTGAATTAGGATGTAACGCGGGAAGCGCGATGAAGATGAACCGCTTAGGGTTTACCCCAGAGGGGCGGGTGAAGCGGGTGCCCTTAAGGGCGCTGAAGGAACAATGAAGAATTACAAAATTAGTTCAGAAAAAACCTCGTCCAGAATAGTGACGGATTTGCTGAGTTGCTGAGGTGTGGCGATGAGTGCGGGAAGTAGCCGGATGACATTGCACGCGGCCGGGACAGTAAGTAGACCCTTTTCCTGGGCGGCAGCAGTGATCTTGAGATTGTGACCTTCGGCTTTGAGCGCGAGTCCTACCATGTAGCCAGCACCCCGTATGTCAGCAATTAGTTCGGGATATTTTTTGGCTAACTTTTGTAGTTCGCCGTGCCACTGGGGGCTGTTGGCCGCTACATTTTCGATTAATTTCTCTTCTTCGATGATGTCGAGAGTCGCGTTGGCCGCAGCACTGGCGAGTGGGCTGCCACCGAATGTGGTGCCGTGTGAGCCTGGCTGAAAAAGTTCTGCATAAGGCTCTGAGACCCAGATAGCACCGATGGGAAACCCCCCGCCGAGACCTTTGGCCATACCGATAGCATCAGGCATGACACCGCTCTCTTCAAAGGCGAAAAAATGGCCGCTCCGTCCGATGCCGCATTGTACTTCGTCGAGCATGAGTAGCGCGTTCCGCTCTGTACAGAGCGCCCTTAGCTCTTGCAGAAAGCTAGCATCGGCAGGGAAGAGCCCGCCTTCACCCTGTATCGATTCGATGAAGACTGCCGCCACCGAGTCGTCGACCAAGTTATCAAAAGTTTCGATTTTATTGAGTTCGCCGAATTTAAAGCCTTTCAGCATTGGGCGAAAGCCGCCTTGAATCTTCTCTTGTGGAGTGGCCGCCATCCCGCCAAAGGTCCGGCCGTGAAATGCGTTTTGGGCAGCGACCACGGTAAAGCGTTTGCCTTCTGCGCCAGAGATGTTTTTGCCGTAGAGCCGTGCGAGTTTAATCAGAGCATCATTGGATTCTGCGCCACTGTTGCAAAAGAGCAAACGACCTGCGCCTGCTTGAGCGACGAGCCGATCGGCAAGCTGTTGCTGCTGGGGGATACCATAGAGGTTACTGCAATGAGTGAGCGTCGCGGCTTGTGCTTGCAGGGCGGCGACCCATTTTGGGTG
>PKCJ01000119.1 GCA_002862945.1 Opitutia bacterium | reverse complement strand
GTGAAGCGGAAAAGTTCTTTGCCTATCTGTTTGGCGAGCTCACGCGTCGGCGCAATAATGAGACCTTGAATTTGATCTACGGCAGGGTCAACCTTCATCAGCAGCGGGACGCCAAAAGCTGCTGTCTTTCCCGTGCCGGTTTGCGCTTGCGCAATGAGGTCGCTGTCTGCGCTAAGCAAAAAAGAGATCGCCGAAGATTGTATGGGTGTGGGGATTTGTATGCCGAGGGCACCTAGCCCTTGGACCAGATCAGCGCGCACGCCGAGGGTTTCAAAAGTCTCTGGCATAGAAAAAATTTAAATCAAAATGAACGCTGCGATCGAGAAATAGATCATAAGACCAAGTACGTCCATAACCGATGTAATGAGTGGACTGCTCGCAGCGGCGGGGTCGATATTTAAACGACTAAGAATGAATGGTAACAGTGCACCAAAGGCGTTAGCCACAAAAACAATTGTGATCATACTCAGGCCAACGATGACAGCAATCTGGTAGTCGCCTCCATAGAGCTTACTGACGGCAGCTGCAATCACCGCCATTGATGCACCTAGAATCAAGCCTACAAAGGTCTCCTTGCTCACCGCCTTAAACCAGTCCTTCAAATCCAAATCACTTATCGCGAGCGCACGCACCATGAGCGTAGCTGACTGCGATCCGCAGTTACCGCCACTTGCAATAACAAGAGGCATGAAGAGCGCAAGCGTGATAAACTCTTTTACATAGTCTTCGTAACTAGAGATGACACCTGCGGAGATTAAATTAACAAATATTAAAATCATCAACCACCCGATACGCTTACGGAAGAGTTGAGTTGGACTAGCCGCACTATAGCTCGTCTCTAGCGGCGCGACCGCTACACCCTTTTGGAAATCTTCGGTAGCTTCTTCTTCCGCGACGTCCATGATGTCATCAACAGTAACAATACCCACAAGGACGCCATCAGAGTCTACTACTGGAAGCGCATTGACATCGTAGCGCTGAATTTTTTCCACCGCGACTTCGCGATCATCGTAAGCCGATAGGCTGACGAACTGGTAATTGAGCATCTCAGAAATGACGGAGCTCGGAGGCGCCATGATGAGTCGGCGCATGCGCAGTATATCGACAAGTAGCCCGTTCGAGTCCGTCACATAGAGAAGGTTAAATACCTCGCTATCGCGGCCATACTTGCGGACATGTTCAAGCGCATGCTCACAAGTCCATTCAGCACGGAGGCGGATGTATTCGGGCGTCATCAATCGCCCCACACTTTCTTCAGGGTAACCTAGCAGCTGACGAGACTCCTCCAAATCCTCGGGACTCAGTAGTTGCATGAGTTGGCGAGTCACTGTGGCAGGTAACTCTTCCAGTAGAGCGGTGCGATCGTCGGGGCTCAGATTGGCAAGTAATTCACGAGTATCCGAATCAGTGAGAGCTTCGAGGAAAGTATCCTGGTCATCAGGCTCAAAGAAGGCAAAAATATTAGCCGCTCTTGGTCTTGGTAGCGCTCGATAGACCATGATCTGCTGTGGCTTATCCAGATGTAAAATGTAGTCGGCCACCTCGGGATCTGCCCAGTTAAGCAACTCCTCGGAGATACCCTTGATATGCCCAGCGGCAATCAAGGGTTTCATCTTGGAATCAATCTCTATAAATTCTTCAAGCATAGCTTGCTTTGTGATATAACTCGCTGGTCTAGAGTAAAGCGGGAAAGTCAGCGCTTTACATCGAAGCTCCAATCCTGTGCTTGAAATATACCATTTCCCATGGCGGCAGCCATTGTGAAGCTTCAGCTCACAGCTAACACTGGCTATCGACAGAATTCGACAGTATAGACCTCAAATTACGGCGCCAATCGCTTCGCTGTCCATTGCCGCTCTCCCGAATAGCGATAGATAAATCGGTCGTGTAAGCGACTCGGTCTGCCCTGCCAGAACTCGAAGGACTCTGGCACAATACGGTAGCCGCCCCAATTGTCAGGAAGCGGCACTTTACCGTCAGCGAACTTACGCTTCATTTCATCAAGCTTAGCCTCGAGTATACTCCTAGAGGTAATGACCTGACTCTGCGGCGAAGTCCATGCACCGAGTTGGCTACCGAGCGGACGACTAAGGAAATATTTGAGCGATTCCGCTTGGGGAATGCGCTCGACCCGGCCGATCACATTAACTTGTCGTTGTAAAGACATCCACAGAAAGTTCGCAGCAGCCTGCGGGTTAGACTCTATCTGCTTTGCTTTACGACTTTCGTAATTCGTGTAAAAGGTCAGGCCTTTCTCAGAGAAATCCTTTAACAAAACAATGCGCGTGCTGGGCATACCATTCGGGTCGGCGGTAGCGAGGCACATGGCATTGGGCTCCTCGATATCGCAGTTCTCTGCCTCACGAAACCACTTCTCAAACTGCGCAAAAGGGCAAGCCAACAGGTCGCTCTCGCTAAAACTGCCTTTGGTGTAACTTTGTCTGAGGTCGGAGAGATCCATTTATTATGATGTGTTGAAAAACTAAAATTTACTCGTGCTCTGCGAGCCAGCGTTCGGCTTCGATCGCGGCTTGGCAGCCCATGCCGGCGGCAGTAATCGCTTGGCGGTAAACATGATCGACGCAGTCGCCGGCAGCGTAAAAACCTTCATACTTAGTTTTTACTTGGCTACCAATCTCGGGCACGATGTAGCCGTCGCCATCGCGCTCTAGCATGCCTTCGACGAAGTCTGTATTTGGAATGTGCCCAATTGCAATAAAGACGCCCTTGCAGGGAATCTCACGTTCTTCACCTGTCTGCGTATCTTTAACGATCACTGCACGAGTGAAGCCCTTCTCGTCAGCCAAGATTTCGGAAGGTGCGGCATTCCAGGCCATCTCGATCTTCTCGTGAGAAGTCGCACGGTCGGCCATGATTTGAGAGGCGCGAAGTTCATCTCGACGGTGAATCAAGGTAACTTTCGAGCAGAAACGGGTGAGAAAAAGTGCCTCCTCAGCAGCTGAGTCTCCGCCTCCAACCACAACCACGTCCATATCACGATAGAAGGCGCCATCGCAGGTCGCACAAGTCGTCACGCCTTTGCCTCCATACATTTCGCTCTCACCGGGGATGCCTAGTAAGCGTGGTCGCGCTCCTGTAGCTACGATTACTGCCTTGGACTCAAAGACTTTACCACCTGCGTAAAGTTTTTTCATCCCGCCCTCGACCTCAATCTTGTCGATCTTGGCGTGCTCGTAGCGAGCTCCGAAGCGGGCAGCTTGCTTGCGGAGATTATCCATCATCATGAAACCGTCGATCCCATCTGGGAATCCGGGGAAGTTCTCCACCTCTGAGGTGGTCGTAAGCTGGCCTCCGGGTTGAGAGCCCTCAAGGACTAGTGGATTAAGCTGAGCGCGACCCGCATAGATAGCTGCTGTGAGTCCTGCGCAGCCAGTGCCTAGGATAATGACGTCTTCCATAATCGTAAAAAATTGGTGTAAATTGTAAAAAGCAGACAAAGATGAGACCGTAGGGCTGATTCTCAACCAAAATTTGAACTTCTCAGCAGGTTTGCCTTTTTAGACGAGCGCTCTTAACCATAGTAGCAGTGAAATGCCATACCACTTCGACTGGGTAGTGTAAAATCAATCGCGGTAAAGGCAAACATTCTAGCAGAAGCAAAGTAGCCGTGCTTTCTGGTAACTCTTTTCTAGATAAATCCATTTTCTAGTTGGAGTCCTACCCTCGGGCGTTTTTATCAATATAACTCACGACTCCCCACTGACCACTCAAACATGTCTGCCGAATACAACGAAGCTTCGATCAAATCCCTCGACTGGAAACAACACATCCGCCTGCGCCCGGGCATGTACATCGGTAAGTTAGGTGACGGTTCGTCCTCCGACGACGGCATCTACATTCTCCTCAAGGAGGTGATCGACAACTCGATCGACGAGTTCGTGATGGGCAACGGTAAGATCATCGAGGTCAACATCGACGGCACCCACGTCTCCGTCCGGGATTACGGGCGCGGTATACCACTTGGCAAACTAAAGGACTGCGCTTCTAAAATCAACACGGGTGCGAAATACGACTCTGAAGCTTTCAAAAAATCCGTCGGCCTCAATGGTGTGGGTATTAAGGCAGTCAACGCCCTCTCCTCGGAGTTCGCCATTCAGGCCTACCGTGAGGGCAAGACGCGGTGCGTTAGCTTTTCGCAGGGAGAAGTCGTCTCTGAAGACAAAAAGGACCGTGCTGAAAAAGAAGCTAAAGACGGCACTGCCCTCCGGTTCGATGCCGACCCCGAGATCTTCGGCGCCATTCGCTTTCGCGACGATTACGTCGAGGACATGCTATGGAACTACGCCTACCTCAACAGCGGCCTGACCATCGTCTACAACGGCAAAAAATTCAAATCCGACAAGGGTCTGCACGATCTCCTAGAGAACAAACTCGATGGCGAGCCGATGTATCCCATCGTCCACCTTAAAGATACTGACATCGAAATAGCCTTCACCCACAACGACTCTTATGGCGAAGACTACTACTCCTTTGTCAACGGCCAGCATACTACCATGGGAGGCACCCATCTTGCCGCCTTCCGCGAGGCGATGGCTAGAACAATTAAAGACTTTTATAAAAAAGATTTCGACGCCGTCGACATCCGCACCTCCATTTGCGCCGCCGTGAGCATTAAGGTTGAAGAACCTGTATTTGAATCACAAACCAAGACTAAGCTTGGTTCACAAGACATGGGCCCGGAAGGGCCTACGGTGCGAACATTCATGAATAACTTCATGAAGCAAGCGCTAGACAACTACTTGCATCGCAATCCCAAAACCGCCGAGATCCTAGGCAAAAAAATTCAAGAGTCCGAACGCAACCGTAAGGAGCTCAAGGGCATCCAGAAACTGGCCCGCGAGCGAGCGCGCAAGGCTAAAGTACATAACAAGAAACTACGCGACTGCCGCATCCATCTCGACACTAAGAAGGACGGACGCCTCGATTCCACGCTCTTTATAACCGAAGGTGATTCCGCCTCTGGCTCCATAACCAAAGCTCGCAACGTCAACTCGCAGGCCGTCTTCTCCCTCAAGGGCAAGCCACTTAACTCCTTCGGGTTAACCAAGAAAGTCGTCTACGAAAATGAAGAGTTCAATCTGCTTCAAGACGCGCTCAACATTGAAAATGGTCTCGACGATCTCCGCTACAACAACGTTGTCATCGCGACCGATGCGGACGTGGACGGGATGCACATCCGTCTATTACTAATTACCTTCTTCCTCCAATTTTTTCCTGAGTTGATCAAGCAAGGCCACCTTCACATTTTACAGACGCCGCTCTTTCGCGTGCGCAACAAGAAGGTGACCCGCTACTGCTATACCGATCAGGAACGCCTCGCAGCGATGAAAGAGTGCAATCCCAAGCCTGAGATCACTCGCTTCAAAGGATTGGGCGAAATCTCCCCCGACGAGTTTCAGCACTTCATCGGTAAAAACATCCGTCTCGACCCAGTCATCATAGCAAAGGGCATGACAATTAAAGACATGCTCACCTTCTACATGGGCAAGAACACCCCCGAGCGCCAAGAGTTCATAATCGACAACCTGAAGGTCGAAAAAGACATTCCGGAGAAAGAAGAAGCGGTGGCTTAAAAAAGACAGAAGTGTCGCTTCTGATACCGCGAGTGAATGCTACCGATTACAGGCCGCGCTTCGGCTTACGTGGCGGACAACTGGTGAACATCTATGTCGCTAATCAAGGGATTTTATTAGTCGAAGCAAAATAAGCAGCATTCTTCAAAAAACATTTGATGGACAAACTTAATAGCTAAACCCGCGCCCTCATAAAGGCCTTGATCGCCGAGGGTGTTGGATCAACGCTGTATTTAACAATTTCTTTGGACTTCAAAACTTCGAGCGATGCGTGCGTCGAACCTTTGCCAATGGCGGCCTGAATCGTGTCGGGGAATTTTGCGGGATGCGCAGTAGCTAAGATAATTTCTTTGCCTACAAAACCTTCTTGAAACCCACAAGCGGTATGCGGATCAACAATGTATCCATATTTCGAATACACGTCTTTTATAATCTGTTCAATCTCTGCGTCATCGCTTCGCGAGCTTGTAAACCCAGCGCTATCAAAGTTCTCAAAAACGTATTCCCCCGTTTCTTTGAAGGCTT
>PKCJ01000117.1 GCA_002862945.1 Opitutia bacterium | reverse complement strand
GTGTCAATTTCGGAGTGCTGTAAGCCGGATTTTGTCCACCATGCGCCGGAGCGCTTGGCTGTGCGTTCATTTATCTATCTCGCCGAGGCGAAATTCCCACCGAAGTGAGATGCGACATACCCGGGATCATTGGACGAGCCGCCCGATCCCCTATTTTGCCTTGCACCGGATTGGGTTTATCATGCCTCCTTCGTTACCTCCAGAGCGGTGAGCTCTTACCTCCCCATTTCACCCTTACCTCAGGCAAGCCGAAACTTGCGCAAGGCGGTTTATTTTCTGCGACACTATCCGTCACGTCAAGTTGCCCTAACGCGCCCCCGCTTTCACAGGGAATCCTGCCCTACGGTGTCCGGACTTTCCTCTCAATCTTACGATCAAGCGAACGCCCACACTCCGAAATCGACTCGGACAAGCTGACCCACACTTTCTTAGGGCGCAAGCGGTAAATGACTCTTTACGCGCGGTGCCAGCAACTAGCCTGCGCGATGCTATATTGAAACTTCCGCGCGTGTTCTCGGATGAGAAAAGGCATATCCCACTGCTGATCCAGCACGAAGGCAGGCTCCAGTGCTTTACGCAGCCCTTCAAAGGAATCGACCGCCCCGTCGCCTAGCCAGTTTTCAGGGGGCGTGTATTCTTCAAGCCATGTATAGGGAGTCGTTATAAAGAGTTGGCCAGAAGCTTTGACCAAGTCAGGCAAGCGCTCTAATAAACGCACAGGCTCGGGCAAGCGGCAAACCAAGTTGCATGCGATCACGAGATCAAACTGACCAATGTCAGTACGAATGCACTGCGCGTCACCATGCTCAAAGCTGAGTCGACTACGATCGATCGATGGATCGACCGAGACAAATAGTTGTGTCGTGGCCGAAGCTTCGTCGAGTCGCGTAGCTGGGTGCACCCCTTCAGCAACAATACGATTAGCCGCGTCTACAAATGCCTGCGAGTAATCAATACCAATCACTTCCTCACAGTGCCTTGCCAATTCGAAGCTTGACCGACCGACTGAACAGCCGAGGTCGAGCGCTCGGGCGCCTTCCGACAATTTTGAAAGATCTGCCCCCTCCAGAGCACAGCGTTTAGGAAAATCTAAGGCATCCGATCCTCCAAAAGGATATGGAAACTGTTCCTCAGCACTTGCATAATGAAAAATCAAATACTGGTGCAGCAGTTCGTCGGACTCGTAGAGATTTTCAGTATTCATAGGCAGCCATGAACAGGCTCAGTCGCCACGAATTAACTAAACCTCAACAGCGAGTTCCGCTTCAAGTAGGTCCACCATGTATTTAGCGGGCTTGTAATGCTCAATCAGAATTTCTGTCTGTCCACCACGGATCATCCGCGCTTGCTGTAAACGGATCTCGGGAGTTTTGTGCGGCGCATAAAGGACATCGTCATGAGAGGCGTTTTTATGCTCCTTAAAGAGGTCTGGTGTAATCTTTCCGCCTAGGTGATCATCGCGACCAGTGGCCACGTGGATCGTGCCGAGGATTTTTTCGTCTTGGATATCGCGTCCTGAGAAAGGTAATACCTGAGTGCCGAAACCGAGCTCACCAATCGCACCAATCATGGGATCATCTTTGAGGCGACGGTTATGATCTTCAATCTCCGCATAGTCGCCATAAACGAATTGCGATTTTGTGATCATGCCATCTTCGACATGAAGAAGGCCTATCGTACTCTCGTCGTATTTGAAGGGAAAAACGCCCTCCGCACTCTCTGGAACAAAGTAAACTTCTCCGGCTGGCAGATTAGCCACATCACCGCCCTTGCTTGGGGGGCAGAGGCCGTGACTCTTCTGTGCCTCTTGGCCGCGGGTATGGAGTTTTAGAGTGTAGACTTTATTTTCCACTTCAAAGTCGATTTCGAAGGTGTCTGCCTTGGTTAGGCCGAGACGTAGCTTCTCAGCATCTTCGCTCACTAGATCGTAGTCGACAGAAAGCCCCGTATCCAGAATGATCTGGTTTAGGCCGTGGAGCGTTGCACCACGGAAACCGTATTCCTTACACTTTGCTGTTAAAGGTGCCGTCGCGGAGAAAGTCGAAACAGTCAGAATGATATCATAATTAGTGTAGATATCCTTATCCAAGCTCAAATGATTGCCCTCTGGGTCGAAGCAATCGTCTTCCATATCAAGATTGCTGCCACCAGTTTCTTTGTAGGCAAAGATTTCGCCACCCGTCCAGTTCATCTCGTCGAGCTGTCCATTTTTGAAACCCTTGTAAAAAACCTCGTGCCCGTAATTTTGGATCGAGAGAGTTTCGTCTTCGAGAAATTTGAAGTCTTTCATGTCCACCGGGTTAGGCAGGTCGATAAGAATACAGACCTTTTCACCATTACCGCGACCGAAACAAGTCGTAAGTAGACGAGTGAGGCTGAAAGGTGCAAAGGTACGTTCGTTGGCGTTGAGTATCATAAGTCTATGGTGTTATGTTGATTTAGTAAAACTTCTATCCCTATTAATAATTAAACACATGTCAAAGCAGGTTTGACTAAAAACTGCAGATAAATGAAATCGCAAAATACTTCAACACCTGATATATTGTAACCAATCTATGAAGCGCGCCTTCGATCTAATCACTAGTCTATTGCTCTTTGCTGTCCTAGGCTTGCCGCTATTAGTCATTATGATGCTGCAAGTCATGCAGCTAGGGCACCCCATTTTTTTTAGGCAAACACGTGCAGGCAGAGACGGAAGAGCCTTCAAAATCCTCAAGTTCCGGAGCATGCGCAAGGGCCAAGGTAGCGACGAAGAACGCCTAAGTGCATGGGGGCAATTCCTTCGTAGCACCAGCATCGATGAGCTGCCTGAATTGTGGAATGTGCTCAAAGGAGAAATGAGCCTAGTTGGCCCTCGACCCTTGCCGACGATCTATTTGGAACGTTACTCGCCCGAACAAGCCCGCCGCCATGAAGTGCTTCCGGGCATCACTGGTTGGGCTCAAGTCAACGGGCGCAATGATCTTAGCTGGAAGGAACAATTCGAGCTCGACCTCTGGTATGTCGAAAACCGTTCCTTCTTGCTCGATCTCAAAATTCTCTGTTTAACTGTAAATACTGTCTTAAACCGAAGAGACATCGCCGAAAAAGGCCAAGCAACACGTAGCGAATTCTTTGGTAACTAAGACAGCCCCTTTCAGATACTCCTCATGCCAGACCGCAAAGCCATCCAATCCCTAATCCTTGAATCGGTGCAAATGCTCGCTGAAGATTTCGAACTCAACGCACTGAAGGCTCCGAACCCACAGACACCGCTGTATGGAGGAGACGGTTCGCTCGATAGCATGGCGCTGGTCAACCTAATCGCCGACATCGAAGAAGCCTTGGCTGAGAAGTTCGATGCCTCCATCGCACTGGCCGACGAAAAAGCCATGAGCGCAAAGAGCACTCCATACCGAAATGTCGCCAGCTTGACTGATGCAGTCATCGAAAGGATGCCCTCATGAAAACGATCGTTATCACCGGAACGCGCAAAGGAATCGGCAAAGAAATGGCCAAGCACTATCTCGCCGAAGGCTGGCAAGTCGTCGGCTGCTCCCGTGGTGAAGGCAGTATCGAGCACGCCCACTACCAACACTTCTCACTCGATGTGAGCCACGAAGATGCCGTCATTGCAATGGCCCGAACAATCAAAGCTAGCCATGGAAAGGTAGAGGCGCTTCTTAATAACGCCGGTATCGCATCGATGAATCACGCGCTGCTCACCCCCGCCGCTACGGTGAACCGTATTTTGCAGACTAACGTAGTCGGCACCTTTCTCTTTTGTCGTGAGATGTCTAAGCTCATGCGCCGGACTAATAATGGGCGTATCATCAATTTTACTACAGTCGCCCATCCGCTCAACCTTGAAGGTGAAGCCATCTATGCCGCTAGTAAAGCTGCCGTAGAGAGCCTGACCCGGATCCTCGCCCGCGAATTGGCCGAGCTAAAGATCACAGTCAACGCAATCGGCCCCACCCCCATCGAGACCGATCTGATCCGCGGCGTGCCTCAAGAGAAAATGGATGCCCTCCTCACCCGCCAAGCTCTCGAGCGCTTGGGTGAGGTCCGCGACGTGATCAACGCCGTCGATTTTTACCTCAGAGAGGAGAGCGATTTTATCACAGGACAAGTGCTCTACCTAGGCGGAATCAATTAGGCGCAGTCGTGACTCTTCTCGAGGAATGCGATGATACCCATTATTCAGCAGCTTTTCAAAGCAGCGAGCAAGCTTGCCCTCTAAATAAACAATGACTTGGATTCGCCAACAACTAGCCGCCTGCGGCGATCGCATCGCCTGTAACGAAGGAGGCAAGACATGGAGCTACGCCGAGTTTATCGAGCTCATTGACCACGCTCTCACGCAGCTTCCCAGCAAAGGTGTGGCCGTCATAGAGGTGCAAGCAGCAACCACGATCGAAGGTCTCGCTATGCTCCTTGCCATCGGAGAGACTCGCCACATCGCCCTACCCCTACCCGCAGAATTACCCGAGGCCGAGCAAGACAAGAGGCGATTAGTCGCCAATTCTTCGCAGCTTTATAATCAACTCGAAGGCAGTGGCCTCGTGCTCTTCAGTAGCGGCACCAGCGGGGAACCTAAAGGCATGTTACACAATCTCGATGCCCTACTTGATCGCTATAAAAATTTAAGTGCACGTAAGGATCGCTCCCTGCTCTTACTGCTAATTGACCACATCGGTGGGCTCGACTCCGCTTTTCGTTGTCTTTTTTCCGGATCAACGCTCGTTGTGCCCGAAGCTCGCAGCCCTGAAGCGGCAGGTCTAGCTATCGCCTCGCATCAAGTTAACGTCCTACCCGCCTCCCCGACCTTCCTAAACCTAATGCTACTCTCAGGCACTGTCCAGGAGTACGATCTTAGCACCGTCGAAATCATCGCTTACGGCGCAGAAGCGATGCCGCAGAAAGTTTTGAAGCGACTCGCCAAGGCTTTCCCAAATGCACAACTTCAGCAAAAGTTTGGCACTAGTGAAACAGGTGCCATACGGATCAAGAGTATCGACAATGAAAGTCTTTTTTTTCGTATCAAAGATTCGGATACTAAGTGGAAAATCGTCGAAGAAGAGCTCTGGCTAAAAACACCTTCACGAGTAGTCGGCTACCTAAATGCAGATGATGTTGGCCTGGAGGCGGATGGCTGGTATCGCACCGGCGACCTCGTCGAAATAGACGATCACGACAATCTCAGAATTATCGGCCGCGCCAGCGCAGTCATCAACGTGGGTGGACAAAAAGTGCACCCCTCTGAGGTCGAAGCCATCATAGGCGAAATCGAAGGCATTGAAACGGTCAATATTTACGCCATGGAAGCCCCTGTCACAGGAAGCGCCGTCGCCTGCGAAATAGTGGTGAGTGGTGACGAAGGTTCGCGGGTATGGAAGCGCATAATTCGTAATCATTGCCGAGGCAAATTAGCGCCATGGAAGATCCCCTCATCCGTAAAAATCGTCGATTCGATGAGCGTGAATATTAGGATGAAAAAAAGCAGTTCGTTAGAGCAGAGCAGGAATTCCCCACAGAGCCCTGAGCACCCTTGACAGACTAGCGCGGCACTGAAAATTTAACGTTACAATCTAGCATACACATGGCATCTCCCACAGACGTCCGCAAAGGCAAAGTCCTTAACTACCAAAGCACCCCGCACCTCGTACTGGATGTGCAGCACCGGACTCAAGGCCGCCAAGCTGGCTTCATGCAAGTCACCATGCGCAACCTGAGTTCAGGCGCGAGTACCAACACCAAGATCCGCACCACAGATAGCGTTGAAATCATGCACACCGATATGGTGAAGCTAGAGTTCAGTTACGTCGATGCGGACGGCTACCATTTCATGGCCCCCGAGACTTTTGAGGATGTCATCCTTGATGAGAGCCTGATCGAAGAGGCGAAAGACTTTCTTGTCGAAACGCAGGCTTACAGCATCCTCCATGTAGACGACAAACCAATCTCTATCGAACTGCCCGCTTCGATTGAAATGAAGGTCACTGAATCCGCTGAAGGCATTAAAGGTGACACAGCGAGTAACGTGCAAAAGCCCGCCACACTGGAGACTGGTCTCACAGTGCAGGTGCCACTCTTCATCAAAGAGGGCGAAACTATCAAGGTAAACACCGCCGACCGATCCTATGGAGGTCGCGCATAGTCACCAGCGATCGCTTAGGGCATCGACGCAGCATTCTAGGCGGAAGGACACCTCGGCTCACGTCGCGATAAGACATACCTTTGTCGCTGACCAGCATTGATCTTTTTTATCCACATACTATAATGTAGATTTCTAAAAATTAAAAAAATGCGACTCATTACCCCAGTGGCTA
>PKCJ01000013.1 GCA_002862945.1 Opitutia bacterium | reverse complement strand
GCAACATCTAAATCAGCCGCTTCACCATATACTGTGTCCCAGCCAGCATCTTGTGAACCTAGGCTAGACTGTGTGTGTATTGGGGCACCGACTGTTGCTCGTGCGTTACCATTTGAGTCGTTGTTTGGATTTTGGGCTAGTGCGCCGTTAGAGTCGAAGAAACCCACTTTTAATGCAGTCGATTTGGTTCCTACAGTATCGGGTGTTGTGAAGCTGTAAGTGACCGTAATTTTGTCCCCAGTGTTGGCGATAGACTGGCGAGCAAAGACTCCATGAAAACCGCGCCCTGATGTCCCAGACCTAGCGCTTAGAAAGTTGTTCTCCGCAGTGTATGAATTGCTGTCTAAAGCAGAACTGCCTGTGGTGCCATACCACGCTATGTCAGCCTCATCTGCGCCGTCTGTTAGACCGCCATCGGCCCAGCTATCATTAAATAGTATTGTGGTGCTTGCGTGAGCGCAGCTAGCGCCAAAGCATAGAAGTGTTAGGAGTAGTTTTTTCATTATTGTGGGGGGGTTAAATTTCTACAATGACAGACTATCTTAAACAAAACACTCTACATCACTATTAGTGCAAGCATAAAATAATTTTTATTAGTCATATATATTAACAAAGTCAGCAAGTGCGAGAAATCGAGACTGGGCAAAGGCGATTCTAAGCCTGCAGGGCGTATCTTAGAGGATACACCCGATTGCTTCAATTGGTAGAGTCAGGCTCTACCTAATTATCTTCGGGTGCAGGTCCCGAGGACTCCCGGTCGCGAAACTGGGCAGGTATGGTTAATTCCGAAAAGACTCCTGCAGAGGAATCCTTGCTTTGAAGAATAAGCCGCACCGCCGCAGCGCCCATTGCCTCTGGGTGAGAGCCGCAGCAAGTTATTTTGGGTAGGCTCTCTTCGCAGGCTCTGGTTTGATCTAGTGCGACAACGCTCACGTCTTGACCCACTTTAATTTGATTCTGCAATAAATAATCGATGGCGCCACGTGCCATTAAACCATTGAAGCATACCAGCGCAGTCGGGCGGGCGTCTTTACGATTAGCCAAAATTACTTGCGCCGCGTTGTAACCATCTTGGCGCTCCGAGCTCTCGAGAGTGATGGAGTCTTTGGGTGCGCAGTTCAAATCGCGCTTACTGAGGCTTTGGGTGATGGCTTCGTGCCGCTCAAGGTTGCGCATCATGCCCTTATTGCCACCAATCCAGCCAAAGCGGCGATGCCCAAGATGATAAAGGTGTTCGATCAGCTGTTCGCCGGCCTGCATTTCATTTGGCAGCACTGAGTGGCATTGTCCTCCGTATCGGGCCGATACACATACTATGGGAACATCTCCTTGGTTTAGATTATCGATTACACTAGGCTGAACTTGGCCAAGAACAACGATACCTAGTGGGTAGCCTTTGCTTTGAGCTATCTTAGTGTAATCGGTCTTGCTTAAATCGCCTTCACCTCCGAGAAATAGGGTTTTGATGCCTTCCTGACTGAGCGCTTCGTGCATACCTTGGTGCACGTGACTGAAAAAATTACTCTTTGTCGCTAACTTCAATGGTGAGCGCAAGATATAGCCGATCGCTTGAATATTCTCTGCTATCCCATCCCCGCTTCGATCTATCTGCATGCCATTAGGCGTGTAGCCCTCCTTGACTGCGTAGTCCCAAATACGCTTGATAGAGGCACTAGAGATGCCTTCTTTGCGGCCATTTAGAACCATCGAAACTAGGGTCTGCGAGACGCCTAAATCCTGAGCAATCTTCTGTTGGGATGTCTTCTTTTTTTTCACTAAATTCGGGCAAAAAGTGACTAGAGTGCGTCTCTGTCTAAGTTGCAAAATGCTGGATGCGAAAGGCGATGCAAGTGTTTTGATTCGGTCGCAGGAGTAATTCCAAGATTTACCTTGGAGTGATCAGATTCATGCCTGCCGGGCGGAATTCCAATGGCTAGTCTGCACTAAAATGTTCTACCGCTTCAATGTTTAGCAAAGTGTAAATTGTAAAATTTGGATGCTTTTGGGCTTGAATTTGATTTTTTAGAATTCACGTTTGCGGGGTAATATTTATTATATTTTTTACGCGAACCCTAGCTCATCCCCCATAACTATATTCTATGTTTACTTCATCTTCCCGCGCCGAAGCTGTCGGCTTTGCATATCTACTCACTGCCAGCTTATTGATTGCCAATGAGGCAGTTATCCTGCCCGAGGAAAAGGACTCGGAGCCCTCTGATTCAGCCATAGTGGTGGCGAACGATGACTACAATGAGGGCGAATTGTATATATTGCCACAATTTACTGTGTCGGGTGAACGCGACCGTGGTTATTACTCTGGTGACACGCTGGCGGGAACCCGCACCAATCAGATGATCAAAGACACTCCAATGACTATTTCTGTGGTGAATAAGGACCTTATAGAAGACCTCAACCTAACAGAAATTTCTAGTCTCGAAAATGTTGTCGCTAGCATACAGGATGAAGGGGAGTCGTATAGTAACAGCGTGATTCGTTTTCGTGGTTTGTTGACCCGCAACCAGTTGTTTGAATTTATGCAGCGTCAACTTGGACAGGATAGTTACAACGTGGAGCGTACTGAAGTTATCCGCGGTGCGAATTCTCTCGTCTATGGACAAGCAGCGCCCGGCGGCAAGGCAAACTATCTGGCTAAGAAGGCGATGTTTGGTGATGACGAAACAGAGATTCGGGCTGAAATTGGTGAGAACAATAAATATCGTGCCTCGATTGACCACAACCAGCAGATTAATGACTCCCTGGCGATTCGCTTTATGTCAGTTTATGATGATCGTGAGTATGATCAAAATTTCAAATCGAAGACACTGGACGGTCAGACACTTGCGGTAGCGATACGTCCCAGCGATAAGACCCAAATCAATTTACACTTCGAGCGCTTTTGGGAAACTCGCCTCAGTCCGCGGTCCGCATATTTTGACCGTACTGGGGAATACGGCTTAACTGGAATTTTGGAAGACTTGCCCGCAACTCCAGATATTGTCGACTTTCTCCCAGCGGATGCCCTGCAGTATATGATCGATTACAATGATGGCAGTTTGAGTCGAGGGGGGTACACCACATCAACCCCAGAATATCCGCAACTCGACATCAATAGCGCAGACGATCTGCGCCGCTTCTATGAGAATGCCGGCATCAATGAAAATAACTTTGGATACGGTAGCCCGGACCTGACGCAGGATCGCTACGGCTGTTTTATTCTGGGTGATATCACGCACCAGTGGACCGATGATCTAGTCATGAAAACGGCTTTTGCGCACCAAGAGCGTAATGGGGATACTCAGCAATTGGCGAGTACGGCCGATATTTTCTTATCGGCGACGAGTCGAGGTAGTTTGCGTGACCAGGGGGATGAACCCAACTTGGGTTTCTATCCGGGCGATGGCACCGACCCCTCGGCGACGCCCTCGCCATACATAATACCCACCTGGGAAAAGAAACGCCTGACCGATCATACGGATTCAATTCGTTCCACGCTTTCGTGGTCAAAGGATATTAAGGGCAGCAAGCAGCAGTTCTTACTCGGACTTGACTATGACCGACGCGATAGCACGGACATCCAGTATCAGCAGGTTCTCAGTGGAACCCAAATCGCTGCAGACGGATCATGGAGTAGTAGTGCTTACCGCGCTAAAGATTATATATTACTCAGTGATTACCACATTGATGGCTACGATGACTTTCAGGCCTTTAATTTCACTAATGAGCTGAGCCCCAATTTTAACCCCGAGGCACTCTTTGGCAGTTCACGTACTCCGGGCGCGGAGCAGGGAGGCGCTAACTTCTATGCGCTGCGCCGCACGCGCGAAGCGCAGATCGAAACAAAAGCGCTCTGGCTCGCTAATCAAGGTAGTTATATGAACGGCCGTCTCAATACCTTAGTGGGATTGCGTTTTGACCTTATTGAGATGGAGGCGCTTAGCCAAGAAGTCCAAGCGGGATCGCCTGCCGTGCCCATCGATGAGACCTACACGGAGGCGAGTCCATCTCTGGGAGCCTTATACTGGGTCAACAAGAATATGGCTCTGTTCGGTAGCTACGCCCAGTCCATCGAGTCGCCAACTGGTTGGGATATCAATCCCATTGGTGAATCTGTTCCGGCTGAAACGGGTATTGGCTTTGAGGGCGGCGTGAAATTCGAATTTTTGGAAGGCAGGCTAAGTGGACAAGTCAGCCTTTTTGATATTACCAAAGAAAATGACATGCTTTCCACCTTAGGGACGCCACAGTTGGAGCGCTTATACCCAGTTGCCGATTATCCTCTATTATATGATGATCCTGATGGCACGGGCTTCTCACCAAGTGGGCGAAAAGTTGCTGGCATAGACACCCAAAGCAGAGGGGTGGAACTCGACCTATACTACAACCCATCTAAGGAGCTCTCTTTATTTCTTGGCTATGCGTATTCGGATGCCTTATTCCAGTCTGGCCCTAATGATCCGGTTTCGGGGCAAGCATTGCTCCAAAAAGGGCAGCGAGTACCCGGTACTGCCAAGCACAGCGCGAATTTTACCGCGCGATATAATTTTACGGACGGCAAGCTAAAGGGTACGTATCTTGGGACAAACCTAAAATACCGCTCAAAGTCTTACTACAATCGACTTTATGCCGACGTGGGCAGTGATTCGAGGCAAAGAAATGGCGTTGAGAGAGATTATGAAGGTGGCGTAGGTCCATTATTTTACGATGGCCGCCCCGATCTTTTCCCGAATGTTGATAGCAACGGTGAAATGTACGATAGCAGTTCTACGCAGTTCTATGATATTTGGTTAGATGATACATTGACCACTAATGTATTCATAGGCTGGAGTGGTCGACTGTTCGACCAGGCTAGCCAAGCCCCCCGATACAGCTTTCAGCTTTCTGTAGATAATTTATTCGATTGCCGTGACCTCTACGCCTCGGGGAAAAACCCGCGTTACACGGACGGTCGTCGTATCCGATTGAAGGCATCTATCAAATTCTAAGCAAATCTATAAAATACTTGCTTATTGCGTTTAGCCACCTTGATCGCTCTACGTGTGAATCGCAGTAAAGCTTTTGTTTAAATTATCCAGTGCTAGTTCGATTGGGTCAAGGTAGGGGTGCCACATCCGTTCCCATTCTAGGCTCAAGATACCCGAGTAATTAGAGTCGACTAGTAACTGCGTTAAGCCTTCAGCATTCATTTCGCCCTGGCCCATGTGGGTATAGGTGTAGGGGTGCCTCGCGGATGGCACTCCAATACTGTCCTTAGTATGAATATGTTGAATATGCCTGTTACAAGCTTGCCAGGTCACTGACCAGGCTTCGCCGCCCTTGCGCCAGGTGTGGTGCGCGTCCCAGAGTATAGGGAAAGTGCCCTCTGTCGCTGCGACGAATTCAAGAATCAAAGAGGCATCAATCAGGGTGTCGTGTGTCTCGATGGCTAGATCAAATTCCCATCCGTGCTTGGCCTTAAGTTCTCGCCAGAATTGGGCGCGGGACTTGGCAAGGTCAATCCAGTCATCGAAGTCACCCTCACTTGCGCCATCAAATAGACGAACTGAAGGGACTTCCGCCGCGATGATCCAAGGTGCTAATGCGTTCAGAGTATTTAGCCATTCTGATGGGTCCGAGGTGACCTTCAGAGAGCTGCCGAAAGCAGCGATCGCGACTCCGCTTTTATGGCAACGCCGCTTGAGCTCCTCTGGGCTGATTTCGTTTTTAATAAAGTAACTGGGCAGATCGATTTCGTTTTCAAGCGCTCGTATCTCAACGCAGTCCATGCCATGTGCTTGCGCTGTATCGAGTACTTTATCCAGTGAATAATCTGGGCAACCCAGGGTGGAAAAACATTTTTTAAACATAAAATAGTCGAGATTATCGGTTGATCTTGTCTGTTCGAAATGGAGCCGCTGGTAACGCTGCGCTGTTGTATAGATTAGAGTCAGGGTAGCCGCCCCATGCATAGCGAACCTCTTTGATGAGACTGCCGTCGAGACTTTCGACCTGCACGCTATGGCCTAGGATGCTTGCTTTGGCTGGCTTGAATTCAGCGTCTTGGCCTGCTACCTGGAAGGCGCGTAGTGCACCATCCTTGGCGACAAGCCCGTCACCAATGTGATCAAAATGAATGATGGCAGTGGAGCCTTGGATGTCGACCTCTCGCATGATTGGCCCTGAGTAGCACAGCTGTTCTCCATAGACGCTTGCGCGTGCCGCAAGGGCGAGACGCTCACCTACAGTCTTCTTATTTTTTGGGTGTATGTCATTAGCTTCGCCAACATCGAGAGCGAGCGCCATCGCGGTATTAGGAATGTCTAGGGCTTTTAATTGTACCTCGCGAATGTGCGGGTAATTCTCATGCACTCCAGGTTTACCATTAAAGCCTGCAAGCATGACGTAGAGGAAGGGCAAATCTGGTGCCTTAAAG
>PKCJ01000037.1 GCA_002862945.1 Opitutia bacterium | reverse complement strand
TTCCTGACCTCTTCATGAAACGGATGGAAGCTCGTCAGGAATGGACACTCTTTCGCTCGAACGACTGCCCCGATCTCCACGACCTCTATGGTAAAGCCTTCGAGGATCGCTACTGCGAATACGAAGCCATGGCCGAGCGCGGTGAAATTTTTGGGCAGAAACGCCCCGCACTTGACATTTGGAAGACCATGCTCCGCATGATCTTCGAGACGGGTCACCCATGGATTACCTTCAAAGATCCCTGCAATGTGCGTAGCCCGCAAGACCATTGCGGCGTCATCCATAGCTCCAACCTCTGCACTGAAATTACACTCAACACGAGCGAAGAAGAGACCGCCGTCTGTAATCTCGGTTCCGTCGTGCTCGACTCCCACCTTGATAAGGATGGAAATCTCGACCACGAAAAACTTAGGGATACCATACAGATTGCCGTCCGCGCCCTCGACAACGTGATCGACATCAATTTCTATCCAACCGAAGCGGCCAAGACAGCTAATAGTCGTCATCGGCCTATCGGTCTCGGCATTATGGGTCTGCAAAATGCCCTCTACAAAAAAGACATCGCCTTCGCCTCTTCCGCCGCCGTTGAGTTCAATGACGAGTTCATGGAGGCCATCGCCTACTACGCCTACGAAGCCTCCGCTGACCTGGCAGGGGAGCAGGGCACTTACAGCAGTTACGAAGGCTCCAAATGGGATCGCGGGCTTATGCCGCAAGACACCCTCGACACCTTGGCCGACGAACGTGGTGAAGAAGTCGAAGTGCCCCGCGCCGGCAAGATGGACTGGAAGCCACTGCGCGAAAAGATTGCTAAAAATGGGATGCGTAATTCCAACGTGCTCGCCATCGCGCCGACCGCTACCATCTCGAATATCATGGGCACCACGCCTTGTATTGAGCCTACCTACAAGAATCTTTTCGTGAAGAGCAATTTGTCTGGTGATTTTATTGTGCTCAATGGTGAGCTCGTTCGTGATCTTAAGAAACGTGGCCTTTGGACAGAAGAGATGCTCGATCAAGTCAAATATTTCGACGGCGAGCTAGATTCCATCGAAGGCGTCCCTCAAGACCTCCGCGACAAATACACCACTGCCTTTGGTATCGATTATAAATACTTCATCGACGCCGCTGCTCGTCGCCAGAAGTGGATTGACCAATCGCAATCAGTCAACCTCTTCCTTCCTGAGGCCGATATTAAGACCTTGTCCCACATGTATCGTGATGCCTGGCGAAAGGGTCTAAAGACAACCTACTACCTACGCACCCTCGGTGCCTCTAATATTGAGAAGGCAACCACCAGCGTGAAGAAAGAGGTGAGGGGACGCGCTGGCCAAGTCGAAGGCGCAGATCATACTAAAAAAGAGTTTAGCGCGGACGAAAAAAAAGCCTGTTCGATTGAAGCCATGATGAATGGCGAAGAATGCGAGGCATGTCAGTAGCAAGAATCACAGATTTGATTCAGTGGATGTTGAATACTCAAGACTGGCTAACACAGCAAAAAAATAGCTAGTCCGTGCTAACAGCCTCGCTTGCCTCCGACTAGTGGGCTCAGAATCAATAGCAGATCCTAGTCTGCTTTTTTTTGCACCAGACAGACCCTTCCCTACGACGCGACTCGGATGACTGTGCCGCCGAGTAGTACATTCCTGTTAATCCAGTAAAGCTGTTTTGACTTCGTCGATACTCAAAGTGCTAATATTAGGCTTGCTTGGCTTTGGGGAATCCAACATCGGCGCCCATCGGCTAACTCAATCTGAATCCACGTGTCTCGCTCGTCGATCAGCGTGAATTCAAGCCCGTCGTGTAAAGCTTGGTCGAATGCAGGTGCATATGCGTAGGCGGGTCCCTTGCGCGCTTCGACGGAATTGGTGGTTATGACACCTTCAGTGCGACTGCTTCCTGAGCGCACGCCTAAGATGACAACACTAAGCGCCAAGGCGATCGCGCTGGCATAGGTGAGTAAGCGCAAGCGCTGCGATTCGTAGCGAACATACAATAGCATGGTGCCACATAAGCAAAAGCTCAGCGCGATTGTGACCACGCGCAGCCAGGAGCTTGGTGTGCGTTGCAAACTAGTTCTACCCTCTGGGACCTTATTGAGCGCCAGTGCACGGGCGGCAGCTAAATTTTCAAGCAGGGCTTCATCAAATGGACGGATGCGCGCTGCCTTCCTGTAAGCGGCGATAGAGCGGCCTAGTCTGTTCGCTTGGAACCACGCGTTACCAGCATTGTAGAAGGCGCTGGCGGCATCATCGTCCGTCTGTGCGACTGCTTCAAATAGTAGAGCCGATTTTGTGTAGAAGGCGGAGGCTTGCCGAGTGCCGTCGGGTGTGGCGAGCGCACTGGCGAAAGCGCTTTCCGCTTCGCTCCATGAGGCGGCAACACTTTCATGGGGCAGGAGACCAAAAAGCATCACTAAGGTGAGCGCCGTTTTGGCTAAGGCCGCTCGCACTTGTCGAGCGGTCGCGTTGAGCTCGCTTATTTCGGTGACTTCCTCGTTCTTTGAAAACACTCTCTTGTCCGTAGAGATATGGATGGCTTCAATTTCGGCGATGATTTTTGAGTGCACGTTAGCTTCCTCAAGAGCAGCGCGAGTATCGCTAGCTGTCCATGCATCGCCTTTGGCATTATAATGGGTGGCGAGGAAATTGAGAAAAGCCCGCCACTTGATCTCACTGCCTTCAGGGATTTTTTTGAACTGAGAATAGGCCCGAGCGCGTTTCTTGTAGGCAGGATCTAGGGCTTGCTGACGCCACTCTTTGACGAGGGGGCGCAGCGTTAAAAAAACCAGTGGTCCAGTTGCAAGTAAGAGCCAGAAGTAGTCATTTAAGAGTGAATGAATTGTCTGAAGAAGAGAGTTCATAGTGCTTCTTTTGCGATTATACCAAATGCCCTCATTAAAATCAACCAGTGGAACCTGAGCACCCTCGAAGGTACTCAATGCAATATAGTTGATACCGTCTCTAGACGAAATCCTCAACGATTGGGGATCTGTTTCTTTCCAAACATAGCGATTTTTTTGAGGGTCAAATACTTGAAAGCGCAGCGCAGGGAATGCGCTTAAATGTGAGGAGAGTGTTCTGATCCTAGTTTTAAAATGGGTGCCCCGCTCGTGCCATAGGCGCCTAATTTCCGAATCGACTAAGAAGTGTGCACGAAGACTCGGTTGTAGATTAAGAGGCGGCAAGTCCAACATTCCGTGAGGAAACTCGCTGGTGACTTCAATATCCACTTCTAGTATTTGTCCGAGTTCAACGGCATTGTTGGAGAGGCTGAGCTTGAAGTGTACTGGCTCGAAGAGTCCGCTAAAGAGGGCACTTTGTTTTTCTTTTGGTAGTTCTAATACGGAGATTTCAATTGGCTTGGTTGTGGTGTAGTGACGTTCATATTTTTCGAAAGTATCGACTTCTTCGAATAGACCGTTATTAAAGTGTGCGGCATAACGATCAAAGTCGCCCGAAGCTTGATCGACGATGGAGCACTCTAGCGATAGGTCATCAAGAGTATAGATTCCAGCTTCTAGGAATTTTACATAGATCGCTAAGTGAACAGTGCCTAGTTCCTTCGGTTGCTCTGGGTTGATTTGACGTCTAGCAATTACACGGCGTCCTCCGATAGGGAGGCCCATTTGCAATTCCTCCTCCTCAGTGCTGCGCGGAATGACGATTTGTATGGCATCATGACTAAAGAAATTAGGATTTATTCGTAGCGATCGGAGCGCTGAGGCTGGCAGATCACTACTCCACTCCATGTCGATTCGGACTGCCTGTCCGACGTAGAGTTCGCTAAGACTATCAACATTAAATCTGAGCTGCATACGGTCAGACTTTACACGTTCGCTAACTGTGAGTTGAGTTGCTGCGGTTGAGAGTGTTTCCGTGTCACTTTTGAATTCTAGTGCGGGGAGTTCGATGGCACCTGTGCGCATTGGGCGGAATTGAATGATTGCCGCGTGATCGTTGCCGGAGTCTGTAGTGAGCTTCTCAACGCGAATGCGGATAATGCGGCAATCATCAGTCGATTCTTCATCAACATCAGGCGCCGTGACTGCTTCCGTAAAATAGGCCACGCATGTGGCGTTCCTATCGTCATAGAAAGTCTGTGTTTTTAGAGTGACGGGGATCGGCTCTGCAAAACAGGCCTTGTATACAAATACCGTGATGCAGAATATGAGGGTTAGTGGGCTTAGACGCATTAGTAGTCTTTCTCCACTTTAGCCGCATTGGCATTCGCACGTTTTTGCTGTCGAAATTGAAGGTTTCCTTTCTCCTCCAACAAAATGTCTTCAATCGTGTAATTGGGTGCGGGTAGTGACTGCATGCTCGATCCTGCAGCGAGGTCCCCCTCGTTGTAGCTGCTATCTGGCATGCTCTCACTGAACTCCGAATAATCTTCCTCGTACATGTCTTCGTAGTCATCTAAACTCTCGTTCTCAGCTTCTTCAGAGCTTTGCAGACCGGAATCAGTTGACGCTTGATTTCCCTCTTCTTTGATCAGGTCTATTAGCTCCTGAATCCAAGTGGAGCTAAGCTCAATACGTAGTCCTGCACGTTCGAAGTCTGGCTTGTATGCTTTTGATTTGAGGAAGGCTAATCGGGCTTTTTTGGCCAGCTCAAGTGCACCGCCTGGTGATTGCTCGGCCTGTTGAACCGACAGTTCTATCAGGCAAAGCCCTCGGTTAAATAGACTTGCCGCCATTTGTTCGGCTGAGAGCTGTCCGTAGGTGCACCTTTCGATGATCGAGTTTAAAGTTTCTAGCGCTTCGTCATAGGTTTCGCCCTCTATGAGTAAGGTCGCCTTATCGAAATCTGTTTTAAGGGGGTGGAGCGTAGTCTCGGCTCGGATTGAGGCCTGTGGGAATCCGTAGAAAAATAAAGAGAGCACTATCGCACTAGAACCTAAGCTGCGAGCGCTCCAACGCTCAGCGAGTAAGAGGCAAATAAGGCTAGGTATAAGGAAGAATATAGCTGCTTCCTGATAGATGAGTTTTCCGCTATTGGCATTACCAGCCAGCGTCGACTTGTCGGCTGCGTAGTCATTGTAAAGTTGCCCCAAATGAAAGGGCTTAGTTTCAACAGCAATGTATTCTGCATTTGGATACGTTGCGCTCAAATTACTAAGTAGCGCGTCCTCTAGTTTGGTCAGCACCGGTTGTTGGTCTATTTCGAGTGCTACTTGGGTGCCATCTTCTTGAGGGAGGAGGATAGGAGAGCCGTTACTAGGGTCGCCCAGGCCCACGACGAGTAATCCTGTATTGCTCTCTGCTAGTAGTGATTTGACTCGCTCCATCTGCGAACCGTGGTCGCCGCCGTCGGTCAGAATCAGTAAGTCTTGCACGCCATCACGTTCGGGATCGAATATCTGGTCGACTGCTTTCTCGACCGCAGACTGCAAGGTGGTACCGCCGAAGTCGACCGTACGTGGATTCGCCTGCTCCAGCATATAACGGGCGAAGTCGTAATCGTAGGTTAAGGGGCACAGGATCGATGCAGTGCCAGCAAAGACGATTAGCGCGACGCGTTCGTTACTGAATTGGTCGAGGGCATCGCGGATTCCTTGCTTAGCTACTTCCAGGCGGTTGGGGGAAACATCGCCAGCTAGCATGCTCTGGGACACATCGAGCGCGAAGACAACATCGCGACCTGTTTGTGAGGTCGCCTTGTAGTAGGGGGCGTATCCCGGTCGGGCTATGGCGATGGCAACCAGTGCCCATGCAATCAGTCGCAATCCATCTTTAAGGAGGCGATGCGTTCTACGCTCAACGCCCATCGAACGTAGGATGATTTTGCGCTGCTTGCGCGCGCGGCGTAGCATCCAGTTGATCGGTATCAACAAACAAATGAGTAGCAATGCGCTCGGCCACTGAAAGGTAAACGAACTCATGGCGCAACGCGTAGCCATGTGGCTTCGAGGATCAAACTTAGGGTTAGAGCGGTGAGTGCGATCGCGGCGGGCAACCACGTAAAGCTAGCGAGATGCTCTGCTTGGCGTAGGGTGATCTCCGTGCGCTCGAGTTGATCGATCTCTTCGTAAACCAGACGCAGGGATTCGTAACCGTAAGCTTTTCTAAAGAGGCCGCCCGTTTCCTTGCTAATATGCTCAAGGATTTTCTCTGAAGGTGTTAGCGTCTCAAAGGAGTTTGCTTCATCAATGGCTTGGAAACTTTCGCCGAAACTAATGCTGTAAATTCGGCAACCCCATGCTTTGGCTAATCCGGCTGATTCGATCGGAAGGTGTGCGCCGGAGTTATTCTCGCCATCGGTGAGCAGTATAATAACGCGGCTCTTGATCGCGTCCAAGTCGACGAGATCTTTTCGATTTTTGAGTTCTTCGAGGTTCTTTAGGCGTGCCGCAGCGATAGCGAGGGCATCTCCATAGGCGGTTCCATCCTCGTTTGGGCGTTGTTGTATCTCTAGATTACGCACGATCTGAAGGAGTGCTTCGTGTCCAAATGTGAGTGGGCTACGCGTATCTGCATAGCGAGCAAAGGTAATCAGTCCGATCAGATCATGTGGGCGGCCAGCCAGTGTGTCCCCATCTCCAGCGACAAATTCCTCAACAATCTCCTTAGCGAGTTCCATGCGGCTAACTTTTTGCCCAGTAGCACTCTTCGTGGTCATGTCCATACTGCTAGAAACATCGACGAGTAGTTGGATGGCAATGCCTTCGTTTACCTCTCTATCAAAGGAAGCAGGCGCCCGGGGGCCGGCCAGCGCGATAAGGACTGCAAGGACTGAAAGCTGTCGTAGGTATAAGGTAAGCCAGAGGTAGCGTGCGCGTGATGGCTCCAAATGGGACGCTACTGCGATCGCGTCCACCGTCACTGATGTGGGGGTTTGTTTGCGTCT
>PKCJ01000041.1 GCA_002862945.1 Opitutia bacterium | reverse complement strand
TTACTACATCTAGTGTTTAGGTGATTAGTTAGTCAAGCCTCTGGCGACTGTCTTCTAAATTTATTCCCTGACAAAAATGCGTTGCCCTAAATGCTCTTCCATCGAGATCAAAGTGCTCGATACCCGAACTGGTAAAAACGAAACCTCGATACGTCGACGTCGTGAGTGCCTAAATTGCGGTTACCGTTTCACCACGATCGAAGAGGTGCTTCGCGCTGATCTACAAGTGGTCAAGCGCGATGGTCGTCGTGAAGACTTTGATCGCGCTAAAATGCTAGGCGGTCTCAAGAAGGCGGTGGAAAAGCGACCAATCGATGTGATGCAGATCGAGATGATGATCGCAGATGTGCTCGCCTCGCTAGAAAAAGAATTTGATCATGAGATTCCCGCGCACGCCATAGGAGAGCAGATTATGCTCCGCCTCAAACATCTCGACCAGATCGCCTACGTACGCTACGCTTCTGTGTACAAAGACTTCCGTGATCTTGCCGATTTGGCCAAGGAAATCAACGAGTTGAAAGCCTCGACCGAAAATGCCTAAGCGCAAAGCGGCCTCAGTCGATCAACTCCGCATCCTCAACGAGTTGCTCGGCCGTGTCTCCGACCCCCAAAGGGCAGAACACGCACGACGCGCATTAGAGTTTGCCTTCGCTGAACACCCCCAGGACTTGGAGAACCTACCATTCGGCGTTTACGTCGATAAGCTCGCACACCTGCACTTCGGCGAATTGGGCGAGAGTGCAGATTTCGCCTTTGCGCACTGGCATGTGCCTAGACTAGAAGATTTTAGCCCGCTTTGGATTCGCCAAGCAATTGTTGTTGAAATGAAAAAACTTGCTGGTCGTCGAGAGGGTCTATTGTTGGTCACCGGATTACGCGGGGCTGTTTGTCCAAAAGGAAAATATTGGACTAAGCACCGAGAAGCCCAGTATCAGCGCGTTCGCTCTTGGATCGACGAGCTAGTCTGCGCCTGGGCGACCTGCGGCTCGCGACTGCAAGTGGTTGTGCTTTAGAGTATTGAGAGCTCAGGCACCATCGCTGCGGCGCGAGTGAGCGACGATCTGTATGGCAACTAAAGTCGTTGCTGGGGCAAAGGTATCTTTACATTCGCGACTGTTTCCCATAATTTTTTTTTATGCGCTACTTTCTTTGTCTTCTCTCATTACTCCTTTGTTTCCAATTCTCGCTTTCTGCCGCAGAAAATGCCAGCCACTTACGTGGTATCAATTTCTTATACATGAATATCGATAGCTCATTCGCCACAGAGGTCACCGCGATGGAGCGGCTCGACCTCAGCGACATTATGGAGCTCCAGCTACGCCGTGGCGACATTGAGCTGCGCAGTTTTATTGCAAACAAGCCCGAGCTCAATGTGCCTTTGATTGAGCTCTCGATCGACAGCTCAAATCGTGTGTCGACTGGCCAATTTGATCTAGTGTTGCGTGTGCGTGACCATGTGACTATTGACCGTAATAAGGAAAAAACGGTCGCTACCACTTTCGAGCTTAGTCGCACCGCGCGTGCGAATGCTAGTGAGATCGTTACAATTAAAGCAGAGCTTCGTGAGCTGATGACCGCATTTGTTATGATCTTTAGACAAGAAAATCCATAAGTTCAATGAAGACCTTGTTTGAGCGCATCATCGCTCGCGAAATTCCCGCTAAGATCGAATACGAGGATGATCATTGTATCGTCATCCACGATATCGATCCGCAAGCCCCAACGCATTTACTGACGATTCCTAAGCAAGTCATCCCTCGGATTTCGGAGGTGGACCCATCACAGGAAGTCTTACTAGGGCATCTACTCCGCACGGCTGCTTCGGTCGCTGCAAAGCTGAGCCTTGAAAGCGGTTTCCGTATCGTCATCAATAACGGAAAAGACGGTGGTGAAACTGTACCTCACCTGCACGTACACGTGCTTGGCGGGCGTCCTATGGTATGGCCACCAGGATGAGTCAGATTTATGACTAAAAACACGATAAAAGACGCAGATCGCGCCTGCTTTATCGTTACTTTAATGTAAAATGATCATTTTGATTTAAGGTGTTCATCAACAAAATTTTGTAAAATAAATAGGCTTGGTTTTAATACCCTTGTAGTGCCCTCTCGGGATGTTCTTAATAATTGGCACGCAGAGTGCTTATATAACCACGATCGTATTCTCGCGCTCATCTCGGAATTCCCAGTTATGAGAGTTCCGATTTCAATTCCTAAACTAATCATCAAACCTGACTAAACAAATATAATGAAGATAAAAAAATACCTTCTAGCTCTGTTGTTATCTAGCTCGGCATTTCTTATGACCGGCTCGCTTAACGCAGATATGGTGATGTCTGCTGAAGCAGCCGTCGCCTCTGGCGATGAACTTGCGGGCGACTACCTTGCGCTTCTTGAAGCACAAGGAGAGTATGCTTATGCGTTCGACTTTTTCACAACTTCTATGTTGTGGACTGTCATTGCTGCAGCTCTCGTCTTCCTCATGCACCTCGGCTTCGCAACTCTTGAAGCTGGACTGACACAATCGAAAAACACAGTAAATATTCTGTTTAAGAATGTATTCATTATTTCGATCGGCATTCTTTCCTACGCAGTAATAGGCTTCAACACTCACTACCCCGGAGATTTCAACGGATGGGTCGCATTTGGTAGCTTTATAGGTGATCTCAGCGGTCCTGGTATGGATACTTTCGATTATGGAGGAGTTGGCCTTGCTATGACAGCTTACGGTGACTTCATCTTCCAAGCAATGTTTGCTGCGACTGCAGCTACGATTGTTTCGGGGGCTGTTGCTGAACGCGTTAAGCTTGGTTCTTTCATGATCTTCGCTACAATTCTTGTTGCTATCGGTTACCCTGTTGTCGGTTCTTGGCACTGGGGAGGTGGTTGGCTTGGCACTCTTGAAGGTGGTTTTTACGACTTCGCTGGTTCTTCTGTCGTTCACGCCTTTGGTGGCTTCGCTGCACTTGCTTGTGTGATGCTTCTCGGTCCACGTGCTGGCAAGTATGTAGATGGTAAGGTTAAGCCAATTCTCGGCCACAGTATGCCACTCGCAACAATCGGTGTTTTCCTTCTTTTCCTCGGTTGGTTCGGTTTCAACGGTGGTTCTGTTCTTTCTGCAAACCCAGCGGGCGTTGGTCTGGTATTCACAACAACAGCGCTTGCTGCTTGTGCAGGTGCGGTTGCTGCAATAGCGACCTCATGGCTTTTCCTTAAAAAGCCTGACCTAAGTATGGCCCTAAATGGTATCCTTGCAGGTCTAGTTGCAATCACAGCGGGTGCCGATTCTATGGGTCCGTTGGCTTCAATCATCGTTGGTATCATCGGTGGAGTTCTCGTTGTCTTCTCGATTATCTTCTTCGACACAATCAAGATTGATGATCCAGTAGGGGCGATCTCCGTTCACGGTGTTGTCGGTATCTGGGGCACGCTTGCAGTAGCATTCTTTGGTGGCGGCGTCTTTATGACACAACTCATCGGCACACTTTCAGTAAGTGCGGCTGCCTTCATCTTCTCGCTTATCGTATTTGGTATCTTGAAGGTCACTATCGGCGTCCGTGTCTCTGCTGAAGAGGAAGCTGAAGGTCTTGACCTATCTGAGCACGGTCAAGAAGCCTATCCTGACTTCGCTTCTAGCTAATTTAGCTTTGCTAAAAAATACAATAATTAGACATCACACAATTCTATGAAATTGGTAAAGGCAGTAATCAAGCCCTTCAAACTGGAGGAGGTTAAAGAATCTCTCTCAGATATCGGCATCGAAGGTATGACTGTCACGGAAGTTAAAGGTTTTGGTCGCCAAAAAGGCCACACCGAAATCTACCGTGGTAGCGAATACACAGTTGATTTCCTGCCTAAAGTATTGGTCGAAATCGTCGTAGACGATGCCGACGCTGAAAAGACCACCGAAGCGATCGTTAAGGCCGCCAAGACTGGTAAGATTGGTGATGGCAAGGTCTTCGTCAGTTCCGTCGAAAGCGCGATCCGTATCCGCACCGACGAGACTGGTTCAGAGGCTCTCTAGAGATTCTGCCAGCTGACTATAGCAAGCGCTTCAAATTCGAACCGGCCATCCAATAGGGTGGCCGGTTTTTTGTCCGCTCATTTAAGAAAAAACGTCGTTCCTTTCAGGGCGACCATGACCGATCAAATATCCGATCGTTTAGGTCAGCGTCTTTGCGACTTGCGTCACATTGTCCGCAGTCATGCCAAGCTCGGCCATCACGGTATTACCGGGAGCAGAGATACCGAAGCGGTCGATGCAGACAGTCTTTCCAGTAAGGCCTACATATTGACCCCATGTGCTGGAGACGCCGGCTTCCACTGCAACACGAGCGGTGCAAGTGCTTGGTAGCACGCTCTCGATGTAGTCGGCACTTTGACGCTCAAAACGTTCGAAACAAGGTAGGGATACGACGCGTACGCCGTCACCAATTTGTTCGGCAGCTCCCATTGCGTGTTGTAGTTCAGAGCCAGTTGCGAGGAGGATCAGCTTCAGATCTCCACTTTCTTTCTTAGCAATGTAGCCACCTTTGATCACTCCTTGGCGGCGTTCGTTGACTGTGGAGCTATCTTGGGCGGGCACATTTTGGCGGGTCAGGATCAGAGCGGTGGGGCCGTCTTCGCGGAGCATCGCTGCGGCAAAAGCGCCAGCAGTTTCCTCCGCATCAGCGGGACGAATCACGTCGAGATTCGGAATCACTCGTAGGCCGCTGACTGTTTCTACTGGTTGGTGAGTGGGACCGTCCTCGCCTACGCCTACGGAATCATGTGTGAATATATAGGTGACGGGGAGCTTTGCAAGAGAGGCAAGGCGGATTGAACCGCGCATGTAATCAGCGAAGACGAGAAAGGTAGCTCCGCTGGCTTTGAAAATACCGTCATAAGCGATGCCGTTGCATATTGCGCCCATGCCATGTTCGCGGATGCCAAACCAGATATTACGCCCCCCAAAGTTATCGGGACCGAAGTCGCCGCCATCTTTAATATAGTTCTTTGTCGAGCCGTAGAGATCGGCTGAGCCACTGACGAGGCTAGGCACCGATTTTGCGACCGACTGCATCACAGTGCCACCCGAGGCGCGGGTCGCGGCATTTGTGCCTACGTCAAATTCTGGAATACTGCTGATCAGGTCAGTAGGTAGATCGCCCTTGAGTTCGGCTGTGAGTTCGGGATTGCCCATGCTCCAAGCCGCAAACTTGTCTTCCCATACCTGGTATTCGGCTGCGCTCGCTCTAGCGACATCAGCAAAGTGCGCGCGCACTTCGCCGGATACGTAGAAAGTCTCTTCCGGCAAGCCAAGCCCCTTACGGGCTGCTTCGGCAAACTTTGCGCCGCCTTCACCGTGACCAGCTGCGGTGCCTTCGACTTCAGGGATGCCCTTGCCGATGGTGGTCTTGGCGATGATGACCTTCGGCTGTCCGTTATCGCTGGCCTTAGCCTTGGTAACAGCTACGCTGATCGCAGCGAAATCATGACCGTCGATGCACACAGCGTCCCAACCCTGAGAGGTGAAGTAGGCTTGCGCGTCCTCGCTCTGGGTTTGCTCTGCCATCGCGTCGAGAGTGACATCGTTGGAATCGTAGATCAGGATTAGGTTATCAAGTTTGTTGTGACCCGCAAAAGCGATGCACTCTTTAGCCACTCCCTCTTGCAAGCAGCCGTCACCGTGAAGTGCGAAAATATGCTGGTCAAAGATCGTGTGATCAGCGGTGTTAAATTTTGCAGCGGCACGTTTACCCGAGAGCGCGAAGCCAACTGCATTACCAATACCTTGGCCGAGAGGGCCAGTGGTGGCCTCTACGCCAACCGTGTCACCAAACTCTGGGTGACCCGGTGTTTCTGAACCGAGTTGGCGAAAGTTTTTCACCTCTTCGAGTGAGAGATGATAGCCTGAAATATGGAGCCAAGCATAAAGGAACATTGATCCGTGGCCCCCAGAGAGGATGAGGCGGTCGCGGTTCAGCCATTTGGGGGCAGCAGGATTATAGCGAAGACCACCTGCGCCGTAGAGCACCGCGCCGATTTCGGCACAACCGAGAGGGAGGCCAAGGTGCCCAGAACTGCAGGCATGGATCGCATCGATCGCTAAGCCACGAGCTTGAGTCGCTGCTTGGGAGAGAATCTCTATTTGCATAATATTAGGAGTGTTTTGCCCTTGGAAGGTTTCAGCTTCTATTCGATTAAAAGCTTTAAATCATGTTTGCCCATAGCTGAATGGGAAGAAAAAATAATTTCCTTTCAACGAAATCACCCCATAATCGTCATTCAAAACTCGACTCCAATCAAAGACACCTCTAGCTCGAAAGTATGACGCACGAAGAATTAGAAGAAGGCAAGGTCCTCAACCTTGATTTCGCTAAGCTACGTAAAGTAGCAAATTGCGGGTCTGATGTGCTGCCCGCGCTCGCGCAAGACGCCAGCACGGGCGAAGTGCTAATCGTTGGCTACGCGAACGAACTTGCCCTACAAACTGCGCTCGAATGTGGCATGGCGACCTTCTGGAGCACGAGCCGCAACGAATTGTGGATCAAAGGTAAGACCAGCGGCGACTACCTTAAGATTGAAGGCATCTATGTGAACTGTGAGCAAAACTCTATCCTTTATAAAGTTACCCCCGCCGGCAAAGGTGCCTGCCACACAAAAAATCAAGAGGGCATCGCTCGCGCAGGGTGCTACTATCGCCGTATTAAAAAAGACGGCTCGCTCGAGTTTGTTAATGGGGCTCAGACCTAAAATTAAGAGCGAGCCCACAAGTGTTTTCGCGTTGACCATCTTTACACAGCCACGAATGTAATTTTACTCAAGTCGGCTCCCGTAGTTCAATGGATAGAGCGGCGGTCTCCGAAGCCGCAAATGGCAGTTCGAATCTGCCCGGGAGCACCACTTTAATCCTACATCAGTATGTTTACAGGAATCGTCGAAGAAACA
>PKCJ01000047.1 GCA_002862945.1 Opitutia bacterium | reverse complement strand
CGACAGTGAAGGAGTCGTTTTTTACTGCGCCCGTGTCGTAGAGGTAGCGGGCAAAAATGCGTAGGCCGTTACCGCTCTTTTCCGCTTCGCTGCCATCTGGGTTCATGATGCGCAGACCGAAGTTAGCTTTTTCCGTCTCAAGCGGGCCATAGAGGATGCCGTCCGAGCCAAGGCCGAAATTGCGGTGACAGGTGCGAACGATGGCGTCCTTTGACGGAAGTTCGCTAGCTTCTTTAGAATCAAGGACTAGGTAGTCGTTACCGAGTGCGTGGTATTTGAAATAATTCATTAACCATGAATGAAGCGTGCCCCCTATTAGTGGCAAATCTTTAGTCGGAAAGTTTTAGTAATTAACCTAAATTGCTTAAGGAAGCGCTGGCAAGCTGTTCTTCTTGGCTTCGTTCCTGGTCCTATCGCGACGCTTGGAACCTCTTCCCTGGGACTTAGTCTTCGAGCAGCTCTTTGGGCATTTCCTTGTCGCTTAGGCGCTCGATTTTTGCGCCAATGGCGGCTAACTTGTGCTCGAAGCGTTCGTAACCGCGGTCGAGGTGGTAGATGCGTTGGATCCAGGTGTCTCCTTCGGCAGCAAACGCGGCGAGAATGAGTGCGGCGGAGGCGCGCAGGTCGGATGCCATCACAGGGGCGCCAGACAGTTTACTTGCGCCTTTGACAATAGCGCTGGGGCCTTCAATCGAAATATCCGCGCCCATTCGCTGCAGTTCTGGCACGTGCATGAAACGGTTGGGGTAAATGCGCTCGGTGATGATGGAGAGGCCTTCGGTCTGGGTCATCAATGCGCCTAGTTGCGCTTGGAGGTCGGTCGGGTAGCCGGGATGCGGCAGGGTGATGACGTCGACTGGTTTGAGTGAGCCAGTGAACGGCAGGACGCGGATGTAGTTCTCGCCCAGCTCCATCGGGAGGCCGGCTTCTTCGAGCTTATCTAGGAAAGCGCCGAGTAGTTTGGGCGCGATGCCTTTGACTGTAACGTCACCTCGGGTGATGGCTCCAGCGATGACGAAGGTGCCGGCTTCGATCCGGTCGGCAATCACGCTGTGCTCGCAACCGTGGAGTTTATCGACACCTGTAATAACGAGCTCAGGGCTGCCAATGCCTTCAATCTTTGCACCCATTTTGACTAACATTTGGCAGAGATCGACGATCTCTGGTTCGCAGGCAGCGCACTCTAAACGCGTGGTGCCAGGTGCGAGGGTAGCAGCCATTACGATATTGGCTGTTCCAGTCACGGTGCTCCCGCTGCGACCACCCAGAAAGATGGGGCCGCCTTTGATCGCGGATGCGTCGACGTGGACGTAGCCGTTGGAGATATCTACTTGGCAGTTGAGCTTCTTGAGTCCTTTGATGTGTAAATCGATGGGGCGAGGACCTATTACGCAGCCGCCAGGGATGGAAACCTCGGCCTTGCGCATGCGTGCCACAAGGGGGCCTAGCAGGCAGACTGAGGCACGCATTTTGCGCACAAGCTCGTAGGGTGCGACGTGAGTGATCTTTTTAGAAGTGATTTCCCAGCTACCGGGTTCTAGCTGGACAGTCTCTGCGCCAACGTGGCGAAGGATTTCCAACATAAAGCGCATATCGCTGAGGTCGGGAACATTGCGCAGCACGACGGTCTCTTCGGCCAACAAGGTCGCGGCTAGAATCGGGAGGGCGGCGTTTTTTGCACCGCCGACTTCGATTTGACCGTGGAGAGGGCCGTTGCCACTGACTTTAAAGACGTCCATGATTGAGGTTATTTAACTGAGTTTAAGTATTTAGCGCGTCCACTTAAGGACGCTTAGGTGTCGTTCGGGTGCTCAGGTGCAAGCACGCCACTCAGACGTAATGGCTAAGATTCTGATTTTTCTTTGGAACGATGGTTGTTCCGATGACCGCCTTGGCCACCGCGTCTGCGGTTCTGGCCACCGCGTCTGCGGTTTTGGCCGCCTCGATTCCCGCCTTTACCGCGGGGACGTCTGCCTCGATTTCCGCCGCGCTTCTTAACTGACTCTGCTTCGGGGCCGAGGCCAAAAATACTTAAAATGGATGCGAGTAAGCCCTTCTTCTTGGGTGCTGGCTTACCGCCACCTTGCTTTCTTGGCTTGCGTTCAGGGCGCTCAGTTTGAGCGGTGCGGGTTTTATCACGCTCTGCACGGCGGGCATCGCGTTCTGCACGGCGCTCAGCGATCTTGGCTTCTACACTGGCGATGGCAGCAAGAGTTTCGGGGCTTGGTTGAGGGTTAGCGTCAGTGCGCGGCTCGCGAGGTGAGCGGGGTTCACGAGGCTTGCGTTCGCGCGGTTCGTGAGACTGGGTAGCGCTTGGTGTGCCACTGAGTTTTTCTTCCTTGAAGGCCTGATTGGCGCTGACTTCGCCGATGTTGGCATTGCTCGCATTGGCAACTTCAGTTTTGAAACCACCGCTGCGGCGGCGAGTACGTGGTTTTTTAGAGGCGTCGGTGCTGGGCGTGTAGCTCTCACTGGGGGAGGCATTTACGTTTTCTTCTTCGAATTCTGGCATGTGTCGTGTGTGTTGATTTGTATTCGTGACCCGCCGGCTAGAGCAGTCATAGCCGAGTCACTAGCGGGTCATGCGGGAGGCGTCAACCGAGTCGAGTCGATTTCTGCGGCTTTAGCGGCACGGAGCGCGCAGTCGAGTGATCGCATAAGGAAGACGCTAGCTTTTAGTTATATAAGTGGATTTTTTTGGGCAAGGGTTAAGTGAGAATAGTTGCTAGTTGTTGGTAGAAAGTTACCTGGCAGTGGAATGCGCTTGCTTGGAGAGGTATCGACTTTTACGAATTGGGGTATGGATAAATTTGATGAAATTTTTTCGATGCAGGATACCCTAAACAAGCGGATTGGCGTGAATACTGACGGCATGTCTGACGAGGATAAGGCCAAGTGGGTTCTCAACTACACCCGCGCCATGCAGCAGGAAATGTCTGAACTGATCGATTCGGTGCCTTGGAAGTGGTGGGCAAAATATCAGGAGTTCGATGAGCAAAACGCGAAGGTCGAAGTGGTGGATCTTTTCCACTTCCTTATCTCGCTTGCTCAAGTGCTTGGCATGACTCCTGAGGATGTGCACGAGGCCTATTTGAAAAAAAACAAGGTGAATCACGAACGCCAAGACAGTGGCTACGTCAAAAAAGACGAAGACGATTCAAGGCACATTTAGTCAGAGTAACTAGTCGCGAATAGATTCGTTATTGGTGATGACCCATTCGCTATCGTGCAGCCTATGAACGAAAACCCTCTTATTATCCTCCTCTACGTTGGCGTTGCTGCCTACGTGGGGCAAATCTATTGGGGTGATTACAAGGCGAATAAGTCGGGCGAAGCGAATGCTGGTGCTATGCCTGGCGCGGTGGCAGCTCCCCTCGGGGCCTTTATCATTGGAACGCTTGGTGCGCTGCTCCTACTCGGGGTGGAAACCGGTGGAGAGATCGCCCTCGGGCTCGTTGATGAGCAGAGTGAGATGGTCTGGTTCTTTGTCTTTGCTTTCATCGCTGCGGGTGTGGTCGAAGAGGTGATTTTCCGCGGCTACCTCGTCATCGATAACAAGGGGAGGTCGCTTTTGATCGCTAGTGCAGTTGGGTTTTCACTGATTTTTGCGATCATCCATGGGCATCTTTGGAGCCGTGAGGATGGCTTTGAGTGGACTTTGACGGGGAAGGCATTTTTCAGCACTGCCATCCTCTTTGCCAACTCGCTCTGGTTTTATGCCGTTCGTTTTGGACCATGGAACCCGAAGCGCGCCCTGTTTCCCTGCATGCTGGCGCACGCGGCGAGTAACCTAGGGGTTTTCTTCGTTAAATGGGCGCAGGGATTCGTTATTTTTTGACAGCCCTCGGGAACTTTACCGGCGGAGTCATAAAATGCGCTTGGTCGCTCAATCCACTCGAGCGCTTCTGCCTCTAGTCTGTAAATATGGCATCTCTCGCCTTGCAATCGTAGCTAAGGAAGGGTTATCAATGCGGTGAGTATAACTAATGTACCCATACCCCCTCGCCTATGAAAGATAGCCCGCCTCATTCCCATCGTCGAGCTTGCCTCAGAATTGTTCTTGGTCTTTTGGCCGCTTGGTTTAGCGTCAGCTTCGGCTGCAGTATTTTATTTCGTGAATGGCTCGATGCCAACGCCCCGCAGGTCGGAAGTGCCCCATTTGGCTTTTGGATGGCACAGCAAGGAGCGATCATCTGCTTTGTCATTCTGCTCGTGGTTTATGCGGTATTGATGAACCGACTCGATGCCAAACACGGCTACGCTGAAGACCTGTAAGCCCCGAGATAAGCGATGACACAAGATCAATTAAATTTCATTTTTATTGGTATTTCCTTTGCGATTTATATAGGCATTGCGATTAAATCTCGAGCGGGATCGACCAAGGAGTATTACACGGCAGCTGCTGGCGTTTCTCCTCTGGCCAATGGTATGGCCACGGCTGCTGACTGGATGTCAGCAGCGACCTTTATCTCGATGGCGGGGACGGTAGCTTTGAGTGGCTATGATGCTTCGCGCTTTTTGATGGGCTGGACGGGTGGCTTCGTGCTGTTGACGATCCTGATGGTGCCTTATTTGCGTAAATTCAACAAGGCGACCGTTCCTGATTTTGTCGGCGATCGCTATTACTCGAGGTTGGCGCGTGGCGTTGCGGTGGGTTGCGCGATCTTTATCTGCATGACTTATATTATGGGTCAAATGCGTGGAGTGGGTGTGGTTTTTTCGCAGCTCTTTGGCATTAGTATTACCTCCGGGGTCATTATTGGTGGAGCGATTGTTTTCTTTTATGCAGGCCTCGGTGGCATGAAGGGTATTACCTACACGCAAGTCGCTCAGTATTGCGTGATGGCTTTCGCCTATACGATTCCGGCAATCTTCATCGCGATGGCGTTGACCGGCAATGTGCTGCCTCAAATTGGTTTAATTAGCGATTACACGGCGGGTGGGGAGGTTGTGCCTTTTTTGGAGAAGCTGAACAATATCAATACTGAGCTTGGCTTTGCCGAGTACACCTCGGGCAAGCTTTCGACGATGAATATGTTCTGTATTACGGCCGCCTTAATGTGTGGCACTGCGGGGCTACCGCATGTGATCGTACGTTTCTTCACCGTAAAAAATGTCAATGCGGTGCGTAAGTCGGCCTGCTGGACATTACTATTTATTGCGGTGATTTATCTGACGGCTCCCGCAATCGGGGCCTTTGCCCGGGTTAACCTAATCGAAAGGCTTCATGATACGTCTTATCAGGAGGCCCCTTATTGGCTGAAGGAATTTGAACAGACCGGCCAGATGGCTTGGATCGACAAGAATGATGATGGTAAGATTCAATACTATGGCCCTTCAAAATCGGTCGCAGGCACCCATGCGGTTTTCCAAGGGAAGAAGCCGAGTTATGCGACTCTTAAAGCGGTGGATGGTCAGTTAGTTGGTAAGCACGGCCAGCGCCTACTTGCAAATGAAGTAGATACATCCAACCCAAATGAACTTTGGTTCGGCAATGATATCATGGTGATGGCTAACCCGCACATGGCAGGCTTGCCCATGTGGGTGATTGCTTTATTAATGGCTGGTTGTATCGCAGCTGCGTTGTCGACTGCTGCAGGCTTGCTTTTGGTCTTATCCACCTCGATTTCGCACGATCTAATGAAGAGGATCTTGAAGCCAGATTTGAGCGATCAAGACGAGGTTAGATCCGCGCGGGTTGCATCCTTTTTGGCGCTGGCAGTGGCAGTCTATTTTGGTATCAATCCCCCAGCACAATTCATTGCTAAGACGGTGGCGTTTGCTTTCGGCCTCGCTGCCTCATCGTTTTTTCCGACACTACTTATGGGAATTTTTTCCAAACGTATGAATCGGGAAGGTGCCATTGCTGGTATGCTCTGCGGGATCCTTTTTACTTTTGGGTATATTATCTATTTCCAATTTTTAGATGGGACTCCAGATCAATACCTTATGGGCATTACTCCCGAAGGAATTGGATTTGTCGGCATGCTCATCAATTTCGCTGTCGCATTCTTAGTTAGTGCATACACGGCTGCACCGCCAAAAGAAGTGCAGGAGATGGTTGAAAATATTCACATTCCGAGTGGGTCGGGCGAGGCGTCCCATCATTAGCAATTAGCCATTAAACTATTTTAATTGGCATGCAACTTCCTTTAGTCGTCTCAGGCCTGAATGTATTAAGATCGCTTATATAGTTTCATTTTCCTCAATAGAAAAGTCATTTATCGCAATAGGATAAACTACTTTATAGTGCCATGGTAGTGTGTATTAAAAATGATCCTATAAGTGTGTGCATGGGTTATGCACATATTATCCCTTTTGCCCCTTAGCGATGCTGGACTTCCCCCGAATATTTTGCTATCTTGTAATCATGCTGCTATCGTCAGCAGTCGCGCAGGCGCTGACAGTTGGTGCTTACTGGGCATTTCAGGTCGAAAATGAGGGCGCAGGTCCGACAGATGCGACTTTTACACAAGACGTCAGCGTAGATACTTGGCCTAACGGGAGCCCTTCTTTCAGCTATACGGGAAGCAGTAAGTGGAATTTTGGTAGTTATGGCGGCAATCAGGCCGCGTTTGACGGGTCTTCGTGGATATCTGGCAGAGCATTCGGCTGGAATGCTAATCTTGGAGCATCCACAGAGAATACTTTTCAAATTACGCTGAATACTTCGGGCGTCGAAGATCTCAATGTAGAATTGAGGTATCGCATCAATGGCACGCAGACCAACTCAGGGCCAGTGGAAGGGTTCAGCGCTTTCGAATACAGTGTGGAAGGGGGTGCTTTTTCCGCAGTATCAGGCGTCTCGCTGAGCTTAGTAAATAACACAAACTATAATAGTTTCTGGCAAGCAGATCTCAGCGCAGTATCTGCGATTGAAAATGCTGGGCTAGTGACATTGCGTTGGACTTTGCCAGATCTAGCCCAGGGTGCGAATAAGCAAATTCG
>PKCJ01000031.1 GCA_002862945.1 Opitutia bacterium | reverse complement strand
CTACTGGAGTATCTCAAGCAGAAGAAGTCGATCTATGGCGTGGGTGTGGATATTGATTTTGATAAGATTCTTAGCTGTGTGAAACGTAGTGTGCCTGCTTATCAGGGTGATGCTCTTACTATTTTGGCGACTTTTCCGGATGGTGCATTTGACCGTGTCATCTTCAGTCGCACTGTAGAGCAGCTCGACGATGCGGATACAATACTGTCAGAAGGTTTGCGAGTTGGAAAACAGGTAACCGTTGGTTTTGTCAATAAGGGCTTCTGGGTAAATCGATTAAACACACTTTTCAAAGGCCGCCGAGTGATAAACGAAGTGTATCCGAAACCTTGGTACGAAACTCAGCCGACTAATTCGTTTTCAGTGAATGAGTTCGAGGAGTATTGCAATACCCGTAAACTGGTTATTGAGAACCGAGCATACCTCGCAGGCGATTGGCGCAGTGAATGCTCAGTTTTTCCCAATCTGTTGGCAGGTTATGCGATCTACGATTTATCTTCGATTAATTGATTTTCATAAAAGACAAGGCACAGAAACTTAAAACGTGATCGATCCTTTTTTATGGAGACAACTCCGTGCCACGATTGGCGCTGGCCAGATTAGGCGTTGATTTATTCAGCCTAGTGGCACACGTTAGTAACTAGAACCGCTCGCCTTGCTTCGCTCTGTCTCGCATACGGTCGACGTAGATCGACACATCAGGCAGCGTGTCCCCAAGATGGTCTTTAGCCCGTTTTAGTGCCTTTGCGGTCGACATCGTGGGATTGCTCGGTTCGTCGGTAAAGATATTGCGTTCCTCGATCAGTTCATAAATGCCTGAGTTTTTCAGCACGCGTATCATGTCAGCCTTTACCTCGCTCAAGATTAGATAGCGACCTTTTTCACCCATATAGAGCAGCAGCTCTTCGAGCGCCATTACACCCGTGGCATCGAGATTATGGGCGTTGCGCATTTTAAGAACGACGATCTTGAGATTGGGCTCTTCACATATGCGGCGCATCTGATCGCGGAATAAATCCGCTGCGCCGAAGAAGAGTTCACCCTCCACATGGACGATAGAAACTTGTGGAACGGAGCGTTGCTCTGGCCTATCCATTTCCGCCAGCTGTCCTTCTTCGTTGAACGAGTATTCCACCATCTCGGGTCGAGCCACTTTTTTGAGAAAGAGGATAATCGATGTGCCCACACCCACATAGATAGCAGTGTCGAGTGGCATAAAGAGGCCACTTACAAAGGTCGCCCCAAAGACGGTCGCATCGGACTTTGTCGTGAAAGTTACAATGCGAATGGCGTGTTTGTTAATAAGCGAAATGCCGATCGCGATGACAAGGACAGCAAGTGTGCATTGTGGGATGTATTGTGTGAGCGGCCCTAGGGCAAAGGCACCGATGAAGACAATGATGCCGCTGATGCAGCTAGACAGAACGGTGCTTCCACCGCTTGTGGTGCTGAGTGTCGAGCGAGTCAACGAGCCAGAGGCGGGCATTCCCGAGAAAAAAGCGCAAGCAATGTTGGACATACCGATAGAGAACATCGCTTGGTTGGCATCGAGACGGCTGCCTGTTTTGGCTGCAAGCGATTTGCCAATTGAGATTCCTTCGAGAATACAAAGCAGAGCGATGGCGAGCGCGGGACTGGCGAGTAATTGAATACTGCTAAGTGAAAAGTCCGGCGCTTGGAATGACCAATCTGCTGCGTTGATTCCGCTAAGAAATTGGATTCCGCTCTCATGCCCAAAAATCAACTCCGTGGCTGCAGATATGGCAACTATGCAGATCGCGACGTTTGGTAGCGCTTTAAATTTTTTATCTAAAAAAACAAATAGACAGGCGGTTGAAAGACTGACACCCAGGGTCGCCCAATGCGCAGTATGGATTGATTGGAACATCAGAACCGCTGATTCGTAAAAAGTGGCTCCCTTGTCCAGCATCTCTAGCCCTAAGGACTTTGGAATCTGATTTGTGATTATCAATAAGGCGGCCGCAGTGATGTAGCCAGTGATAACCGAGCGAGAAATGTATTGCACCAAATTAGCAACTTTGAAGTAAGCGCCGACCACCACAAAGAGCCCCACCATAAAGATGAGCAATGGCACCATGCCGAGTTTTTCTACTCCTACAATGCCGAGGCTAGCGAAAGCACTCAGCAACATGACTGATGTAGCATTAGTTGGCCCCACAGTGATGAAGTGGCTCTTTGCAAAAATCGGGGCGACCATCGCCGCGATGGCGGAGCCATAGATACCGTATTGGATGGGTAGCCCAGCGATCAACGCGTAGGCCATGCCTTGTGGGAAAGCGATTAGTGCGACATTGAGCCCAGCGCGGAGGTCGCCACTTAAGTAACCGACTTGGTAGCCCGCCAGCGTCTGCCGCAGGGGCATAAGCCTGAGTGTATTGTATTCTCTCGCAGCATAAAACCCGTTTTTTAAGTGTTGAAAAAAGGCGGCCATGGCGTGCGTAGCTACAAGGTATTATGAGGTCGGTTTACTTGGCGGGGTAAAGGGTTGCCATGACTTCGCCGTGGAGCGGTGCTTTGGCTGCGATGATGGAACGCTCTTCAAAGGCGTCGCCTCCATTCCAGCTGGTCACTGTAAAGCCCGCACCTTCAAGGCAGGGTAGGATGGCCGCGCAGTCCCAGATCTCCATCATAGGATCGCACATGATATCGATAAAACCCGAGCAAAGAAGAATGTAGCCACCCGCATCTCCCCATGAGCGGTAGAGAGCAGTCTTCGGTGGGAGTGCCGTCCAATCGGCCTCGTTTTGCCACAATGTTTTACGGATCGGATCCGTCGTACTGAGTGTTGCTTCGCTGAGTGGGCAAGCATCGCGCCCAAAGACAGGTTTGCCGTTTAGGGTCGTCGTCTCGCAATCACCGATTACCATCTGTTTAAGAATTGGTTGGTTGATCGCTCCGATCACTGGGCGACCTTTATGCATGAGTGCAACCAAGGTGGCAAAGAGTGGTACTCCAGAAATGAAAGACTTGGTGCCATCGACCGGATCGAGCACCCAGACGAAGTCGGCATCGTCGCGCTCGCGGCCATATTCTTCACCGATGATACCGTGCTCAGGATAACGCTCGGCGAGGATCTCACGGATGCGTTTCTCCGCATTTTGATCCGCCAGAGTGACAGGAGTGGCGTCAGATTTCCGTTCGATCTCTATGTCAGGGCCGTAGTGAGGCACTATTTCTTTGGACGCTTCATCGCAAAGATATACGATAAATTTGATAAATTCGTCTTTTTGTGCGCGAGTGAGTTCCGACATTTTATTTTACTGATAAATCTTGTTAGAAACTAGAAACTGGGGAGTCCTTTGACGAGAGGCAACAGCAGAGTCATCAATGCTGGTATTTGATCTGGGCTATGTGAATAATAACGCTTAAGTAGTGACTCCATTCCCTTGCATGACTAATTGTCTTTTTCGTTAATTATCATCATTGGATAGTTTAATATGAGCATCTACCACACCACTCGTCGCGACATTACGCTTGGAAAACGCACTCATCTCGTCGGTATTCTCAATCTCACGCCCGATTCTTTCTCCGACGGTGGCGATTTCATTGATCTCGATAGGGCCAGCTTGCATTTTCACTCTATGCTTGAGGCGGGCGCTGAGATTATCGACATTGGTGGCGAATCGACCCGCCCCGGGCATGTCCCCATTTCACCCGCCGAAGAAATCGCACGTGTGGTGCCTTTCATTCAACAAATTCGGAAGCACACTGGTGCACTTATTTCTATCGACACATCAAAGGCTGAGGTTGCCGAGGCGGCGCTCGCCGCTGGTGCCGATATAGTTAACGATGTCTGGGGCGCGCAGCGCGACCCACGCATGGCCGAAGTAATGGCTAGTAGCGGCGCCTGTATTTTAATGCACAACCGCTCCGCCAAAGAAGCGGGCATCGGTGATGTAATGGAGGCGATACAAACTTTCCTTCAGCGTTCAGTCGAACTCGTTAAAGCTGCTGGTGTGCGCGATGATGCCATCATATTAGATCCCGGTTTAGGCTTTGGCAAAACCTACGAAGAGAACTGGACAATCATGCGCCGCTTGCCCGAGTTGATTGCCTTCGGTTACCCGACACTCTTGGGTGCCTCACGCAAGTCTATGATAGCCAAATTGCTTAATTTGAAAGAACCAAAAGCACGTCTTAATGGCACACTCGCCACGACTGCTCTGGGCATTCAGTCGGGGGTTGATTTTATTCGCGTCCACGATGTCCGTGAAAACCGCGAGTGCGCGGATGTTGTGGATTGCTGTGTCAGATCTTAGCGAGTCGCTCATCCTTTCACTTATGGCGGCATTCAAAACATCTAAAGAACTTGGTTACCGCTTTCTTACCTAGTGGTAACCGCAAGAGGCAATCTGGTTTGCTTGGCCTGTTCGTCGGACTTTTTGGCTAGAGTGCTTTGATTGCGTTCGTAAAAAAGTCGCCGCGCTTTATGTGCTCGCCGCACGCTATCTCAACTTTGTCGTGCTGAATGGAGCCGTCCTTGTCCCCGCCTACAGTCAGTCAAAAAACGATGCGGCTGCCCTAAAAATAATTGGCTACTGTTTCCCCAGCTGGGAGATTGTCGCAGACAGATTGCAGCGACATTATCAAAGAAGGTGGTGCCCTGCATTGCATGAGTCAGCACCAGCCAGCGGTTTTATAGATCCTTAAAGTTTTCGAAACGCGTCCGCGTGAATCCAGCCAGTTATCTCAGCTTCAGTTTCGACTTTTAGAAAATTGTTATGTTGGTCGATTATGTAGGCGCGCTCCCCTGGGCGAGCGACGCCGGCCTCGGGTGCTGCGCTGGCGGGGGCGTGGTGTAGGCCGATGGCTTCGTCGGAAATGACGATCCCTGACGGCTCTTGCGTAATTTGAATCGTCAGCGCAGTAACTGCTAAGATAAAGCATACGGCTGCGATACTTGAAGAAAGCTTTAATAGTAAAGGGCGCTGGAAGCCACCGATGCGCGGTAGCACAAGCACCGCGATCCAGATCCAAAAGCAAGCACATGCAATCCATATCCAAGCACTTTTCGTGAGTATATTTGCCGCGCTTTGCCACGAAGTGGTGGGGGTATCGTAAAGTCCGAGTATTTGGCGGAGTGCACCGAGTTTGAAAATGTAGGTTTTGTTGAGAGGTGCTAGGCGTAAGGCGCGTTCAAGATGCCAGACGGCGGCAGTAGGTTGGCCTTGCTGGTAGTGGCTGAGTGCTAGGTTATGGTGTGTCGCTGCACTCTCTGAAGATTCGAGGCTGCGGTCGAAGGCTGCGGTGGCTTCGGCGTATTTAGATTCGTGATACGCATCGAGCCCAGATTGAAAATCGTCTGCTTGGATAGGAGAGAGTAGAGCGCCGAAGAACAATAGGCACAGGTGGGTGCATCGTAGAGGTAAGGGTCGGAGTCCCAGCCTTAGCAAGCTGATGCGTGAACTCAGTTTGCCTAAAGGTGGGACTTCAGCGAAGTGAACTATTTGTGTTAGGAAATTCATAGTGCTCTCAAAATCCCTTCTAGTTCTGACTTGGCTTTATCGAGATCGCCGTTCGATTTCTTACCTGCGAAGCGTAGAGCGTCTGCTGTAGCGAAGAGTCTGCTGGTTTGTGAGATTGCTTGCTCGCTTAGGCCTGTTTTTAACATAGCCGCGCAGAGTGTGTCGATATTTGCTGTGCGGTGGTTTTCGCCCGATCGATAGGTCACGGCTAGGCGTATGGCGTTTTGGGCTTGGGCGTAAAAGTCGTCTGCCACTTTAGCTTGCTGGGCGGCTGCTTTGGTCGTGCGTAATTCCCGCTTGGCCGATTGTTGGTCGGCATAAGTAAGATCTTCTTTGAGTCGACGCTTGCGCCTTAGCACGAGACCAATGGTGACAAAGCCGACGGCGATGAGCGCGTTAATCGACCAGAATCGGGGGTTGTTCCAATGGCTCGTCTGGTGACTGGAGCTAGGGAGGTAGTCGAGCGTGAGGAGAGCTTCCTCCACAGTAAGTTCTTGTTGGAGGGGAAGTATTTCCATGCTCGGTGGCGGCGCAGTCTGCATACCCTTTCCAGGTGGTGCGGCGGGACGATCTGAAGGACTGACCTCAATTTCAATGGCCGGTGAACTGAGCTGGGTGTAGCGCTGTGTTTCAGGTTCGAAGTAAGCGAAGCGTATCTCAGGAATTTCTAGGATACCCGCTTGCTTCGGGATCATTACATAGTCGAAGCGTTTAGTGCCAAGCAGGGCGCTGCCGCCAGAACGTGATTGGAAGTTCGACTCGGGCTCGTAACTACGCCATTGGGCTGTTTCTGGAATAGTGGGGCCATTGATACGGTCAAAGTTTCCGCTCCCAGAGATTTCAACCGATAGCATGATAGGCTCGCCTTCTTTGGTCTGATTGCGGTCGGTGTAGACCTGCATGGCAAAGTCACCAATTGCTCCAGTAAAACTGGCAGGCTCGTCATTTGTTGGAAGCGCGAGTACTTCGACCGTTTTTGGCTTCGTTTTAAGGTTTAGGCGCTCAGAGCGAGTAAAAAAGTCGTCGAAGAGGCTACTACCGAAGCCTCGCCCTCCGAGTGGATCGCGAGAGCGATTGTTCTGCCCTGGTAGGCTTGCGGATACAGTGCATTGAAAATTTAAATCTTGTGGGCCTGTTTGAATTGGCGTGATGCTCAGCGTCGAGTTGAGCACGCGGTAGCTTCGACCATTGACGATCTCGGAAGTCTCCTGGCTGCCAGGTAATTCACTGATGGTGAAGCCATCAGCACTTCGATTGAAGCTGCTGAGACTCGAGAGGCGGACATTTGTTGCTATGTAGAGTTTGAGCTGAAGAGTGGCCGTCTGACCGATATAGAGTTGATCGGGCGTATCGGCTTTTAGGAAAATCAGCTCGTCGGTGGTCGGTCCCGCGTCGGCCGCGCGTTCGACGACCTGAAGTATGGCAGCGGGAGCGCGGAGCGTTTGCCCCTTGTATTGAAAAACGTAAGTAGGGAGAGTAAAGGTGCCGATGCGAGGGGCATCGGCATCAATGATGAGCTGTTGCGTGACGCTGTATTCTCGCGCGCCATTGATGATACTGGTCTGCTGACTGGTTGAAGTGCGACCGTTTGTTAAGTCTAAGCCGCCAGATTGCGGGATGGGTAGGCTGGTAACACTCTCTATTTCTGGCTGTCGGCTAGTGTCAGTCTCTTTGATCTCAAGGATATACTGGGCCTTGTCGCCCAGCGCGATACG
>PKCJ01000035.1 GCA_002862945.1 Opitutia bacterium | reverse complement strand
TTATGTTTGGCGCACCTGAACCTTTACGAACGTAAGTTAAATTTGTGTTACTAGTGGTAATCGTTGTCCCGCTGACGATCGTGCCAAAATCTTCACTGAATTCAGCTGTCTGTGCAGTTGCTGGTGAAGCAAATCCAACCAGTATTGCAGATGCCATAAATGTTGAAAGTAGATTTTTAATTTCCATATGAGTTGAGGTTTAGATTATGAAGCAATTTAAATTTGATAATGAGTGTTTATGTTAATGGGCCAGCGTTACAGAAATAAGACTTTATTGTTAAGGTCATGCAAAGCTGAAATTTTATGCACATACTTTAACTTACATGGCTTAAGCAATTTATTTGCCACTTTTATGAATGTTAGATTTTAACCTGCATTTCCAGCATTTTTTTCGTTTACAATCAATTTTACTGTTAAACGGGGGGTTTAGCAGTGATTAATGCACAAATTACTCATTTTTTTTAAAGAATTCACCCTATTCGAGTTCGATCGCAAAGTTAACTCCAGTTATGCCGGCGGCGGATACAGCGTCCATCACGCGAATGATGATGGCATGCTTGGTCTTTTGGTCGGGTGAAATGGTGACTTGTGTGGTGGTCTTATTGGCGACGCTCGCTTCCTGCAGCCGGGTGAGCATGGCTTGGAGTTGAATCAGTCGCTTCGCGCCTGGGGCGTCGTAGTTGTATTCATTCACTACAATTTGCCCATCTTCGCGGATTTCGATGATTTGTTCGTCGGGTAACTCGACCGGCTCCTCTTGTTCAACTGTGCCGGGTAGCTCAAAGGAAATATCGGCCTCTTGCTTTTCCAGCGAAGAGGTGACCATGAAATAGATCAAGAGTAGGAAAACGGCATCGATCAGCGGTGCGATCGGGATTTCCGGCTTGTCTTGTGGTTTTTTCCTGAGGCGTCTCATTATCGGATGGCAGATTTGGAAGCTGGGTCTGATTCGCTATGATTCATTAGTAATTAGTCATCCAAATCTACTAGCGCGATTCGTAGGTGGCATAGATGATCTCGTAGGCTCCGGCTTCGGCGGCGGTCTTGAGGAGTTTGCGAATGGATTCGTACTCCGTGTTTTGGTCGGCGCGGACTTGGACGCGGAGCTCAGGATTAGTTCGGATGCTGGATCTGATGGCAGCTATGACCTCTTCGAGGCTGCGAATTTGGTCGCCGATGTAGAAATTACCCTCGGCATCGACGGAGAGAATGCCGCGGTCGCTGGCGTCTTCAGGGATCTTACTCTCTTCGGACTCGGGCAGATCGAGCTCGACGACTTTTTGGCTTTTGGCGACGGAAGCCACCGTCATGAAAAAAACAAGCAGAAGGAAGACCATGTCGATCATCGGCGCCATCTGGAAATTTTCCGGCTCTTGGTTTCTGCGTTTTAGTTTTCGCATACTAGCGCCCAATCTTTCTATATTTACCACCGTTGCGGGAAGCGACAGTGCGCATGCCGCCGCCGATTCGCTCGTCGTTGATCTCACGCGGGTCGGGAAAGTGGATGGCGTGGATGCGGACGTCTGCTTTGAGGGTTTTTTGGCGGCTTCGGATGAGGCTGAGCGCGTCAGATAAGGGTATGGGCCGCTGCCCGCCACTGGCGGTGTTAGCAAAGTAGCCCCCATCTGAGATGAGGAAGATGACGTCGGGTTCCATCTTGAAGGCGAAGTTGAGTATGGTGAGCAGACCATTGATATCGCCTTCAACTGCTGGGCCCGAGCGCCAGCCGCTGCCTGAACCGTCAGTGCGGAAATTAGTGTCGAGCCATTTGAGCGCCAGATCCTTATTGTTTACGGTGGCAGGAATGAGGCGGTTTTGAAAGGGGTCATAGTTTCGCGAGTGCTGGATAAAGCCAAAGAGTGTGTTGGCATTAAGCCGGGTGATGAGTTTTTTGGCTTCGTCGCGAATCTCCTCCATGCTGACACCAGCGGCGGTCACGCTATTAAGTACACTTGCGGAGGTATCCATAATAATTATGAAGCGAGAGGCTTCTTCGGTAATCCCGAGGAAGGAGATGCTTGAGGTCTGCGAACTGAGCTGGCCGAGGGCACCCATGAGGCCGGACTGACCGAAGAGGGCATCGGATTCGGAGATCATGGCCTCGTTTTCGACGGGTTTGAAATCGACATTGGGGATTTGTGGGAGCGCCGGCATGGTAGCCAAGAGGCTCTCTGTGGTCAGCGCCGGAATAGTGGCGGGTGTGGCGGCGGCGTTTTGGAATTCGGCCACGGCCATCTGATGCTCAAGCTCCCGTTGGGGCAGATAAATGGTCTTGGGCGCGGTAAAGACTGGCTCTTCGCGGAGGCTCAGGACGAGTACGGTGACAGAACGGGCGGTTAATAAGAAGACCGCGATGACGAACACTGCTTGCAGGAGCGAGGACAGGCGTGACCTGCGCTTGGCGCGATCGACTCCCTTAATTTTGGCGCGGTAGCGGCCTGTCAGCGTGGGTTCAAGTTCCATTTATGAGTGCGCAATCGTGAGGGAACTTATTCGGCGGCCGGTTCGGCAGCGGGCTGGGTAACGGCATAGGTGGATTGTTCGACGAAGCTGTCGATTAAATCGCCACCTGTTTCAACTGTTCGGAGGATCTCGGCGTTGAGGCGGTTACGGAAGACGAAGTAGGCGATCATGGCGGGGATACCGATGGTGAGGCCGGTCGCGGTGGTGATGAGAGCCTCGCCAATGTCTTCTGCAAGAGCTGAGGGATCGCCCATGCCGACCTGACCAATGGTCTGGAAGGCGCTTATCATACCGCTGACGGTGCCGAGCAAACCAATCATGGGGGCGACGGCCGCCACGACGTTGAGATAATTAATCCATTGGCTAATGCCACCGTCTTCACTTTCGATCGAATCCATATAGGAGGCTTCGATTTTTTCTTTGTTACCGTCGGCTTGCGCGGGGCGCGACTTGCTAAGTGCATTACTGAGGCACCGGGTGAGCACGGTGGGTGCGGCTTGGCAGAGGTTGTAAACTTGAGGTAGATCGCGTTTACTCAGAGCTTCGGAAAGCGAGCCGATGCTCGCGACGGGAACGAAGCGGCGACCGACAGTCTCTTTCCAGCAATAGAAAATCAGAAAGAACATGAAGAGCGCGGTCAGGCCGAGTGGAAACATCGCCCAGCCACCTTGCTGCAAGAGGCTGAAGAGGGAGGTGTTTTGAGTGGCGTCTGCGGCTTCAGCAGCATCTTGTGCGTAGATGGAGCTGACGGCGAGTAAGCCAAGGATCAGGCTGGCTGAGGAGGTGGTGATGATTCGATTTCGCATGGTTCGTGGTGGTTTAAAAAGTGGCTGTGTTGCTGTATTTGGATTAGTTATAGATTCGAGTAGGGAGGGATTCAATGGGATCGATCGGCGAGGGGCTTTGCAGAGGCTTTTGTTCAATAATAGTGGTTTTTGCTGTTGTTTCTGCCTCCGTGTTTTCTGCGGTCAAGTATTCGGGTGCTTTACCATTGAGCATCACGACATAGTCAGGCCATGCCAAGCCACGATCGCGCATTTCGGCGGCTAGTTGCAGAGGCTCTTCCTTCAAGCGTAGTTCTTCGGCGGCGAGGATCGCGAGCGCATAACAGACATCGAGATGCAGCATGGTCATCTGATTGGAAAAGGCAATGGGGTGCATGGCTGTCCAAAAGGCATTCTCATATTCCTCTTGTTCGAAATTAATCTCGGCGAGGAGACGCCAGCCAAGTGCTGAGAAACCCGCAGGCTCAGCTTCTTTGATCCATTTGCGTGCTTCTACTTCGGCCTCTTCGCGCATGCCGCCTTGAAAGAATCCGAGAAGGAGGTTTTCTTTGAGTTGCTTGAGGACGGCCTCGTCTTCAATATAGGGGCTGATTATGTCGATGGTGGCGACTGCTTTGAGCGGCTCGTTTTGTGCGAGGGCAAAGTCGGCGTAGTCGATAAAGAGGCTGAGCTCGCGCTGGCTCAAGAGGCTCAGGTAGGCACCTTGTTGTTGGTAGTAGGCCCGGTAGAGCGCGAGGGCATCCTCGGCGCGTTCAGGATCGTTTTTCCACTCGTAGAGTGTGCGCTTATACTCGGCTCCGGGGAAGCGGATGCTGCGTATGTCTTCGGCGGGGAATGTGAGCTCTGCGGTGCCTCCGCCGAGGGAGACTTCAATTCTTAGCAGCGACTCGTCCCAGCTAGTGATTTGGCCAGTCTGCTGGTTGCCCCCTTCAAGGACGATGGTGACAGGTTCTTGCAAGGTGGCGCGGATTTCGCTCAAAGTTGGCGATAGCTGGGCGCTGACTTGGGTCGCCGCGAGTAGAAGCGCCGTGAGCAAAAGTCGCGGCTTTGCAATAAGTGAATGAAAAGATCTACGCGGGGGTGTTTTCACTCGCTTACCTCCGGGTTGTTTGCAGCTGTTTCGATGGCGGCCTCATCAAGAGCACCTTCTGGCAGGGCATCGAAAAGGGCGCTACGTTTGGTCTCGGCCATTGCCGCGATGGGTAGCTTGGCGATCTTTGGATTGGAGAGCATTTCGTCGAGCGTTTTGTAGGCGATGACTAAATCGCCCAGTCGTTCAAACTGTTGGGCACTCATCCAATAGGCCTCGGCTGCGATCTCGGGATAGCCACGGTAGACATTGTAAACTCGTTGGGCATAGGGCACGGCGCGCTTAAGCTCGCCCGCGGCTTCGGCATTTCGACTGAGTGCGAGCAGAGCATTTGCATGGGGGCGACCTTTGGCAGTGCGGAGGCGTAGCAAGTCTTCGAGCACGCTTTGCGCTTCGTCGTATTCGCCCGTTTGAGTAAGGGTGTTGGCGTAATCGAGTGAGACTTTGATCGCCAGCGGGTGCATCGGGCTTTCCCCGCGGAACCGCGCCAGTTGCCAGCGAGCTTCTTCGTATTCTCCAGCCTGGCTGAATAGTTGGGCTCGAGCGTAGTAGGCGTAACTGCGATGAATGCTATCGGGGTATTCATCCTCCAAGCGGGTCAAATAGTCTTCTGCCACTCGCGGGTATTTCTCTACGAGACCAGCCGCAATCTTGCCAAGCCCTTCAGCGTCGATGCGTTCAATAGGCACTTGTTCAACAATTTCAAAGATGTAGTTGGTCGGATTCTCGGGCGGCACCATCGATTGAAGGTAGAGGCTGAGGCGTGCAAGGTAGGTCAGGCGGTCGGCTTGCTGGGCCTTGGCTTTTTCTTCTTCGATCCACGATTTGAGACGTGCTTCGCGCTCTTTCTTACCCACCCCAAGGAGGCGTTTTTCGATGCGCACGTAAGCATCGATAATGGTCGGCACGTCGCCCGAATCGATATCGTCGCCGTAGAGGCTGAGCGCTTGTTCAAAGATCTTGCGCGCAAGATCTTCGTCACCGCGCTCGACATGGGTCCAACCGACCCAGTAGAGGGCTTCGCTGATCCTGCCTTTAAGGGGCAGGTCCTCGCGATCGAGGTAATTTTGGAAGTGTTCAATGTGGCTACTTAGTAAGCGCTCACGGGCCACTTTATTTTCGGCGGCCCCAGCCACCGCGCGTAGGATCTTACCTGCTTGAAAGGCAGAATAGACGAAAAGGTGCCCAGCATTGGGGCTGATCTGCGTAAAGATCGCTCGTGCGGTCGCTAGCTCACCCCGCCCCATTTCGATATCACCGAGAAGCACGCGGGCTTCGTCGGTGCGCGTGTGTTGAGGATATTTATTGAGGTAAGCATTGATCGAACTGAGCGCCAATTCGTAGTCGCGCATAGCATAGCAAGTCGATGCTATGCGGTAGGCGACCTCTGGCTCGAGGCGTCCACCTTTGACCATAGGCGCTAGCAGTTTGAGGGCTTCGAGTGCCGTCGCGTAGTCGCGCTCGGCGAAGAAGCTGAGCGCCCGCCAAAGACGTGCTTCTTTTGAAAGTTGATGACGTGGGTAGCGGGCAATGAAAGATTCGAAGTCCGCCCGCGCCTCCACTGGCTGATTCATAAAGTTATGATTGAAGCCTCTTAGAAAAAGAGTGCGGGGTGCTAAGTCGTGCTGGTCGTGGTTTTCAAGGAAAGTAGTGAAGACCTTGATCGCATCGGGATACTCACCTGCTTCTTGGTAGGCGGTGCCGAGTAGGTAGAGCGCGTTAGGGACGAGTGGGGAATCGGGAAAACGGCGACCAAAGCCTTTGGCGATCCGGTAGGCGTCTTCCCAAACGCCGACTTCGATGGCTGCGAGGATCCAGCGGTAGTGGGCCTCTGATTGTTGTTGTTTGGACAGTTCGGGATCGCGCGCTAAGTGCTCGAAAAGTATCCATGCTTCACGCGGGCGCTCGGCGAGTAGATAAGCCTGACCGAATGCAAGGTAAAGCGCGGGCGAATAGTCATCCGCCTCACGCAGACCTTTAAGTTGCGCCTCCATGCGCGCGATTAGACGGGTATAAAACTGAGTCCAAAATTGACCGCCTTGGTAGAGCCCTACGTTTTGGCGCCGTGATTCGAAGCGAGTCTTGGTTTCGTAGAGGCGGCGCTCCTGAGCGTTAATGAGCTGTGCGTAAGGCGGTACGAGGCGGTAGCATTCGACCGCATCGACATAGTCTCCGGAGGCAAGCAGTTGATGCCCCATCTCGAGCGCGGCAAAAGCCAGCACCGCGAGTTCGGGCATTTGATCGACTGACCAGTCCGAGTTGAGCATGTATTCGCGCGCTTGATCGCTACGACTGAGGTCTAAGGCTTTTTGCAGCGCCATGAGCCGGGCTTTCGTGCGCAGGACGCCTTCGCGTTGGTTGGCATAGACATTGTCAAGTGTTGTGAAGGCCTCATCGTCGCGGCCTGTTTCAAACATTAACCGCACAGCTTCCAAAGTGGCCAGAGCGGCCTCTGCTCGATTTGGATCGAGCGCGATAAATCGCTTATAAGTATCGATCGCCTTATCGACTGCGCTGATCTCTGAGTAAGCACGAGCGAGGTTGAAGAGCACAAAACTGACACGACTACGATCCTCTGGGAATTCATCGACAAATTTTTCGAAGAGTTGGATCGCCCTATTTGTCTCCTCGCAAAGTAGAGCGGCATAGCCATGCAGCGGCATAATAGTAATCTGGAAAACACGCTGGGACACTTCTGGCTCACGGCTGAAAGTGGTCTGGATCGTTTCAAAGGCTTTAAAAGCAGTCGCATAATCACCCGCCGCAAGCGCCGCTTGCCCTCGCGCGAGGACCTCTTGTAAGGTAGATATGTTTTCTTGTGCCGACGCAGGAAAGCCACCAAACATAGCTATGAGTACGACACAAATCGGTCGTAGCGAAGCAATCGCGGGCTTAAGTGATGATCTAATCCGATGGCCTAACATTCTGATTGGTCTCTTC
>PKCJ01000051.1 GCA_002862945.1 Opitutia bacterium | reverse complement strand
CCACGACTGCTACCGCGATTTGGGTGGTCTTGATCGTCTGAGTCTTCGTATGGCCGGCGTCTATGCCGCCGGCGTTCAAAACTTGGGTCGGGCTCACCCTTAAACATACGTGGGATAAAGGGGAAGTCCTCGGTCAGCACATAGTAATAAGTGCCTTGGGTAAATTCGGGAGTCACACCAAAGCGACCGCCGCACTCATCTAGATCGCCACTGCTCGCTACGTATTCGTAGTCAATGGTGAAGCTGCCGTCGTAGTCGCCTTTTGGAGAGTCGCTACCAGTCGGGCGTGAGCCTGCTTTAATTCGATAGCTCGACTTCAATTCGACGATTTCACTGCCTGCATCTAGCGGGTCTTTTGTTCCGTATAAGCCATAGATAGGAAAGCCATCCGCAGCCCAACCGATGAGGGTCATAACTTGCTCTCCGCCCGAGAGCATTTCGAAAAGTTTACTTGGTAAGCCGTGATAGTGATAGGCTCCATTCGGCTGTACGTGGGCATGATTCTGATCGAGTCCCAGTTTGACTGCTCCGCTTAGCGCCTCGTAATTCCACTCGGAATTACGATCACGTTGAAAAAATTCGGCGGTGCCAGGATCTAATAGCACACCGTTCAGCGCGATACCGAATGGCTGGCGCACTAGCACAACGGCCTCTCTAGCAACTTGGGGTTTGAGTGCTACTTCGTAGTGATAATTTTGCGCTTGGATGCCGTTCGGATTACCTCGATTAGGGAATCGTCCAACTTCGTGGTCTGGAATGCCGTTGGACTTTATGATGCGCTTGTCGCCTTCTATCTCGATCTTGCATTGGGGTGCGATTTCAAGGGTCTGCCTGGCGGGAATTAAATTTAAATGAAATTCGCCAGAATGCGCGAGCCCGGCAAGTGGCAATAGTCCATATGTGAATAGGAAGAATGCTTTCGTTAGAGTCATTAATTTTTGGGGTCAAGTATCATCGCGCCCTGCGAACTGTAGTCGGCATGGCCCAATTTTGTCTCTCTAAACTCCGCTAGTCCCGATCACGGTTGTTTTTTCGAAGGCTGAATCTAACTATTTGCTACGCATCTTCGCTAGCAAACGCAGTATCTCAAGGTAGAGCCAGATTAGTGTCACGAGTAGACCAAAGGCAGCATACCATTCCATATATTTTGGTGCCTTCTGTTCCACGCCATTTTCAATAAAGTCGAAGTCTAATACAAGATTGAGTGCCGCGATCACTACAACGAAGAGACTAAAAAGAATGCCGAAGGTGCCACTCTCGTGAATATAGGGGATGCCGCTACCGAAGAAACTCATTACAAAGTTTATGAGGTAAATCATCATTATTCCGCCCGTGGCCGCCGTTACGCCCAGTTTAAAATTCTCGGTCGCTTTAATTAAGCCAGTTTGATAAGCTAAGAGTAGTGTGGCGAGGGTTCCAAAGGTGAGTAATACAGCCTGCAAAACGATACCGGGGAACATCTGTTCGAAGATGGCCGAGAGGATGCCCAGAAAAAGGCCTTCGAGCACGCAATACAGTGGAGCTGTTACGGGCGACCATTCCTTTTTGAACACGGTAATAAGTCCGACCACTAGTCCCCCGATCACACCCGCAGTTAAGTAGGGATACAGAGTTGAAGGATCCTCTGTGAGCATCGTACGACGCCAAGTGATTGTTGCCGTCGCGATGAGGCCGATGAGCAAAAGTGAAGTCTTATGCACTGTCCCATTCAAGGTCATAGCGTTGCCGTCCAGGCAGCGCTCTTGAAATGTGTTTGCTGATAGAGTTGGGTTTCCGCTTCTCATGGTGCTTACACTACTCGTGGAGCCTCAGAGCGCGAGACTAATTACTTAAATCTTTTTTGGTTTTGAGCTGATTAGTTTTTGGCGAAGGCGACTTGATAGGCTTGGGCCGATTGCGACCCGGTTATCTTCATAGGACCTTATGCGCTAGTGAGCTAAGGGAGGCACAAAAATGCTCGCAGGTCAGGTATCGTATTCATGACGATTAGTGCGCTTCTAGCCAGTTTTCGCCCAATCCAATTTCGATTTCGATGGGGCAGGGTAGCTCCAGCGCTCCAATCATACCTTGGCTTACTAGCTCATGGAGCTCAGCTTCTTCGCTCGGTTCCATGTCAAAAATGAGCTCATCGTGGACTTGGAGAAGCATGCGACTCTCGAGGCTTTTTTCTAGGATAGACTTATGGATACGCACCATTGCGATCTTGATCATGTCAGCGGCGGTGCCTTGGATTGGCATGTTGATGGCGTTTCGCTCGGCGGCAGCGCGAATGGTGACGTTACCAGACTTGATGTCGCGTAAGTGGCGACGGCGCCCGCACTGGGTCTCGACGTAGCCTTTCTCCTTGGCGCTTTCTTTCTGTGCTTCCATGTAGCCAGGGATGCCGGGAAATTGAGCGAAGTAGCTATCAATAATCTCTTGCGCCTCCGTCCTGCTTACGGTGCCGAGACGTTGCGCGAGGCCGAATGCAGAGATGCCGTAAGGGATGCCAAAGTTAACCATCTTTGCTGTGCTGCGTTGTTCGCGGGTCACTTCCTCGGGCGCGACGTCAAAGATCTTTGCGGCGGTAGCAGTGTGGATGTCTTGGCCTTCTTTGAACGCGGTCAGCAGACCAACGTCGCCTGTCAGGGCCGCAAGGATGCGCAATTCGATCTGCGAATAGTCAGCTGCGAGTAGTTTCCAACCTTCGCGCGGGACAAATGCTTTTCGAATCTCGCGGCCTTTGGGGCTGCGAACGGGGATATTTTGGAGGTTAGGATCGTTAGAAGAGAGTCGACCCGTTGCGGTCTGTGCTTGGCCATAATGGGTGTGGACGCGACCAGTAACTAGATCGACAGAGTTCGGCAGCGAGTCGATATAGGTGCTCTTGAGCTTGGTTAGTTGGCGATACTCTAAAAGCTCGGTCACAATGTTGTGTTTGGGCGCAAGGTTAGAGAGGACTTGTTCATTGGTGGCATATTGACCGGTCTTAGTCTTTTTAGGCTTTTCGACTAGCTTGAGTTCGTCGAACAAAACTTCGCCTAGTTGTTTTGGGGAGTTGAGATTAAACTCACGACCAGCGACTGCGTAAATGGAGGCTTCTAGCTCTGCGATGTGTCCGGTAAGGGATTCGCCGGTTGCTGCGAGTGTCGTCTCGCAAAGACGTATGCCTTCGCGCTCCATAGCTACCAGCACGGGGAGCAGGGGCGTCTCAATCTCGTAAAATACTTTGGCCTGACCGCTCTCTTCGAGCTTTGTTTGAAAGATTTGCCATAGCTGAAGTGTGACATCGGAGTCTTCGATTGCATAGTTAGCGAGGTCTTGCTCCGCCAAGTCCGAGTAGTCGACGGTTTCACCCCTTTTAGCGTCAGGCAGTAACTCGCTGAATCGAATGGGGGAATATTGTAGAAAGTCTTCCGAGAGGGTGTCGAGTTTGTGCCTTTGCTCGGGGTCGATCAGTGCATGTGCGAGCATGGTGTCGTAGCAGAGCCCTGCGACTGGGCAGTCGTTCTCCGCGAGTACGGAGAGGTCAAATTTTAAGTTGTGTCCGATCTTAGTCAGTGACTCGTCGGCAAAGAGTGAGCGTACTGCCGCTAGAGATTCCTCGGTGGCGGGCACCCAGTAGCCGGTGTGGGCTTCGGTTGAAAAGGAGATGCCGACAAGTGTTGCCGTACGGGGGTTGAGCGCGGTTGTCTCGGTGTCGAATGCGAAGGTTTTTGCGGCTATGAGAGTGGTGACGAGTTCGGCTAACTCTACATTTGATTTTACGATACGGTAGTCGGTTTTGACGTCAGCTAGCTTTTTAAAGGTGATGTCAGGAAGGAGATCTAGCTGGGGTGAAGACTCTTCGTAGCTAGAACTCGGAATGCCCGTTTTTTCATCGTCCTCACTCATAAGTACGAGCTCCGTAGCAGCTTCTTGCGCGGAGAAGTTGGCGCCGAAGATGCGTTTACCTAAGCTTCGAAATTCAAATTCAGCAAGGAGGGGAACAAGCTTCGTTTGGTCAGGCTGTTCTAGCGAGATGGCTTTCCAGTTAGCTTCGATGGGCACGTCGAGTTGTATAGTTGCGAGCACTTTGGACATACGGGCCTGGTCGGCGTTGTCGTGGACTTTTTCCTTCTGCTTACCCTTGAGTTCGTCGACATGATCGAGTAGGCCTTCGACGGTGTCGTATTTGGCGAGTAGCTTTTCGGCGGTCTTTGGGCCGATGCCTGGTATACCAGGAATGTTGTCGGCGGTGTCGCCGCAGAGCCCTAGCATATCGATGACTTGATCGACGCGGGCGATGCCCCATTTTTCTTTGATCTCGTCAATGCCAAGAATTTCTCCACCGTCGCCTTTTCGCCCGGGGCGATACATTTTGATCTTTTCGGTTACGAGTTGGCCGAAGTCTTTATCAGGGGTGACCATGTAGATTTCGTCAAAGCCATCGGCCTCGGCACGGTGAGCGAGGGTACCGATGATATCGTCGGCCTCGTATCCGTCGAGTTTGATAACAGGGATGCCAAAAGCCTCGGCTACTCGGTCGAGGTGGGGCATAGCGGCGGAAAGGTCCTCGGGCATATCTTCGCGGTTGGCCTTATATTCGGGGTGGATACGGTGGCGCTCCGTCGGTGCAGAGGTGTCGAAGACAACTGCGAGGTGCGAAGGCTTCTGTTTGGTGATCAGCTCGATCAGAGTGGCGGTGAAACCGAAGATGGCCGAGGTGTTAAAACCCTTGCTAGTATAAATGGGGCTGCGAATGAGGGCGAAGTGCGCACGATAGGCAAGAGCCATACCGTCGAGGAGGTAGAGAGATTTCATGTGTTAATTTGGAATCAGAATTATAGAATCTCGGTAACGAGTTTCTTTAAGTAATCACGCCCCCTAGGTTCGTCGGTGAAGGTACCGTCTAGCTGGGCTTCGTAGGCTTTGTCGAGGATTTTGCCGAAGTTTTTGCTCGGCTTGATGCCTAGGTCGATAAGGTGGCGACCCCGGAGTATGGGCTTGGGTGCGTTATCTAGGATAGTGAGCTCGGCAGTCTTTTTGAGAAGCCATTCGCCCTCAGGAAATCCTTCTGGTTTGAGTGGGGGGCGGCCGTAGGTGTCGGCATGGGCGACGCGCACGAGACGGTCGATACGTTTGACGCGTGCGGCAAGTCGGCGGATAGCGGAGTCTCCCGCGCCTTGGCGATAGAGAGAGAGAGGGCGCATGTGCTGCTCGACGAGGGGGATTACTTCCTCAAAAATTTTCTTCTGTCGGGTAATGTGCTCTAAGAAAGTTTTGGCTATTGGACCGCCGAGCACGTCGTGGCGGGGGCTGCGTATACGGCCATTTTCATCGGTGTAGGTGGTGTCGGGCTTGCCCATGTCGTGGCACAGTATGGCAAGACCGACGATCAAGTCTTCCCACTCGTCACCTGTGCGTTTCGTTGCATAGACGTCGAGGCAGTGGCAGGTATGTGTCCAGACGTCGCCTTCGGGGTGCCATTGAGGGTCTTGTGCACAGCCGACGAGGGCGGCAAGTTCAGGAAAATTTTGTAGCCAACCGCAGGCTTGGATAAAACGTAGGCCACTGCCGATTTGATTTCCTTTAAGAATGAGTTTTTTCCACTCCTCCCAAAGGCGTTCCATCGGCAGGTGCTCAGGGCTTAATTTTTGGCATAGCGCGACAGTCTCGGGTGCGGCTTTTAAGTTGAAGCGGGCGATGAATTGCATGCCTCGTAGCACGCGTAGCGGATCCTCAGAGAAGGCGTCGGAGACGTGGCAGAGGCGGCGAGCTTTAAGGTCGGCAATGCCGTCATAGGGATCAAGCATCTTCCTCGTCAATGGATCGCAACTGATTGCGTTGACAGTGTAATCTCGGCGTGAAGCGGCTTCTTGGGGGGACATGGTCGGGTCGCTCTCGACTTTGAAGTCGGTGTGCTTGGGGCCGAAGCGAGATTCGCGTCGAGGTAGAGCGATATCAATGTCGAGGCCTTTGAGGATGAACACACCAAAGGCGCGACCTACGGTATCTAGTTCAAAGTGAGGCGATAGAGCCGCTTCGACCGCGTCGGCATCAAGGCCGTAAACCTCCATATCGACGTCCTTAGCGGGGATGCCAAGCAAGCCGTCGCGCACACAACCGCCGACCAAGAGAGCGCGACCGCCAGTTTCGCTCAGAATCTGGGCGACTTGTTCTGCGGCTTTAGCTTGGTTTTCTGGAATGTTTTTAAGAATACTCAAAGGAATTGAGGAGTGAGGAATGGTAAGTATTAAGTAAGTAACATTTACATTAAAAACCTCCACTTTACATTTTCGGTAAAGCCGATTTGCTAAACTGTCGGATTACCCCATCGGAGCTTGTCGCGGATGATGGCGAAGTGGCTATGATCAGGGTTTTGCATGAGACGGAAGCTGCGGTCGGCCACGGCTATCTCGATGGGGAAATTATCCTCTGATTGAAAGCAAACGCGTCCGTCGATGGTGATGCGGGGGCAGGGACCAGGCTCGAGATTGGCAACGCTGATCTGAGAAGAGTTGTCAAAAATTACGGAGCGATTACCGAGCGTATGCGGGCAGATCGGCGTCATGGCAATGGCGCTGACACGGGAGCCAATAATGGGGCCGCCTGCAGAGAGGTTATAAGCAGTTGACCCTGTTGGGGTGGAAAAGATGAGGCCATCACAGTGATATTCAGAGACGGGATTGCCGTTGCTAGCCACTCGTAAACGGATGAGGCCGCTGCCGTCGGTCTCTTTGAGTACGACGTCGTTGAGCCCGTAAACGGATTTGCCATTTTTAGTGGTGCAAGATAGGATGGAACGCTCGGCGATTTCGTAGTGACCTTTAATTAATTTAGACAAATCTTTGGCGGCCTCTTCGGCGGAAAAGGTGGCGAGGAAGCCCAGCTTGCCCATGTTAACGCCAAGTACGGCACAGTCAGACTCTAGCGCGGCGTCAAGTACGCCGAGCAGAGTACCGTCACCGCCGATGGCACAGCAGAGGTCTTGACCAGCGAGGGCATCGGCTGGGAGCGGATAGTCGCTGCGGATTGTGGTCTGGACGCCTTCGCAGTCGGCTATGTTTGCCAGGCGGCGGGCGGCATTTTCAGCTCCGAGTTTGGTCGTGTTGACGGTGAAGGTGATGGTCTTGATTGCTTGCATGGTTAAAAATGACTCCGCCAAGCGATGGTTCTCATTAGAATGAAGAGTTAAGCGAAGTTTTTGTTTAGCTTCTAAATTAGCTGAATAGCTTGTCTTTTGGCAAGCAAGGGTTACTCAGTCGCTACTCTATGGCTTTTACCCTCTACTAAGAGATTAAGCGAATAAGCGCTCAATGTCTTTTTTACTGAGGATCTTGATGCCGCCGCGTGGGATATTTTTTAAAATAATACTACCAATCTGGTGGCGGACGAGTTTTTTAACAAAGTAACGGTTGGCTTCGAAGAGGCGACGCACCTCACGCTTCTTGCCGTGGTAGAGGTGCACTTCTAGGCGACGCTGGTGGCCTTCTCCTACTTGTGGAGCGGGAATGACTTTTTCAGCTTTTAGAAAATCGCCTTCGTATTCGGTGCCCGTTAGGAGTTTTGGGATGTCGGCTTTGTTAAAATCACGCTGTAAAACGACACGGTAGCGCTTAACTACTTGATTACTAGGGTGAGTGAGGCGATGGGCCAAGTCGCCATCGTTGGTAATAACTAGTAGGCCTTCACTATCTTTATCGAGGCGTCCTGCGCAAAAAAGGCGTTGGCGCTGTAGGTCGGGCGGCAGGAGGTCGAAGACCGTGCGATCCGCGTGAGGATCGGAATTTGTGCAGACCGTGCCCTTCGGTTTATTCATAATAAGCGTAATCGAGCGCTCTTCTTTGCTTAGGATCGGCTTGTTGTTGACAAAAATTGCGTCTTCCAAAGTGGCTTTATCGCCAAGCTGGGCAATTTTTCCATTCACGCGGACATTACCATCTACAATAATGCGTTCGGCCTCGCGGCGTGAGCAAATACCTGCATTGGCGATGAGCTTTTGTATGCGCTGTGGCTCTTGTTCGGGCATTGCGCTTACTAGAGTCGTGAGAAAGCATGCATGTCAATCTTGCTCGGTGGTCACATTGGGCTTGCGCCAAAGTAACGAAATGTCGGAAACTTTACTCACATGATTGAAAACACTGAGAAAAGAATCGCCCTGGTAACTGGTGCCGGTCGTGGCATCGGTAAGAGCATCGCGGAGTTACTTGCGAGCAAAGGGCATCACGTAATTTGCATTAGCCGTTCGGCAAGTTCTTGCGGTGGGGTTGCTGAGGCGATTAATGCCAGCGGAGATTCAGCCGAATCGCTGGCTCTTGACGTAGCCGACAAAGCTGCTGTTAAGGAGACCTGCGAAGC
>PKCJ01000085.1 GCA_002862945.1 Opitutia bacterium | reverse complement strand
TTACATCAATAAAGTAATTACCCATCATCAGCCACCAGTCACTGCTCAGAAAATTCTCTTAGGCTATTCGATGGGCGCAAGAGCCGCTCTTCTTCATGCGACGTATCACCCCGACGTATGGGATGCATTCATCCTGATCAGCGCTAATCCTGGTATCGAAAACGAGACCGAGCGGGCTAATCGTCGTATCGCAGACGCCGAACTCGCAGATTCCATTGGGCGACTTGGCATACCAGCATTCCTAGAATTCTGGCAAGAAACGCCCCTGATACGTAGCCAAAAGAACATAAATGCTAATCTGCAGGCCTCCATGCAGGCTAATCGCCTAAAAAACACTAGCAGAGGCCTAGCCAAAAGTTTAAGCCAATTCGGCCAGGGCAATGCACCTAATCTCTGGCCAGAACTAGGCAAACTGACTATACCTGCACTGCTCATAACTGGCGAAAAAGACACGAAATACACAAAAATTGCTCAGCGCATGCAGGCTGTCTTACCTCACGCCTTCCATTTCTCCGTATCAAATGCATCGCACATGCCCCATCTTGAACAATCTGATCCCGTAAAAATGGCCATTCACACCTTCCTTGCAGACCTATAATAAAAAAGTGACAGGATTAGAGGATCCTCGGCAAGCTCGGGTCTTTAACAATATGTTGGGGGAAATTCTTGATCGCTAATTTGAGCGAATCAGTAACTCGCTCTTCCGTGAGCTGTAGCGCGCCGAAAATGTTAGGAAGTTCGTTTCGCCAAAAAAGATTACGGGTACTGCTCTCGTAGATTTCAAGAGTCAGGTGTAGGCGTGATGCAAGTCGACTGTTTGGATCACCTCGGCGAGCGATGACCTTGTTGTAGGGATCAATGTGGTCGAAAGGGTTTGCACAGTAAGTCACTGACTTTTTCCATTTAACTACAGCGAAAAAATCAGCGTCGACGTCGGTAGGTTCAAAACCCCTTTCTTCTAACTGGCTGACAACTACTTGCTCGGATAGCTCTTCGAGTAAGAGTTCATCGGACTTACGGAAATCCATGCCCGTAGTGAGCGTATGTTTATAACTGAAAGTATCTAGTGAACTAAAATTAACCGTTTTAACGAACTCTACGTAAGGCGTTGTACTTAAACAAGCAGTGAAGCAAGTTAAGATCGTAAAAGTAAACAGTAAGGGGAAAAATATTTTCATACTTCAAACTCAATAGACTCATCTAAAGAACTCAATCTCAGACTGTTTCGTAAATAAATAGGTCATTAATATTAAAACGAGAAATCAGAAATTAGTGAGAATAACACTAAGATTACCGCTTATATTAGTGACTAAAAGTATTGTCCGTAGGAGTGAAATTGCCTACATGTTGAAAAATGCGACTGACCAGCCAAGAACGTAAAAGCCTCTCTGTGATCCTACTGATTCTCATCTTGGCGATTGTTGGATTATGGCTGTTTTAGTTTCGCTACTGAAGGGAAACTTTAGCTATTTAATTCGTATTAGTGGGTATTCCGACTAGGCGGATTTCAGAATGCAGCCGACTAAATCTGAAATCAAAGACTTACGCTGGCTTCTTCAAATTAATAAAATGGTCCCAATCCGAGTCATAGCTCTGCCCAATCAAAGAACTAACAAATGGCCGCCACTTCGGGCGCTCGGGCTTACGGATAAGGTGCATGTTTGCCTGATGTGGCAGACGGTTCGCTTTGCGTGAATTACACTTAATACATGATGTAACAATATTTTCCCAAGAGGTTCGCCCACCGATATCACGAGGGATTACGTGGTCCATGTTTAAATGCACCGCATCGAAGTGATTACCGCAATATTGACAGCGATAATCATCGCGTTCAAAGAGGTTGTTCCGTGTGAATTTAATTTCCTGACTTGGTAACTTGTCATAGCTACGGAGTAGGAGGACCTTGGGCATTCTTATCCGTAAACGAACAGTCTGAATGCAGGCCTCATTGCCCTCAGGAGACGCTTCCTGAGAGAATTCCAACCAAGCAGATGAGTCCATCAAACGGAAATTCTCGTCCCCTGTGTAGATAACCTGCGCGTGGTCTTGAAGCAGTAGGCTGAAAGCTCGCTCAACGCCAACTATATTAACAGGCTGCCATAACCGGTTCAAAACCAAAACTCGATATTTTGGAGCAGTACTCATCAGAATATTACTGATGTAATTCGCGACTGTGTAATGTCAACCTTTTCGAAATGTCGTCTCCTGAACGAACAATAAATCACTTAGTCTCAGATAGTCGAAATACATCTAAGCTCACCAAAATATGTAAACCCTGCTTACTCAAGAAGCCTTGCTCGCCGATGCTGCTGAGGGAACTGCAAGGTAATGGCAGTGCCCGCCTCTTTTCTCGACTCAATGTTGATATGCCCACCGTGTGCACGCATAATGCGCTCAACAATCATCATGCCAAGGCCGTATCCTCCCTTTTTCGTCGTGTAGTAGGCTTGAAAAACCTTGGGAAGATCCTCCCCAGAAATGCCTGCGCCTGTATCAACAAATTGCAGATAAACGTAGTCGTCGTCACGACGTGCAATGATTCGCAGACTTCCATTAGGCTGCATGGCTTCCATCGCATTTTTGATTAGATTAAAAAAGACCTGCTTAATTTGATCGCTGTCACCGAGAATCGTGGGTAAATCTTCATTAAACTCGACTTTTACACCGAGTTTACGGTCGCTCAATTCTGCCTCCTGCACGCGCAGCACTTCCTCAACGAGTCTTAGCAAATCAAGCTCATTTAACTCGGGCTTCTGAGGTCGCACTGCTTCGAGAAAGTGGGTAATGATGCCATCAAGTCGCTCCACTTCTCCTTGGCACACAAGCAAGGACTCGGCCAATTTAGCGGCGTCTGCCTGCTCACCTAGTTTCTTGATCTTGCGCTCAATTAGCTGTAAGTGAATCGTCAAAGAATTAAGCGGGTTTCCAAGTTCGTGCGCTACGCCTGCGGCTAAACGAACGATAGAATCGATACGCTCACTTTCGATCCGCTCCTCCATAGAAACGCGCTCTTCAGTTACATCGGACAGAACGATAACGTAACCGCCACTATCATCATGGCCAACCTGAGCATCGATTGGTACCATGTAAAGACGTACTACGCGATGCTCGGGGTAATTAAGTTCTATCTCACGCGAGAGAACGGGAGCCGATTTCTTTTTACCCTCAACTTCTTCAAGATCGATCGATTTAGCCAAATCAGGCACCATTTTCCAGAGTCTAGTGACACCGATATCGTTTTCCTTGAGGCCAATCAATCCTAGAGCTGCATCGTTAGCATATTGCACCACTCCATCCGAATCGATTACAATAACACCATCTTGAATCGTATTGAAAACAGTCTCCTGCATCTTGCGCTCGCGAGCAAGACGCTGCACGAGGATTCCCAAATTTACTGAATCAAGATCTTCGATCCGCCCAAGTATTTTTTCGAGTCCAGTGTTTTTCATTAGGAGAGGTTAAAATATAAGAGTTTAAAGGTAGAAGCCATCATTTCCTGGGTGCAACGAGTTGTATCAATTCTTCTGCAATAACTGACTTAGTGGAGGGACCTAGTTTGATGGAAGTTCCATCGGCAGCGATGAGAATTACTTCGTTTGAATCCGCAGCAAATCCTGATCCTGCTCTGCCAACTTCATTAGCTACAATGAAGTCTAGGTTCTTAGATGCTAGCTTTTCCTTGGCATAGGTGACCACATCCTTTGTTTCAGCAGCAAAGCCGACTACTGTCTGGTGCGCCTTACGGTCGGACATAGTTTTCAGGATGTCCGTGTTGCGTTCAAACTCGATATTCATGGAAGCCTCACCCTTCTTTTCTTTCTGTGTGTGCTGAATAACGGGGCGAAAGTCGCTGACCGCCGCCGTCATAATGAGGATATCACAAGCATCAAAGAGCGCATCTACCTGATGTAGCATTTCTTCAGCAGTCATAACCGGGTAGAAGATGGCGCCAATTGGTTCTTCTAGATCGACAGGACCAGCCACAAGATCAACGTTCCAACCCGCATCAATAGCGGCTTGGGCAATAGAAAATCCCATTTTTCCGGTCGAAGGATTACTGATATAACGTACTGGATCAATTAGCTCACGGGTGGGGCCCGCAGTAATAAGACAACGAATAGAGCTTGCGTTTGACATGAGCGTTAAAACTCTAAACGAACTCATGCCTGATCTGCAACCCATCAACTCGTCTATTTCTGATAATTCAGAACCGCCTAAAAAAAAGGACGCTGGAAAGGAAAATACTTTCCTGAACCTAGGTTTCAACTTGATCCTACCGATCTTGCTACTCAACAAAGGTAAGCAATGGTTCGGTTCCCACCTTGAACCCTACTTCGATAATGTGGCGGTCGGCGTGCTTCTCCTTGCGATTGCCTTTCCTGTCGGCTACTTCTTCTACGACTATCTTAAACGCTCGAAGTATAACGTTTTTTCGATCCTTGGCTTAATCAGTGTTCTTTTGACTGGAGGCATTGGAATCCTAAAGATTCCAACTGAATGGTTCGCGGTCAAGGAGGCTGCCATCCCAATTCTACTAGGCTTTGCAGTGCTGGTTTCCTTAAAAACGCCCTATCCCCTCATTCGTACGCTTCTCTACAACCCCGAGCTTATTAATGTAAATAAGGTGCATACCGCCCTCGTCACGCACGATTCAGTCAGCGCTTTTGATCGTTTACTCGTACGCTGCACATGGATGCTGGCGGCCTCTTTTTTACTAAGTGGTATTTTAAACTACTTTCTCGCTCGCTGGATCGTAGTCAGTCCCAGTGGCAGTGATGCGTTTAATTCCGAGGTGAGTAAAATGATGGCTTGGAGTTGGCCAGTCATAGCGATCCCAAGCATGGTAATTATGTTGCTCACACTGATGCAACTGCTCAAAGGCATCAAAAGCATGACTGGCCTGGAACTCGAAAATATACTTCACAGCGCAAAACCAAAAGAAGTCGACAGCAGTGATACTGGTTCGAAATGATTATCCCATTTAGCTAGGAAATGTATCTCGATAACGAAGCGAGTATCGCTGTTGATTTGCCTCGTTTTAGGTCTCCAAATACTGTTTCTGCAACTCCTCGACCACATTTGGATCAGCCAAAGTCGTTACATTGCCCAACTCTTTACCCTCGGCGATGTCACGTAGAATTCTACGCATAATCTTACCAGAACGTGTTTTAGGTAAATCCGAAGAAAAAAGAACACGTTCAGGCCGAGCAAACTTCCCGATCCCCTTGTCGATCATTGCGACGAGTTCCTTACGGAGAAGATCGTCTTGATCGCGACCGTCAATCACAGTGACAAAGGCAACTAGCCCCTGACCTTTAATCTCGTGGGGAATGCCGACCACTGCGGATTCGGCCACGTCCTGGTGCTCGACGAAGACACTCTCCAACTCAGCAGTGCCGATACGGTGACCCGATACGTTGACCACATCATCCACACGACCCAGAATCCAAATATAGCCATCCGCGTCGCGACGTGCACCGTCCCCAGGGAAATAATATTTACCATCCCACCTACACCAGTAGGTATCTTTAAAACGCTGTGGATCGCCATAAATACCACGCAGCATACCGGGCCATGGTTTCTTGATAGCTAGAGTGCCTGCTTCGACTTCGCTACCATCATCTGCTAAGATTGCTGGCTCGATCCCAAAGAAAGGAACTGTTGCGCAACCAGGCTTCGTCGCGGTCGCACCCGGCATGGGTGAAAGCATGTGCCCACCCGTTTCGGTCTGCCACCAGGTATCCACGATCGGACAACGCTCTGCACCAATCAGTTTGTGATACCATATCCAAGCTTCTGGGTTAATCGGTTCGCCAACTGTGCCGAGTAGACGAAGCGAGGAAATATCCTTACCCGTAACCCAATCATCACCCCACTTCATAAACGCACGGATCGCAGTCGGTGCGGTGTAGAAAATGGAAACTTTATACTTTTCAATAATTTCCCAAAAACGCCCTTCGTCAGGATAATTAGGAGCACCTTCATATATCACTTGAGTGACGCCGTTCTGCATAATGCCATAGACAATGTATGTGTGTCCTGTAATCCAACCCACATCGGCAGTACACCAATAAACATCGTCTTGCTTGAGGTCAAAAATGTACTTCGAGGTAAGGTAGCTAAATACTTGGTAACCTGCTGTAGTGTGCATGATGCCTTTTGGCTTTCCCGTCGTACCACTTGTGTAAAGCAGGAACAGCAAATCCTCCGCATCCATTTCCTCGGCGGGGCAATTGTCATCCATATGAGCGACGAGATCATGATACCATCTGTCACGGCCATCTACCATCGAACAAACAACCGGATAGTCGTTGCCTCGTTTAACCACGATGACATCCTTCACGCAGTCGCAATTCGCTACGCCTTCATCAACAATGCTTTTAAGCTCCAGCATCTTTCCACGGCGGTAGCCACCGTCCGCCGTGATAACCATTCGCGTCTCACTATCGAGCACGCGGTCACGAATTGAGTCGGCTGAAAAGCCCGCAAAAATGACCGAGTGGACAGCGCCAATACGCGCACAAGCTAGGACAGCAAAAGCCAACTCAGGAATCATTGGTAGATAGACTGCGATCCGGTCGCCCTTTTGCACACCGCGTGATTTCAAGGCATTAGCCAAGCGGCAAACCTCCCGATGGAGCTGCGCATAGCTGATGTCGCGCGAATCCCCAGGTTCGCCCTCCCAGTGGATGGCGATTTTATCGCCCCGCCCCGCATCAATGTGACGATCGAGGCAATTGTAGGAGAGATTTGTGCGGCTTCCAACAAACCATTTGAAAAATGGCGCATCAGAGTCGTCGAGCACCGTGTCCCACTTCTTAAACCAATGCAGCTTTCCAGCCGCTTCTGCCCAAAAGGCTTCGGGATCTTGAACACTTTTCTTGTAGAGCGCCCTGTAGGCCAGATCACCACTAATATGAGCCGCATCGACAAAATCAGAGGGAGGAACGAATTTACGGTGCTCATGCGAAACCGACTCCATAGAAGAATTATTACTGGTCATGTTAGCTTTAGGGGATTTTAGTTTAATTCGAAAGCGCAACCTATCACTTTTAAATAGTAAATTCCCTACATGAATGAGGTCAATGCCGAAGGCGGTGAACTTACAGCTGTGCAAGCAATAAACTATTTCTGCCAGTCTCAGGCGTAGTAAGCAACCCGGCTCAGGAATGAACCGACATGCGATCAAACACCACTGTCTGAGGAATAGGACATAGACCCCACAATAGAAGACTAGTAGTGTCTAATACACTACAAGTATTCTTGATTAAATCAACAAACCATTCAGATCAAAACACTCACTGCACCAGAGGACGCGTGGGACGAATGTTTTCGCTATGAAGAGACGGGCTGATCCTGCTTAAATTCGAGACCCTCGGCTTCTGAGTCAACAGTGACCTTAATGACCTCGCCAGGCTTGATCTCTCCAGAGAGTATGGCTTCAGCGAGGGAGTCTTCTAAATATTTTTCGACAGCGCGACGTAGGGGTCGTGCCCCATATTTCTCGTCGTAGCCTTTGTCGATCAAGAAGTCTTTGCACTCTTTAGAAAACTCGAATGTTAAGTTGCGTTCTTTAAGGCGAGTGGAAACGTTTCGCAGTTCCAGATCGACGATCTGAATCATATCCTCGCGAGCGAGTGGTTTGAAAATCACAAGGTCGTTGAGGCGATTCAGGAACTCGGGCTTGAAGACCCGCTTGGTCTCGTCAAGGATCTTTTCACGAATTTTTACATACTCATTGTCGGAATTTCCCTCGATTCCGAAGCCCATTGAAGTATTGCGCTGGAGGATGTCCGCACCCACGTTTGACGTCATAATCAAAATGGTGTTACGAAAGTCGATTTTGCGACCCAGGCTGTCGGTTAATCGGCCTTCCTCGAGCACTTGAAGGAGCAACTGAACGACGTCTGGGTGTGCTTTCTCAATTTCGTCGAAAAGTACGACCGAGTAAGGCTTACGGCGGACGGCTTCGGTCAGTTGACCGCCCTCTTCGTAACCGACGTAGCCAGGAGGTGAACCTACGAGGCGAGAGACGGCAAATTTTTCCATGTATTCAGACATATCGATCTGAATGATAGCATCCTTGTCGCCAAACATCTCTTCAGCCAAAACCTTGGCAAGTAGTGTCTTTCCCACACCAGTAGGTCCAAGAAACATAAAGGAGCCTATTGGGCGTTTAGGGTCTTTAAGATCAGCGCGAGAGCGGCGAAGGGCTTTAGAAATGACCTCTGTTGCCACAGTCTGACCAATCACTTCGTTTTGTAGCTCGTCTTCGAGATTTAGTAGTTTCTTACTCTCGGCCTCTTCCATTTTAGATAGTGGTATCCCTGTCCAGGCAGCAACCACTTGGAGCATATCCTCTTCGTCGACGACGAGGCGGT
>PKCJ01000062.1 GCA_002862945.1 Opitutia bacterium | reverse complement strand
TAAAATGCGCGCCAGTCGAAGGGATGATAGCGCCTGCTGTAAGGCATCATTTTAGCGGGGCCGCACCAGAGGTCATAGCTAAGTGAACTTGGGATTGGTTCTGCTTTAGGAAATTCATTTATGCGTTGTGCCGCATCCATGAACCAGAGCGAAGGGTCCTTATATGCTTCGATCTTGACAATGTCGTCTATAGCGCCCGCTAGCTGTAGCTGTTTAAACTGTAAAGCGCCGGGCGAGGTATGCCCTTGGTTTCCCATTTGTGTGACCACGCCATATCTGTTCTCGGCCTGAATTAGCAGCGCAGCTTCCCGAAAGGAATGAGTCAGCGGCTTTTCAACATATACATGCTTTCCGCGCCGCATGGCCTCAATAGTTTGCACGAAGTGTACGTGATCAGGCGTGACGACACTGACGGCATCGATATCGTCTCCCATTTGATCAAACATCACTCGGAAGTCGGCAAACTTGCGTATCCCAGGGAATGCATCCATTACCTCTTTACCGGCGCGCGTAAAATCAACATCGCAAAACGCAACTGGCTTCGCAGCGCCATTACTGCAGAGCTGAGGGATCACTTTTTTGCCGCGGCCACCTATGCCTAGACAGCCGAGGTTGATTCGCTTACTAGGAGGGAGATTCCCAAGAGCATCGGCCTTACCGAGCGCGAGATAAGAGGGTAAAATAGTAATCCCAGTGATCGCAGAGGCAGACTTACTGACGAAGACACGGCGGCTAATTTTCTTTGTTTGTTTCATTATTAGTTTAATAATTTTCTGGCTACATTTAACTGCATTTAAAATAAATCTTCCCCACTCTAATTCTCATACATATTTGCATCAAGCTGGTCGGCTCTTCAGTAAAGCTCCCGCCGATTATGTTCGACAACCGCTTCGTCCGGAGCATCCCAACTCCCCAAGACTGTCATTGCGTCGGGCACCAATGCAGATAACTCTTCACTCACCGCCTTGTAGCGTGAACGATCAATTAAGTTTGTCCATTCGTTCGGATCATTCGAATGATCATACAGCTCCTCAGCTCCAGTCTTTAGGTATTTGATATATCGATACCTCGCCGTCCTGATGGACTGCCAGCCACCGTTGCCACTCTCATCTAAATGCGCGGTGATGACTGGGAAGTCCCATTGTATGTCGGGATTTTTCATCAATGGCACGAGCGAACGAGCATCCAAATCTTCTTTTATGGGCAAGCCCGCCAATTCCGCTAAGGTTGGCCATATACTCAACAACTCAACTGGCTGCTCAATGGCAGCTGCGGAGATTCCAGGGGCCTTGACTATAAAATTTGTTCTCACCGAATCCTCCCAGGGTCGATACTTGCGCCAGGCTCCCTTCTCTCCCAACATCCAACCGTGATCGCTCCAGAGTACGATAATCGTATGCTCCCCATTCGTACTTTTCTCAAGTGCATCCAGAACTCTTCCCAATTGCTGATCTACGAAATAGATACTGGCAAGGTAGGCTTGCACCGCTTCTTTCCATTTATCTTCGCCAGTAATGGCATCGTGCCAGTTCTTGTAAGTTCTCGAACCTTCGAGCGAGCGAGGACGAAGCCCGCCACTAGCAATCTTTACTGCCACATCTGAGAGGTCCAGCAAGTCCCTACCGGGAGGATCCGTCAGCACCTTAGGCAGCATCACGTCTGCCACATCCCTAATATGCGCTAACTCTGGGTCGTCCAAAATTTCCTGAGGATAGTACCAGGGTAAATGCGGGAGATAAAACCCGATAGCAGCAAAGTATGGCTTGGAGTGCTCGCGGTTGATTTCTTTTATAATGGTAGAAGCTCGGCCATATTCACCAAATGCCGAAGGCGCGGCATCAATCGCACCCCAGTCCATATAGGAACGCTTGCCGCCCTTGGTGAAGGACCAGCCAAAATCAATGCCACATAAATAAGTTGATGGCTCGATTGACTTTCCTCCACCCCAGGAATGAACCTCAAAAGATAAGTCCTTTTGCTTGACCTTCATGTCTGCCCAGTCGCCCCAATAATGATATATTTTACCAGTCCTGAATGTGCTGTAACCATGCTGTTTGAAGAACTGAGGAATGGTTAATTTATCTGGATAATATTTACGTAGGTCGATCGATGTCTGGCCAATCTTATTGCTGTAAAATCCAGTAGAGTTCGGGTGCTTGCCAAGCATAACAGACGCGCGCGATGGATTACAACTTGGGGCATTGCAATAGGCCTGAGTAAAGCGAACACTGTTTTTCGCGAGTCGATCTAAGTTTGGAGTTCGCGCCTGTGGATGCCCATGCAAATAAGAGGTCCAGTCGTTCATGTCATCAATCGCGATGAACAACACATTAGGGGGAGTATTGCTCTGGCCTGCCTTAAGCGCAGGGGCTCCCATTACAAGCAACAAGATCGCGATGCTTCTTAAGATTGAATTCCCTTGCTCGACAGTTGCCCTAAAGTCGTCCTTGTAAGTCACGCGGCTGCAATTGCAACATTGTGATTTTGATACGATTATCATTCGATTGGCTACTGATTAAAAATTTAAACTCCGCAAGGGCATTACTCTCCCATCGGGTCAGCAAATGATTCAGGCAGAAGAGTAAATCGACCAGTCGGGTTGACGCCATAGGCGACGATGCCTAGCGGATGAAAATCCCCTTCAAAGTAATTCTGGATCGCGAAACGTAGGCCAAGTTCCTCTAAATCGGGATCAGGAATCGACAGAGCCACGACATACTCTCCTGCCGGCACCTTGGAATCCCCAGGAAGCGAGACTGTCGTATCTATAGAATAGGTTTTAGCTGGAACACGGTATCGGCCCAACTTTTCATTCCAATCGTCACCCGGCAGCCAAGTGCGAATGTCAACGTTCTCTATTTCTTGACTCCAGACAAGCCTATGACTTACAGGGTTCAGTAGGTTCAAACGAACAGGCCAATCTTGATAAAACGGCGCAGACCCAGTATTTTTGACCCGAAGTTTAATCCTCAGATCACCCAAGGTCCGAACTACTGGGCTAAAAGAGAACTCCTCCAAGACAAAACGGTATCCAAACGCCTTCTGCACCGCCTCGGCTCCAGCTTGGACTGCTGGTTTAGCTTGGTCGTAATTCGCAATCCACCCTAGCGCACTACAATGTAAATTACGGATGGTATCGATAAAGAAGGCGCGGTGCTCTGGATCAGACAATGTGTCGTTCGGATCATCCCCAGGTTGGATCTTATAATTCCCCCAATTGTAAGCTGCTTCGCCCTCGATAGGGTGAGTCATCCAGCGACCTTTAGTTGCGTTTAGCTGATCAATGCCCGCACCATGCATTTGCCGGAAAGTCTGCTCCTGATGCGCCCAAGAGTCCCAGTAGACGCCGAACTCAAAATCCTCAAATTCATTCGGATGACGAACCAGAACCTGCTTATTATGAAATGCTTTTTCAAAGGCCGTTCCCAATAGTTTTTGCATTTCTAAATCTGGATGAGGGTTATGGTGTTCTCCCCAAAAACCGATGATTCCCATCTGAACCCAAGCTACCCTGGGATCACTATCCCAGCACTGGCCAAGCGCCTCAATCAGGCGAAGAAGCCGCCGCTTAAATTTAGGACTGCTGTAGTCGCCAGATTCTAGATCGCTAGGCCAATACTCATTTCCAATTTCTCGATCCCAATCTAAATAGACGCGAGGAATTACTTTTACCCCTGTGCCGCGAAGCTTAGCCCATTTCCCATCGCTGTAGGCCCGAATATTTGCCACTAAATCATCCGTCTGTTTCTGCTCTAAATCATTCCACTTAATATAATGACGAGCTAGAGTCACAAAGCGGCTTCTAGAAATATTTCTGCCCATATCTGGCCGAAAGCCTTTAAGCGGATTTCGCAAGGCTCTTGGATACTCCTCAGGGTAAACGACAACCAATCCAGCATCTGATCCATGGCTGAGTACCGCCGTTAAAAACACCATTACAAAAGTGCCAGTACGTTGAAATGCGCGATAGATTATTTTAATAAACATTTGAGGGTATCCGATTAAGCCAACTTTTTTGATACATCAACTCCTGAAATGATTACGCTAAATTTAAATAGTATTCATTCCTGAGCGGCTGTATACTAGAGACTCTACATCCGTAGTGCAGAATACAAAAAGCCCCGCATGTAGACATTGGATATTTCGCCAGAAACCTTGGATATTTGAATTATGGGCATCTGTTTGGTTCGGTTGATTATTAGAAGGTAACTTGTCTGGACCTTAGATACACTGTCACTTCCGATGATTAAACCAGTGCCGCACTCCAGCACAATCCCGACTGTTGAGCACTTGCTCCTTCTCTAACCAGCCCTTACGAGCAATATTCACACCAGCGACAAAGTAACTCAGGCCTTCCCTACTGTGGGCATCCGGATTAATTGAGCACATCAGGCCACGATCCGCGGCCCGTCGCCAGAGCCGCCAGTCCATGTCGAGACGGTGCGGATTGGCATTAATCTCGATGATTACGCGATTGGCAATCGCTGCATCGATCACCTTTTGCAGATCGATCTTGTAAGGCTCGCGCCTGAGTAGGATACGCCCAGTCGGATGACCAAGCATAACAGTCGCCGGATGCTCAATCGCGCGAATCACCCGCGCAGTCATCTCCTCTTCCGACTGGCTGAAACTGGAGTGGACCGACATCACTGAGTAATCCAGCTGATTCAGCGTCGCATCTTCCAGGTCCAGTGAGCCATCAGGCAAGATGTCGCACTCAATCCCCGAAAAAATGTGCACAGGTGACTCACCCGATTCATTGAAATCACGAATTAATTCAAGCTGCTTTAGCACGCGCGCATCATCGAGGCCCTTGGCCTGAAAGCTTGCCTTTGAGTGGTCCGCTATACCGAGATAATCCCAGCAGAGTGCCTCCGCACCCGCCGCCATCTCTTCGAGCGTGCTGCGACCATCCGAAGCGGTAGTATGATTATGAAACACCCCGCGAATATCCGACGGCGTAACTAAATTCGGTAGCTGATGTGCCTCAGCTGAGTCAATCTCACCCAGCCCCTCTCGTAGTTCAGGTGGAATTTCTGCAAGCCCAAGAAATTCAAATAGCCTCTTTTCCGTCGTGATTGAATCAGGAATTTCAGTTAGCAGATCTCCCTCTTCTCCCTTCCGCGCCAAGCCCCATTCGCTCAAGCTATAGCCTCGCGCTAGCGCGCGTTGCCGCAGGGCCACATTGTGCTCTTTTGACCCCGTAAAATGATGGAGCGCAAAGGCAAACTGCTCGGCAGGCACCACCCGTAGGTCAGCCTGCAGGCCTGACTCGAAACGGACGCTGGATTTTGTAGCCCCATGCGCCGTGACCTCATGCACCGCTTCCTGTTCGACAAACCAGTCCATGACCGGTTGCGGATCGGCCGAAGCCACGATGAAGTCTAGGTCGCCCACCGTCTCTCTCAATCGGCGCAGGCTACCTGCGGCCTCCGCTCGTTCGACCTGTGATAAGCCTCGCAGACCTTCAAGAATCGGCTCGGCCACTTCGCGCGCATTCCACCAATGGTGGCGCTTCGCATAGGCCGCACGATTGGCTATACCGTTAAGGATCTTTTCCGCCGATTTTTTACCAAATCCTTTGAGCGCTTCGACTTTACCCGATTCACAGGCAGCCTGTAATGCATCGACTGATTCCACACCAATCGCATCATGCAGCCTTTTTACCTTCTTGCCGCCAAGGCCCGGAATCTCGAGCATCTCAATCAAGCCAGGGGCGATAGACTCGCGGAGCTTGGTATAATATTCCAGCTCGCCCGTAGCATAAAGTGTCTTGATCTTATCAACCAGCGCGGAGCCGATCCCCTTGATAGCGTCCAGTCGCTCCTCAGCGATCACATCGCCAAGATCCTCTTCCATCATCTCCAGCACCCGCGCGCCACCTGAGTAGGCGCGAATCTTAAAGGGGTTGTCCCCCTTCAGTTCAAGAAGGACCGCAATGTCTTCAAGAATATCTACGATATCAGCTTTATTCATTGTTCAAAGATTTGCGGCACTTGATTGGGATGACAAGCGTAGGGGGCTACTTTTATGAAGGCCCCAAAAACTTCCCTTTCTCGTCAAGGGGTAAACGGTCTACCCTTAAGATCTCCTTCGGGAGCTTATAACCCACCAACTGTTCCTTCAGTCGTTCTTCCCAGCCCACTAGCTCCTGCCCCGTATAATAAACTACCAACTTTTGCCCCCACTCGGGATCGGGCAGGCCGAGCGCCATTACTTCTTCGACACCAGCAATTGAGCTCACCACATCTTCCACTTCGCAGGGGTCGATCTTCTCGCCGCCGCTAATGACGAGCCGATCAATCCGTCCCGTCACGTGAAGCCGCCCGTTCTCGTCGATGTAGCCTGCGTCTCCACTTAAGTAACCTCGCGCGAGGTCAAGTGGTTCACCCCCATGGTAACCTTTGAAAAGGGAGGGGCTCTGTATGCTTATTCGCCCAGAAGAACCAATCTCGATCTTGGTCTCACCTATTGGCAAGGCACCCACTCGCGAGTCAGTAAGAAAATCAGCGACTGGAATCGCCGCCACCATCGCTGCAGTCTCAGTCATTCCGTAGACAGGCATCACAGGCAGCTTAAGCTTGCGCACCTCTTCGGCAAGCGACTCGGCCATGGATGCACCCCCCACAAAGATGACGCGCGCTGTGCTTAATGCCTGAGTGCGCTTTTTATCGAGTAAAGCACGCCGTAATTGCGTAGGCACATACGACAAGCAGCGGCCCTCGACTTCATCTTCGTCAAATCGTATGTATCCGCCAGAGTGATACGAACGGAGTAATTGCATGAGCCCGCTGACATGATAAAGCGGTAAGACACAGCAACTATCGATAGCAGCACCCCCGAGAAATTCCTGCACCCCGTTGCAGGCAGCCTCAAGAGTTTTCCAAGTGTGGATAGCGAGTTTGATGCCACTTGTTGTGCCGCCTGTAGGCACAAGTATCACTTTATCTTGTTGACCCGCATTTGAGCACTTAGCTCCAGAGATTACGCTGCCTGAAGACGCGATGCCGAACCCAATGAGAGCATCAAATTGCTCCCTCTCCTGTGCACCCCAGTTTGGATTAGCTAGAGCGACCGATCGCCCTGCTGAGACCGCAGCGAAGAACTCGATTGTGAAATCATACGGGTCTGCTTGATCGATCACCAAGGGCTGATCCTGCCCTTGAATTGATTTTGCCCGGCATTGTACGCGCGCGATTAGTTCTTGGCCAGAGATACCCTCTACCCAGTCGCGGTCTAAGCTCTTTAAATCAAATTCCATATTAGGTCTGGATCGTATGCGCGGCGATCTGAGGTGCAAATCGTAGGCGCAGCTTGCAGATTATTGAGCCCATCATTAAAGGCATCCATCGTATCATACCCAATAGGGCGAAAAAATTGTGGTAATGAATCGGCGAGGCGCAGACTATTTTCCAAGCCGATGCCTGTTTCGAATACCGATGAGAACACCACTTGCTTGGCCACGGCAGCAAGCCGATCGGCTTGCTGTGAAAGCTCACCCATGAGCGGTGCTTTAATGACCAATGCTCCCGCCCATGCATTCGGCTTTAGCCAGCGCTCACGGTCCGACCCGTTTAGGGATTCATCGAGAGCAATGCATAGACCGCTTGCTTCCATGTAATCACTCATCAGCGCCTCCTGCCCACAGGCTAGCGGCTGTTCGATAAAATCAATACGTTCTCGATAAGGGATTAAAAACTCAACCCATTGTTCTAGCTCGCTCGCGGCGAGCCCGGCGTTCGCATCAAATCGAAGGCGAACGGTCGAAGGCAGAGAATCGAATAAACTGCGAGCTGTGCTTATTTCTTTGGCAATGGGATCGATTCCAATCTTCCACTTCATGTTACAGTAGCCAGCTTTTGATTTCTGGGCTGCGAGACGCAGCGAAGCAGAACCTGATGGTAATAGAGCCGATACCGAGTAGTCACGTGGGGGCACGATTTGCCGACTGATGGGGACGCGCGAGGCACCGTGGCTTGATGCCTCTCCATTTTTCAGTAGGTCGAGACTTCCTCGCTCTGCAAAAATTTGAGCCGCCGAGAGGGCAAAGGCACAGCAAGGTAGATTTACCGGGACAGCCATCTCTGGCTGGATCGTAAGTTGCTCTAGGAACGCCATCGCATCGGCCAGTGTCTCACTACCAAATTCAGGCAAAGGCGCGACTTCACCGTAGCCGACGCGCCCCTCCTGCTCTAGGCGGACGAGGAAGCCCTCGCGGGTAGCCCATTCACCATGCGCAGTGCGTAATGGTTGACGAAACGCTCGCCGATAGGGCTTCACTGATATTTGGCGGCTCATTTACACGAACACAGTCATTTCCTACTTGAGAAAAGACAATCTTTTGCTGTCATTGGTCCATGAAAGCACCTCGAATCGAAGACTACTACCAATCTGCGGATTTGTTCTT
>PKCJ01000063.1 GCA_002862945.1 Opitutia bacterium | reverse complement strand
CTCTATCCAGCGACTCATAAATTCAGTGCTACGGTGCTGATGGTGGCGAAGCATTTGGCCGATAAAATTTTGCTTTCGCCGCTGAACTTTTTCGCCGATTACGCATTGAATAATCGTGGCTAGTCGCGACACCCACTGAGTGGAATTAAAACGGTCTTGGCAAAGTGTGCGCTCCTCAAGCTGACGAATACGCCAAGCTTCAGGCTCTAGGTAAAGCTGTACAGCTGCAGTCGCAAAGTCTTCGGCCGCGGTGTGAGCCCAATCCAAGTTCATACAAATACCCTCGGCGGCGATTGGAGTCATGACCGTAGGCGTATTCGTTTGGAAGCCGTCAAAAACTTTTCCCTTCAATCCTGCGCCGTAACGGAGCGGGGCTAAGTTGACACGATAACGCGACATGGTTGTCAGCGCGTCTTCAGCGCGACCCTTAAAGTGGAATCCATTCTTCGGCGCATGAAGCTCGGCTGCATAGCGATCACCATAAGAGCCGTAACAGTGGAGTTCGGATTCGGGTAATTGTTGGCGAATGAGCGGCCAAATTTTCGCCTTACACCAACGCGCTGCATCTAGGTTTGGGGGATGAAGGAAACTGCCGATGAGAATGAAATCTTTTCGATTTTCAAAGAGCACACACTCATCCGAAAGCTCTAAGAAAAACGGCCAATAAGCGAGTAAGCTTTCGCTGATGCCAAATTCATCGCGCAAGATTTCCATCTCGAACTCAGAAATCATCAAGGTGAGGTCGGAGCGATAGATGGCGGCTATTTCGCGTAGTGCTATTTCATTCTTTAGATTCAGCGCCTCTCCACTCTTAAGCGCTTGCTCTCGGGCAAGACGTAGGCAATGGAGATCGCTAGTATCAAGGACGCGGAGCGCTTCAGGACAATGCTGAGTGACACGCCAGCCAAACTGCTCTTCGGTCATAAAACGGTCAAAAATCACCACCTCTGGCGCGAGTGCTTCAACCCATGGATCAAAGGCCGCATCATTGACCGCGATTTTGTGGGTCCTAACGCCAATCGCTTCGAGATCGAGCGTATGCTCACCGCGTTGGGCGGCGGAGGCGAAATGCAGCTGCCAGCTGCCAAGTTGTAAAGCCTTGATCAGGTCGAGAATTCGTAAGCCAGCGGCTGTCGATGTAGGCTCTGGCCAAACTTTACCGATTATGAGACAATTCGTCATGCTCGTAATACCAAAATACCGCTTAGGCTGCGATACAAGCGCTAGCACAGAAGATGCCCTTAAGCTTCATCTCGACCGAACCGAGCAATCTACTCAATCGAAGGCAGGCAGGCTTGATTGACTTGATGGGGACTTCGTTGACTCCCTTTTTAGCTACATAATCAAGAAGGACATAGGATGTTTTAATAACTGCCATTTTTAATTTTTTGATAGGAGATAATTTTTCTGTTGAATAGATAGAACCTTATGCTCGTGCTAGGGAGAAATCACTCGCTAGGAATCGATTTCACATTACTCTTTGAACCAAATATGAAGACAAAACAATTTTCAGGTGTTTTTACCGCGCTAGCAACACCGATGAAGGGTAGCAAAGTCGCTTATGCCGACTTGGAAAAGCTCGTTGCCCACCAGCTCGATGGCGGCATTAATGGCCTCGTCTCTGTAGGCACGACTGGCGAGTCCCCCACTCTCAATAAAGCCGAGCACATCGAAGTCGTTTGCGCCACTGTAAAAGCGGCTGGCGGCAAAGTGCCGGTCTATGCTGGCACTGGCTCTAACTCGACCCACGAAGCGGTCGCGCTGACCCGTGAAGCAGAAAAAGCAGGAGCCGACGGATTCCTAGTCGTAGCGCCCTACTACAACAAGCCGAGTCAAGACGGTTTAATGCAACACTTTGGCAAAATCGCCGAAGCGACCGAAAAGCCAATTATTCTTTATTCAATCCCTTCGCGTTGCGGCATTGAAATTTCGATTGATGTAGCGGCACGTATCTACGAAAAATACCCGCACGTTTGCTGTATGAAAGCAGCCGAGGGCTCTTGCGAAAAAGTCGCCGAATATGTGCGTGCCCTCGGCCCGGATTACGCAGTAATGAGTGGGGACGATAGTCTGACTCTACCCTTCATGTCGGCAGGTGCGACTGGAGTGATCAGTGTGGCATCGAATCTCGTCGTTTCGCCTCTCGTCGAAATGGTGCGCGCAGCAAATGCCAACGATTTCGCCGCGGCGCGAGCAACATTCCTCAAGTATTTCCCCTTCTTCAGGGGCATCTTTCTCGACCCGAATCCCGTGCCGATCAAATATGCACTCAAGCAGGCAAGTATCATCGAATCGGATGAAGTCCGCCTGCCGCTTGGCCAGATCTCCGGCGAAGCTCGCGCCATACTCGATCCACTATTATTTGAACTCGAGCTAACCTAAGCTTAAATAATTATGCCACTCAAACTACTTCTAAACGGCGCGCGCGGACGCATGGGCATTGCCATCGCTGCTATCGCTGAAGACAACAATGCAGAAATCGTTTCAGCATGTGATGTAGGCGATGATCCTCGTGCCAACATCGATACCTGTGAGGCGATCATCGAATTCAGCTTTCACGAAGTGACTCTGAGCATCGCAGAACTCGCTGTTGAAAAAAATATTCCACTCGTAATTGGCACGACTGGACACACAGCCGAAGAGAAGGCGGCCATCCTTAGCACGGTCGAAGGTAAGACCCCCGTAGTCTGGGCGGGCAATTATTCGGTCGGCGTGAACACGCTAAACTACCTAACTCGCAAAGCAGCAGGCATACTCGGCAACCAATACGAGCCCGAAGTATTAGAGTTGCATCACCATGACAAAAAAGATGCGCCCAGCGGCACTGCAGAGCGACTAATCGAAATCTTAAAGGACGGCTACGCGCTGAACGAGGAGCAGGTTGTGCATGGTCGCGAGGGCATTGTCGGCGCGAGACCTCGTAAAGAGATCGGTGTGCATGCGCTCCGCGGTGGCGACATTGTGGGCGAACACACCGTTTACTTATGTGGCGACGGCGAACGCATCGAGCTAACCCATCGCGCGACCGACCGTAAGATTTTTGCTCAAGGTGCCATACGTGCTGCGCAATGGGCAGTCGGCAAAGTACCCAGCGTCTACAATATGGAAGACGTCCTTGGTTTGACCGATTAAAGCAATAATGATTGCACAAATTAAAGGCACTGTTCTCGAATCCACCCCTCTTCTGGTCGTGCTCGAGGCAGCCGGAATAGGCTACGAAGTGCATATCCCGATCACGACTGCCGAGAAGGTGCCCGCGATCGGGGCGGAGTGCAGCCTTCATATCCACAGCGTCTACCGTGAAGACAGTGCAACGCTTTACGGCTTTGCGACTCGTGAAGACCGGGACTTTTACCGCCTACTGATCGAAAAGGTTTCCGGAATCGGCCCTAAGATTGGCATCAGTATGCTCAGCCGCATGTCGACCGAATTATTGCGTAGTGCCATAGCCAGTTCCGATGTGGCCTTACTTTCTAAATGCCCTGGTATCGGCAAAAAAACCGCTGAACGGCTCGTTATTGAATTAAAAGACAAAATGGGTCTCGCTTCAACTAGCAGCCCACCAAGAGCAGGTGAGGTGGTAGCATCCGCTGAGCCGAGCACCTTCCAAGACGCCGTCGCTAGCTTAATCACACTCGGCTATAAACCAGCTGATGCGGATAAGCTAGTGCGTAAAGCCGTTTCTAGGCTCGATGCCAGTGCATCGGTCGAGTTACTCCTGCGAGAGGCCTTGTCGTAGATATTCTGAAGAAGGCTCTGCGTGTGGCTATGCATGTTAATACACGTAACTCGCAGTTGAAGCTTCTCCAAAACTTGGAGCATGCAAGGCGCTCACTTCTTTCGTCAAAGTGTCCAAAAGCATGAGGCGTATAATGCTTCCTTTGCGTTGAGTGAATACTAAGTGACGGCCATCGCGCAGCCAAGTCGGTTCCAATGAAGAGGCCCCGCCAGTGAGGATTTCGCTACTGCGTTTCTTCGCATCGTATAGTGCGATCTGAAAACCGCCACGCACTGCCGCGGTAAAGGCAATCAGGTTTTCATCGACTGGGTTCCAGTCGGGCTCGGAGCAATAGCTACTAATATTTGTCGGAATACGACGTGCGGAGCCACCTGAACTAGGGATTTCGTAGAGTTGCGGTTTTCCAGGCGCATCAGAGGTGTAGACTAAGCGGCGACCATTGGGTGACCAACTTGGGCTGGTTTCGAGACTCTTATTCGCCGTCAGACGGCGGATATTTTTACCAAGGCTATCCGACACATAAATCTCGGAATTACCCGTGCCTGAGAGTGACATTGCTATCTGACGACCATCTGGGCTGAAGGCGCCCCCGCTGTTCAGACCTTTGAAAGTCGCGATTGGAGTCTTACGTCTTGAGTCCACATCAATCTTGTAAATGTCGGGAAAGCCACTCTTGAAATAAGTTGTATATAGCAAGCTACGCCCATCGGGGGACCACTTAGGTCCGGTGATCAAAGCTCGGTCGGCGGTCAGAGGACTGATGCGAGTAAAGAGTAGATCGCTGGTATAAAGCTCAGAGAAGCCGTTCATTTTACAGACGAATGCGAGACGACCCGCGAAGAAGCCTTTGCTCTGTAAAGTCGCCTCAACCACTAGGTCACAAGCACGAAGCACAGCGTTTTGTAAGTCATGACCTGAGAAAGTGCGGCGTAGTTGCTCAGCGTAAGGTTGCCCAGAACCGAGCGTGAGCAAGGCGGAAGAGTCGCTAATTGGTTCGATCTTAACAAGAAACAAAGCGTCCATCGGTTTCGTCACTACAATTCCCCCGTGTAGGGCAAAGGCACGTCGCGCAAGCTTAGATATATTAGAGTCACTACTATCAACACTGATAGCCAATTTACCTTCATCATTACGAATCAAGGTCTCTAGCTCGATCGTATTAGAAAAGATCGACTGCAAGGCCAAAAAAAATGAGAATATACATAGTGGTGAGAGCAGAGTTGACCGCATTGATAAGAAATAGTCGGAATCGTGCGTAAATCGCAAATGAAAATCTATCGTGTGAGTAGATTTCTACAAACTCAGGAATTTATACGTTTCGAGTTGAACTGCGCCCTGAGTATTTCAATTTGCTATAAAACAATCATGGCAGAAACAGAAAACATTCAAGCAGCCCTAAAAAGCGTCAAATTCCCAGGCTTCAGCCGCGACATCGTTTCCTTCGGGCTCGTCCGTGAAATTGAACAAAATGGCGAAGACGTCCAAGTCGGGATCGAGATTACGACGGGGGACTCTGCGATCCCCGAGCAAATCGCAGCTGACATAAAAACTGCCGTCGGTGCGCTAGAAGGGGTCAAGGATGTCAAAGTACGGATGGAAGTCTCTGAACCTAAGCAACAGCCTTCTCCAACAGGCGAAGCGTTCGAGCAAGCCAACGCTAGCCAAGCCATGCAAAAGGTAAAATACGCCATTGCTGTTGCCAGTGGTAAAGGTGGCGTCGGTAAATCGACTGTCACCGTCAACCTCGCCTGCGCACTCCAACATCTACTTGAGGAGAAAGGTCTACCGGGAGTTGGCATCATGGATTGCGATATTTACGGTCCCTCAGTGCCGCTCATGCTCGGTGCGGCTGGTCGCCCCGAAATCGAGGGTGATATGATCATACCGATCGAGAATTTCGGCGTAAGCACCATGTCAATGGGTTTTCTGGTAGACCAAGACACACCCGTTGTCTGGCGCGGCCCCATGATCATGAAGACGATTCAGCAATTCGCCCAAAATGTGAACTGGGGTGAACTGGAGATACTCGTGGTCGATCTACCTCCCGGCACGGGAGACGCACAGCTTTCCCTAGTGCAGACGCTACCCTTGGAAGGTGCAGTCATCGTCACGACTCCGCAGCCCGCTGCTAGCAATGTAGCCCGCCGTGGCGCTCGAATGTTTGATAAAGTCAACGTGCCGCTAATTGGTGTGGTTGAGAATATGAGCTTCCTCGAAACAGCCGACGGCACCCGCCAAGCACTCTTTGGCGAAGGCGGTGGCAGCGAAATCGCGCAGAGCCTCGATACTGAGCTTCTTGGCCAACTGCCACTCGATCCAAACATTCGCATCGGGTGCGACAAGGGCATCCCCATAGTAGTCAGCAACCCAGAATCGAAAGCCGCTCAAGAATTTATGGAAATTGCGCGTCAGATACTTAACAATCTCGTGAAAAAATAGACTGCTCATGCTTTTAGACTAGCCAGTATTTTAGTCACGTGTATTCTACACTCTTCGTTAAGCACTATTTGTTGCAACAATGAGTGAGGAGAATAAAAATACCCCAGATTTAGCTTCCGATAACTTTACTGATCGCAGTTTTGCGAAACGATCGACCCTGTATCAAGAGTTTCTAGCGGAGCGAGAAGAGATTCTTCGCCACAAGTGGATAGAGTCGGAAAAACAGGGTAAAGACATAGGTTTTGAACGTGCTCTGCTCGACTGGATCCGCAAGCACCGCGAAAGCTGGCGTAGTAGTCGCAACACAAAAATCGGCTAGTAAATCGACGTAAAGAGTCGTTTTCGGATCCGCAGCTATTTTAGTATCTCAGTCACTTACCCTTATAGCTCCGTATATTTATCACTGCGGCCTTTAGCTTTCTCGACAGGATATTTTTCGGCGTTCCGTTTCATCTTAGCATCGATGATTTTGGCGATATCAATGCCTGTCAAATTAGCAAATTCGATCGCAAAAATAAACACATCAGCCAGCTCTTCTTCGACTTTCGCGCGCAACTTCTCAGCTTCCATATCACTGCGAGATGCCTCTGGGCTCTGCCACAGGAAATGCTCCATTAACTCCGCCGCCTCAGCAGCGATCGCCATCGAAAGATTTTTAGGAGCATGGAATTGCTCCCAATCACGCTCTTTTGCAAAAGCAAGCACGCGGTCTTTGATTTCCTGCAAGTGTGTGTCTGCGTCATTCATCATATTAAGCTCAGCTTTGAAATTGTGATTCACAAGATTATTTCTGTAATTAGCAGGTGCTTTAGTGGATATAAAAATTGCCATTCGTAGCTAAAATAATCTGCCTATAACTCTTTACATGAATCAGGCTTCTAAGTTCAAGCAACTCAAACAAGACGGAATCGGCATCTCAATGCTGACTTGCTACGACTATCCGACTGCCAAGATTCAGGATAACTGCGGGATTGATGTGATCTTTGTGGGCGACAGCCTCGCGACCAATGTGCTCGGCTACGCGCACCAGAATGACCTTAGCCTAGAGGAAATGCGTCACCACGTGCGTGCCGTCGCACGCGGAATTGAGCGTGCTTACTTGCTAGCCGACATCCCTTACTGTGCATCTCACGATCTGCCGATGGTATTGGACGCGGCAGCCCAGCTCCACCAGGACGGCGTAAATGGGGTCAAAGTAGAGGGCTTCAAACCAGAAGTATTTGTAGCTCTGGCTAGTTCCGATGTCGATGGCTGGGCGCACCTTGGCTTTACGCCGCAGCTCATTGAAAAGCCCGCTATGCAGGCGAAAGACAACAAATCGGCTAATCAGTTGATCGAAGAGAGTCAGCAACTAGAAGCAGCTGGCGCAGTCGGAATCATTCTCGAACTTATACCCGACGCAGTCGCTCAGCAGGTGAGTCAGGTGCTAAAAATCCCAGTCATTGGAATTGGCGCTGGCATGCATTGCGATGGGCAGGTGCAAGTCTGGCACGACCTAGTAGGGCTCGAAACAAAAGTTTACAAGCACGCCTTTCGACTAGGAGATGCCTTTACCGCTCAGACCGAATCGGTTCAAGCCTATCGAAACTTGATCGCAAACAAGAAAGATTAGCGAGAGAGGAGGATGCCCGTGTTTCGAAATGAGTCATAGCTTCGAGCGCTCGATCGGATACAAGCCTCAGGCATCGCGCGCGCAGCGAAAGCCTAAATTGGTCGCAGCAGAGTCAGGCGTATTGGCCGTACGCGCGCCAAGGCGGTAGCGATTACAATAGCTATGGTGACAAAGGAAAGAACCGCCTTTCATTACCCGACTATCGCCACTCGCGGGGCCTTTCGGATTCATCCGAGTCGCTTCACTTTCTTTGGCGTGCCAGGTGGGATGAAACCGGTCGGCGCACCACTCCCAGACGTTACCAACGAGATTATAAAAGCCATTATCGTATTTGCGATAAGCCCTCACGGGGGCGGTCCATCGATAGCCGTCGTTAGCTAAATTCTTATTTGGAAAATCGCCCTGCCATACATTGCACCGGTGCTTTCCGCCAGGTTCTAGTTCTGTGCCCCAAGGATACATGTTTTGTGAGTTATTATTGCCGCGCGCAGCAACCTCCCACTCGGCCTCGGTAGGTAAACGTTTACCCGCCCAAGCCGCATATGCGGTGGCATCGTTCCACGATACGCTGACCACGGGGTGGTCCATGCGTTTTTTGATCGTAGAGCCAGGCCCTTCGGG
>PKCJ01000118.1 GCA_002862945.1 Opitutia bacterium | reverse complement strand
CCAATCGTCGTCTGCCTTTTTTATAGCAATAGATTATCAAATGTCTTTCTGCGCTAATATTGTAGCCTTAATTCTCTACCTTAGCGGCCTATACCTCAGCGCTGCGCCAAAAACAAATCTCGCCGAGCTCTACCACGGCATCGCTAAGGGCAACTATTTAATCGGCGATCTCGCGGGCGCGGAACATGGAGTTGAGCAAATGCTCCGCATAGACCCTGACTATCTACCTGCACTCACGCTTAAAGCGCGAGTTATGCTCGATCAGGGTAAGCCTAAAGAAGCACTAATAGCCGCCGAACAAGCCATGGTGCTTGACCCCGAAAACCACGAGCTCGCTCTGCTTAAAGCTATCGCGCTGGGTCATATGGATCGCCGCGATGAAGCCATAGCGCTTATGCAAGAAATCCTCGCAAAAGCGGTGCCAGAAAGCGAATATACTCGAGCGGCCAAGCAACTGCTCGGTCTACTTCGCATGGCTGAAGGCGAGTGGGATGACGCCGCCATCGCGTTTAAAGAAATTTACCTTACCGATTTCGAAACCGTCAGCACCAGTCTTCGCCTCACTAGCGAAGCCTACCTCGAAAAAGCGCGTGCGAAGCTGCAAGACGGCGCTCAAGACGAAGCCATCGCTGCAATCGACCAAGCTATCGCAGTCTACAAAGGTCAAACCGGAAAAGAAGCCCTCCAACAACGTAACACACTACGCTTGCTACGCGCCCGGCTTCTCACGCAAATCGGCCGTTTCGAGCTAGCGATCGCCGATTTGCAAAACTTCACCATACAACAGCCAGAAAACTTCGAAGCCCTCATCACCCTAGCCTCCCTCTACGCAAGTGTGGAGCAGTGGGAATCGCTAGAAGCTGTGATCAAGCCCATAGCCAAGCGTCCTGAGCTACGCGATGTCGTCCTCTACCTCGAAGGCCGCGCCGCCCTAGCTCGGAACCGTGTCGGCACCGCACGAGCTAAATTCGAAGCCGCGATTCAAGCGCTGCCCAAGGAGGCCGACCTGCTCCGCCGCAACCTTTTCTTTTATCGCGGGCTTTGCCTCCAAAAACTCGGCCGTCATGAAGAAGCCATTACTTCCATCCTTGACGCCATCGACGCTGGTTTCCGCCCTGAGTCGAGTAAAGAAGCCCTCGTCGCAAGCCGTACCCTGCTCCGTGCAGATCGCGCGAGTGATGCCATCCCGATTCTCGAGGCCATCACCCTGAATCGCATCAATGCAGATGCTGAGGCCTGGGCAATGTTGGGCCGAGCCCACCTCATCTGCGAGACACCGGCTCTGGCCTTGAGCGCATTCAATGAATCGCTCTTAATAGACTCCGAACAAGCCGAAGTGCTCGGGCTACGAGGAGCACTCCTACGGAAAATCGGCGATCTAGAAGGTGCCCTCGCAGACTACACAAAAGCTCATCAAATCATCCCATCGAGTCCTGTCCTTAGCTACGAAAAAGGACTCGTCCTCTTGCAACTTGGCCGCCTTGAGGAGGCCGAAAGTTTACTCCAAATCGCAGCGCGCGAACTAATCGCCCATTCAACCCTGGATCTGATCCACGCGACCTGCGCCTACGTAATCGGAAAAACCGAAAGAGCTACAAAATCACTTACTGAATACCTTGCCGAGATCCCGAGAGACCCCGAAATGAGTGCAATTTACTTAGCCCGGCTATTGCAGATCGATTTTAATAAAAACAACTCTGGAGTGAAACGGGTAAGCGATACAGCTACAAATTCACAAACAGCGACCCAGGGAGATCCCGTGCTACAATATTACAATAGTATGGCGAATCGCAAAGTAGTCCTCGATTGGGCAGGAATCGCCAAATCACCTAAACAAGCGCGGCAACAAATTTGCGCCGCCGCCTTTTGGATGGCGCAATGGGAAAGGGCCTACGGAGATCCTGCTAAAGCCAAAGAAATTTTAAAAATCGCAGTCGATACAGGCAGCCCCGATCTGACGGAATGGCAACTGGCTAATTGGCAATGGGATAAAAATTAATGAACACGCTCGCGCTTTGTCGCTTCAGCTTCAAGCGACCAGCTAACATTAAGACATTCATTCACACCTTAGATAGAACTGTGAGCGAAATTAGTAAAAAAACAATATTTCAGTGTTTTGGATACTCACATTTGTACTTGCACCGCAGTCGTAAAACGACATCTTCCTGCCCTTCAGCGTTAGAGCGCGCTCTGAGAAGAGCCCGTTCCTCGACTTCTCTTCATACGAAGAGTTCAACGGTTCAGACGGCTCAGTGGCGGCCTGAACGGTTTCGACAACTCGAAGCCCGCAAGTCGTGATTCACACAATTAAAAACAAAATGGCAAAATCAGCACCCGTAGGGGACACTACAATCGATAAAGAAGCGATCATCAAAGAGTTCGGCCTTAAAGACGGCGACACAGGTTCGTCTGAAGTGCAAATCGCACTTCTCACAGCTCGCGTCAAACACCTCACCGAACACTTGCGCGTCAACCGTAAGGACTTTCACTCACGCCGTGGACTTATCGCAATGACTGCACGTCGTCGTAAGCTCCTCGACTACCTTAAGCGTAAAGAGTTCAATCGCTACACTGCGATCCTCGAAAAACTTGGACTCCGCAAATAACGGATTACTTTTTTACAATGCCGGACTTCACAGGTGGGAGTCCGGCATTCTCTTAACTCAAAGCCCCCTTTTTTCATTCTTAATCATAATCTTAATCGTAATCCCCCCTAACATCCGAGGATTACGATTAGGAGTAAGATTAAGAGCTGAAGGAATGAACTTCACTTTAATCTAAATGACACCTGCGTAGGTATGGCTTGATGCCATTACGCATCTACAAATACCGATCGAAGCATAAACCTTCTCCCATAAATTTTCATCCGAGCGTCCCGACCGATTCGAGCCGCGAGCGTCCAAGTAAGGTCCGATCCCCGAACAGTCGTCTTATACGCATAAAGCAAAACCAAGACAAAGATAATGAAACAAAAACATAACGTAACAGTCGAAGGTCTCGATATCGAGATCTCTACCGGCACACTCGCAGGCCTCGCAAGCGGTGCTGTCACCATACGCTCCGGCGAAACTGAACTCTTCGTTTCCGCCACTGCTGCATCTTCGCTCCGCCCAGGCCAAGATTTCTTCCCTCTCACTGTAGACTACCGCGAGAAATTCTCCGCAGGTGGTAAATTCCCTGGTGGCTACTTCAAGCGCGAGGGCAAACCTTCCGAAAAAGAAATTCTCACATCTCGCTTATGCGACCGCCCACTTCGTCCGCTCTTTCCAAAGGGCTTCATGAACGAAGTGCAGGTCATCGGCCTCCTCCTCGCGACGGATCAGCTCCACGAGCCAGACATCCTCATGGTCAACGCCGCCTCTGCTGCGACATTAATCTCTGACATACCTTGGAATGGTCCAGTCGGTTGTGTGCGCGTTGGTCAGATTGATGGCGTATTCGTCACCAACCCTAACCACGACGAAATGCTTGATTCTGACCTCGACCTCATCTACGTCGGATCCCAAACCGAAATGTTGATGATCGAAGGTTCTGCCGAGTTCATCTCTGACGAGCGTTTCTACGAAGCCCTCGAGTACGGTCAAAAAGCCATCCAGCCAATCATCACAGCTCAACTCGAGCTCGCGAGACTTGCTGGTAAAAAGAAGAAGGACTTCCCCCTCCTCGTCACTCCTCAGGAAATTGTCGATTTCTGTGAAGAGCACGCGGCAGCAGGTGTAAAAGAAGCCCTCAACTTTGACAGCTACACCGAGCGCAAGCTCGCGATCGAAGTCATTGTCAAGGAAACTACAGTCGCACTCGAAGCAAAAATTGGTGCCGAAAACGTCATGGGTGACGACGTCGCTCGCGCCTTTGACGAAATTCAAGAGAAGCTCTACCGCCAAAATATCCTCGACACCGGCAAACGAGTCGACGGTCGCGGCTCGGCCGATCTTCGCACTATCACCTGCGAGACTGGTGTTCTCCCACGTGTTCACGGTTCTGCCGTATTCAACCGCGGTGAAACCCAAGCCCTCGTCATCTCGACACTCGGCACTAGCCGTGACACACAAGAAATTGATGGCCTCACAGGCGGCGCTAAGAGCAAATCCTTCATCCTCCACTACAACTTCCCTCCCTTCTCGACGGGCGAAGCAGGTCGTTTTGGATTCACCGGTCGACGCGAAATCGGCCACGGTGCGCTCGCAGAGCGTTCTCTCCTGCCCATCCTTCCTCCCGAAGACGAGTTCCCTTACGCTATCCGCGTGGTCTCGGAAGTGATGAGCTCTAACGGTTCTACTTCGATGGCTTCTATCTGTGGTGGTTGCCTCTCTCTGATGGATGCAGGCGTGCCTATTACCGCACCTTGCGCAGGCATCTCCACGGGTCTCGTCACTGAAAAGGACGTGGACGGCAAGATCATCAAGAGCGTTCTTTTGACCGACATTCTCGGGGCAGAAGATCACTTCGGCGACATGGACTTCAAGGTCGCGGGCACACCCGAAGGCATCACAGGTTTCCAGCTCGATCTCAAAATCACTGGTCTGCCCTTCGACATCGCCCTCGAAGCAATCAAGCAAAACCGCGATGCTCGCATGAAGATCCTCGCGATCATGTCCGAGCACATGCCAGAGAGCCGTAAGGATCTCCGCGAGCACGCACCACGCATCCACACCATCTCCATCGCACCCGATAAAATCGGCGCACTCATTGGCCCCGGCGGTAAAAATATCCGCCGCATCACCGAGGTGTCCGGCGCGCAGGTCGATATCAACGACGAAGGCAAAGTCCTCATCTTTGCCACAGACAAAGAATCCATGGATCGCGCGATCTTGGAAGTTGATGCCTGCACCGCAGAGATCGAAGTCGGCAAGACCTACCGTGGCATCGTTCGCGGCGTGAAAGACTTCGGCGCATTCGTCGAGTGCTTGCCTGGTAAAGAGGGCCTCGTACACATCTCCGAACTGGCTGACTTTCGAGTCAAGCAGACCGAAGATATATGCAAACTAGGCGACGAAATGGTCGTCAAGTGCATCGGTGTCGAAAAGGGTAAAGTCCGTCTGTCCCGCAAAGCTGCGCTTAAAGAAGCTAAGGAAGAATCCGAAGGAGAAACTACCGCCGCCGAATAATCAGACGCACAAAATAATTAACGAAGCGGTCGCCGAGAGGCGGCCGCTTTTTTTACAGACGCCTCTGCTCCGAGGACACTTTACCGAATAGCTGAGGGTCGAGAATTTGCGAAGCACACAAAAATCCCCTTAACCCGTGTTCTAAAAATTTTTGGGAAATTTAATTATCAACCACATATTATGGTGCAGGCTTTGATAAATCCACAGATCTGCCAGACTTGACTCATAATCTTGTTTTTAAAAGTATAAGCTAATGAAAGTATTTTCGTCAAAACAGTATCTTTGTCTGCTTTCTTTCATGCTACTTTTTACGAATTTTCAGTTATCAGCGGTCGACATACTCGTCAAAGCCACCACCCGGGATAATTACATTCGACCTATCAAATCAGATGGAGAGTTCGCAGAAGAAAGTTATACCTTCTGCAAAGGAAAATATTATCCCTATGAATACGAAAAACCCGAAGATATCATTCTATTTGAGGAAGTAGCCTTCGCATTAAAAGAGGAACTGACTAAGAAAAACTACGTCAACGCAGATGATCCTATGGAAGCAGACTACATTCTCGTGGTTCACTGGGGCCAAACAAATTCCGGACCCGAAGACGACTACTTTACAGAATTTTCTGATGATTTTGACGATACATTTGACGCGCTCTCGGTCTTGGATGAATACGAAGCGGAAAATAAGGCGAAAGAGAACGCCAAGATTATCGGAGCCACTGGACTCTACGGCATGCACCTTTATTCCCTCAAACGCCAGCAACTAGAAGAAGCAAGTCGGTATGACCGCTATTTTGTAAATGTGGTGGCAATTTCAATTGATGAAATTCGAAAGCGCCCAGAAAGGGGAAAAATGCCGATCCCACTTTGGACGCTACAGCTCAGCCTCCCGACAGGTCGTGCTGAGCCCGAAGAAGCCTTCGGCACCTTAGCTAAAACCGCAGGCCTTTATTCTGGAGAAAACCTCGTAAATGCAAATTTCATTCGGGAAAAGGAAAAACGAGGCATTGTTCGTATCGGCAAAATCGAATTCATCGAGACCATTGAGGATAGCAATACTGGGCCTACAGAATGAGTGCATCTGCGGCTGAGTCACCAAACGCCATGCCTCAAACTCGCCATAAACTGGAGCATAATTAAGCCTTACAGTTTACCGTCCTTCGCTAGCCTGCTTTACTCTTATGCGATTATGGGTAAATCCTTACGACTAGACATAAAATGGGGTGGCTAACGGGATTCGAACCCGCGACCCTCGGCATCACAAGCCGATGCTCTAACCAACTGAGCTATAGCCACCATAGTGAGAACGTGTCTGTTGATCCTTTCTCCGGAAGAAGCGCCATGCTCGTTCTCGCGGTGAACTTGTCAATAGTCTGTACGAATTTTTTGAATAGCCCTACAAATTTAGCAAGCTCGCATAGCCTTCACGAAAGCTCGAAAATTTAGGGCTCCATTTTAAAACCTCACGAGCTTTTTTATTACTGACATAGCGGTGCGGCATACGACCGCCGCGACGTTTGAGACGCTCGGAGACTTTCTCTGGGTTGAATACAGGTTTGGGGAGTTCCATGGCTTCAGCTAGGTAGGCCAACACATCAGCCTTAATGGTCGGGGCATCATCTGTAATGTTGTAAACATCTGATGCAGCCTCTCCGCAGAGCGCGACACAGATCGCTGAAATAATATCTTCGAGATGGACCATATTCATCGCATAATCGCCTGAGCCAGGAATTTCGCCCTTCGCTTCCCTTATTTGATCCAATAAAAAATGCCGTCCTTCCCCGTAAATTCCGGCGAGGCGGAGCACATACCATTTCGGCAAAATATCGGATTTAGCCAGCATCACTTCTGATTCTAAAAGCAACTGACCTGTCGCTGGAGCACCGCTTGTGTCAGCGCTTTCGTCAATTAGCACCCCATTATCCTGCGGATAGACTGAGGTACTACTTGTGTAAACGTAACTACGAATTGACTGCGACTTGGCCCACTCGAGAATTGAGCGCTGCCCATCCACGTAAGACCTCTGGTAACCTGCAAGACCGCCGCCCGCCGAACTCACACAGTTGACAACTGCCTCATAGCGTCCTTCGAATCGCTCATGCCAATCATTCGAATCAAGATCGCCCTCAATAACCTTGATTGTTGCTTGGTCGTAAGAGGTTCTCAGTTCCGCTCCCATTTTACGCAAGTATGCCGCCTTTTGTGTGTTACGTGTCAAAGCCGCCACCTTCACTCCTTGATTAAGTAAATGCTTCGCCAGCGCAGTGCCAACGTAGCCACAGCCAAAGATGATCACTGATTGGGGGAGTTTTCGGGACTTGGTCATTTTTTAGTTCCAGTGCTTGTCGTTTGCAGTCGACTCAGCCAAGATTCACTCACAATGCAAACCGCACAACCAGAAAAAGTCCGCGCCTACCTGCTCGATCTACAAGATCGTATCTGCCGCGCGCTTGAATCCGAAGATGGGAAAGCCATCTTCCTTGAGGATAGTTGGAAGCGGGAAGAAGGTGGCGGTGGGCGCTCCCGCGTGATGGAAGGCGGTCACGTTTTTGAAAAAGCAGGCATCAATTTTTCAGATGTTCTAGGTAATCAACTCCCTGCCTCAGCCACCGCCAAACGACCACAGCTCGCTGATGTTAACTTTCGCGCGATGGGTGTTTCGCTTGTCGTGCATCCGAGCAATCCTCACGTGCCGACATCGCACATGAACGTGCGCTACTTCTACGCCGAACCGAAGGACTGCGAGCCAATCTGGTGGTTTGGCGGAGGCTTTGATCTCACGCCCTACTACGGCCAACGCGAAGATGCGATCCATTGGCACCAAACCGCCCGTATCGCTTGCCAAGCATTCGGCAAAGAGCACTACCCAAAGTTTAAGCAACTCTGCGACGAATATTTTTACCTTAACCACCGCCAAGAGCCGCGCGGGATCGGTGGCATCTTTTTTGACGACTACGCCGAGGGCGGCTTTGAAGAAGCTTTCGCTTTTATGCAATCCGTCGGTGACCATTTTGTGCCTGCCTACCAGCCTATCGTCGCCCGTCGCAAAGCCAACGATTACACTGAGGCGCAACGCCAGTTCCAACTCTACCGCCGAGGCCGCTACGTCGAATTCAACCTCATCTACGATCGAGGCACCCACTTCGGTTTGCAATCCAATGGGCGCGCTGAATCGATCCTCATGTCGTTACCTCCACTCGTTCGATGGGACTACGACTGGAAGCCCGAGGCAAACTCACCTGAGGCTGAACTCTACAAAGTTTATCTAAAACCACAAAATTGGGCGGATCAAATAATTCCTAATTCCTAATTCTTCTGTAATGACTCCTCGCCAACGCTTCCTCGCTGCAACCCACCAACAAGCTGTCGATCGTCCGCCAATTTGGCTAATGCGTCAAGCTGGGCGCTACTTGCCTGAATATCGCAAACTGAAGACGCAGTATGATTTTGTCACCATGGTGCGCACACCTGAGTTGGCT
>PKCJ01000025.1 GCA_002862945.1 Opitutia bacterium | reverse complement strand
CCTGTACTGAACATCAATGGATGATGTATAGACGCATAGGTGGCATTAGATGAATCATTCTGGATAAAGGTATATTTAGTACCCTTCTCAAATTCTAGAACTGCTTTTTCTACACCATTAAAATAGAATACGCCAATTGGTCGTCCTGCAATTGTATCTTCACCTACTGTGACTGTAACAGTAGTATCAGGATCAGCCATTTTGAAGCGGAAGAACTGAGTCCCGACCCCATCCTCGATTGGGATGTCAACAGTTGTAGTTTTATCAAAGGTCCAATTTGTAAGGTCTGAACTTTTTTCAATTTCCATACTAAGAGTCGCAGTTTCGTTTTCTACTGTTATCATCGTTGAACCAGCTCTGAGGTCCTTAACTTCATCTAGAGTTAATTTAGCATCTCTTTCTGCAACAACTGCATCGTAGGCTGCTTGTGTAGGTCTAGCGTCTCTTTCGGCTACAATTGTATCGTAGGCCGATTTAGTATATAGGTTTGCAGCCGTTGCAACCTTTGAGGTATCGACGACTGTTAAACCACTATAGGTTGCGCCGTCGCCTCCGTAAGATTCAGCTTTTGAACCTTCTACAATAATGTAGGAAGCCTGTATATTATCAAAAGCTTGATCTGCTGAGTTCGGAGCGTCTCCTTCAAATTTAACACTAGCAAGGCTAGTGCAGCTAGCGAATGCATCACTTCCAATTGAGGTCACGCTGCTGGGAATCGTTATGCTGGTCAGGCTAGAGCAACTATCGAACGCACTAATTCCAATCGAGGTAACACCGTCACCAATCGTAATGCTGGTCAGGCTAGAGCATCTATAGAATGCAATAAATCCAATCGAGGTCACGCTGTCGGGAATCGTAATGCTGGTTAGACTAGAGCAACTATCGAACGCACCATTTCCAATCGAGGTAACACCGTCACCAATCGTAATGCTGACCAGGCTAGTGCATCTATAGAATGCACTAATTCCAATCGATGTCACGCTGTCGGGGATCGTAATGCTGGTTAGACTAGAGCAGTCACTGAAAGCGGAACCTCCAATCGAGGTTACAGGTAAGCCTCTGTAGGTGCTGGGAATGTCTAAAGAGTCGGAAGCGTCAATATTGCAATCAGTCACGCTGTATTCCGTACCGCCAGCGTTAAGGGCAAAGGTGAGGACATAAGTTAAAACAGTCAACCCATCGTAAGTGGATCCATCGCCAGCATTAAGATACGATTGTGCTGAACCTAGTGGAACAGATATACTTTGTGCTGCTACACCACCAAAGGCACCATCCATACTTCCAGTCCACCAATCCGGGCCAATAGTTGGAGCAGTAGTTGCTTCGCATCTAATGTAATTTAGATCTGAGCAGTTTAAAAAAGCGTTTCCACCAATATTAGTTACGCTGTCAGGTATGGTAATGCTGTTAAGGCTTGTACAATATTGGAAAGCTTGGGAATCGATGATGGTAACGCCATCTGGGATGTTGAAACTTGTTAGACTAGCACAGTATTCGAAAACTCCTTTGTCGATAATAGTTATACTATCAGGAATAGTTACGCTTCTTAGATTACTGCAATAACCAAAAGCGAAAATTCCAATTGTGGTTATTGTATCTGGAATTGTAATACTTACTAATTCTAGGCAACCACCGTAAGCATCCATTTCAATAGTTGTGACCGTGCTGGGTAGGCTAATTTCTGTTACATCAGACCTACTCCTTATTAGAGTGGTTAGTGTTTTGTTGTATAAAGAATTATCAAGGGAGGTGTAGGCGCTATTCTGTGGACTTACAGTTATTTCATTGAGACTGCTACACCTGTAAAACGCGCTGGGATCGATAGAGGTCAAGTTTTCCGAAATGTTGATACTCGTTAGACTGGCGCAATTATAGAAAGTAAAAAATTCAATAGTATTTACATTGTCGCTTATATTTAAGCTCGTAAGACTTGTGCATCCATAAAAAGCCATTCTACCAATAATCGTAACACTGTTGGGGATCGTAATGCTGCTAAGGCTAGTGCATCCATTGAAAGCATTTTCCCCAATCGATGTCACGGGTAAGCCATTGTATGTGCTGGGGATGTCTAAAGATCCTGTTGCAGTAGATTCACAATCTGACACGCTGTATTCCGTGCCGCCACCGTTTAAAGTAAAGCTGAGTGGCGTTGTTTCTAGTAGGTAAGCACCCGTATAGCCACCGAGTGATGAATCTATTCCTCCAGGCCAATCAGACCAAAGTAAAGGTTGAGATAATGCAGCACCAGAATGCCATATAGCTAGATAGTCTTCACCACTACCACCAGGTTCATTATCACCCCACGGTGGATTATCTACGTCCTGGCCATTAATCCATTTCCAATCGCCTTCTACTACCTCATCAGTTCCGCCAATCCACAAGACAGGCCAAGTTCCTAGGCTTTGCAGGTAAGTGTTAGCTGCATCCCTCATCTGCTGGGTATCGAGAACCGCTAATCTGCCGCCTCTAGATTCAGCATCCGCTTTAGCCTCTGACCAGGTGAACGAACCTTCTACTATGTTGAATGTTTGGTTGGCATTAAGCACTACGCTAACAATTGATGCCAGTAGTAAGGTTAATTTCATTTTCATTCAATAAATGAAGAAAAAAATTACATTGCATTCAAGTTGAAACTTTAGGCTCCGTAACGGCTGGGACTAAAGGAACAAATAATAGCACTTATTTCCCTCCCTACGCTTACCAAACCATACCCCTTTTCTCTGCCCTTAAATAGAAACGCAAAGGGCTTGTAGGGACTCCTAGGTCATAATCCTTGTGCAAGGACGGGGTATCTTAAATGGCGGAGAGGGAGGGATTCGAACCCTCGGTGGAGTTACCCCCACACATCCTTTCCAGGGATGCACAATCGGCCACTCTGTCACCTCTCCTTTGAACTTGAACCTATCTTAATGGTGCGGGTAGACGGAATCGAACCGACGACCTCTGCGTGGAAGGCAGATGTTTTACCTCTAAACTATACCCGCGATAGCTAAACTGAGCTGTGGAAGATGTCGAAACCTTGTCCTAATGGTCAAGCTAGGAATTCAGGTTTCGTTCTTCGATGAAATCTTGTAAGATTAGCGCGGCGGCGCGCGAGTCGATTTCGCCACTTTGGCGGCTGGGTTTCTTCTTTTGCCCTTTTAGACCCTGTTCGACTGAATGGCTAGAAAGACGCTCATCGATTCGGTGGATGGGCAGGCGGAACCGCTTTTCTAGCTCCCCAATAAATTCATCGACTTCCTTTGCCTTGAAGCCGGCGGTGCCGTTCATATTGAGTGGGTAGCCGACGACTAGCTCCTCTGCTTCACGCTCGGTCAGCATCGTTTCGATGTGGCGCATGCGCTCTTTCTTGGAGGCGGCAACCGCGGCAGGCAGTGGCATGGCGATGCCAACCTCGTCTGCGAAGGCCAGGCCAATACGCTTCTCTCCCCAATCGATGCCTAGATAGTTCATTTGAAAGAATTATGTGAGATGCTTGTAGCTTGCTTTCTCCCCGATCTTTTTGACTAGGTCTTTGATTTCTTGAGCTTTGTCTTTGTGGCAGACGAGGGTGGCATCTTCGGTTCTGACTACAATTAAGTCTTCCACGCCGAGTAGGGCGACGAGGTGCTTCTTATCGCGGGAGTAGACGATGTTCCCACTTGAGTCGGCTAGTTCTGCAGAACCGCGGACGACATTGCCCGATTCGTCGGCAGGATAATGCCTGGAGACCGCTGGCCATTCGCCGACGTCATCCCAATCAAAGCCAGACTCGACCATAACGACGTTGTCTGCCTTTTCTATAATCGCGTAGTCGACTGAGATTTTTTCTAGCTTTGGGTAATGTTGCGCGAGGAGCGCGTCGATACCTTGACCCGCTTCGAGGCCTTGATCGATGGCTTGCAGGGCTTGCCAGAGAGTGGGGGTGCTATTCTCGAGTTCGGTAACGATGGCTGAGACCGACCAGATGAACATGCCAGCGTTCCAGAAATAGTCCCCCGCTTCAAGGTAGCTTTGCGCAGTAGCTAGGTCGGGCTTTTCGACGAAGCGTTTAACTTGGTAGACGGCTTTGCCTGCATGGTCTCCGCGAGTGTTGCCTTGCTGGATGTAGCCATAACCTGTCGCCGGGAAGCTGGCAGTGATGCCGATCGTGGCGAGCACGGGATCAGCTGCGGCTGCAGCGAAGGCGCTTTCGAGCGTGGCACATAGGCCTGCTGCGTCGTGGATCACGGCATCCGCGGGCAGCATGGCAAAGACAGCCTCGGGATCTTCACGGCGAACCAGCAAAGTGGCTAAGCCGACGGCTGCGGCGGTATCACGCCCGACAGGTTCGCCGATAACTTTATTAGGGTCTAACTCTGGGCAAACTTCCAGCACGGCATCGCGTTGCTCCGCGTTCGTGATGACAAATACGTCCTTCGCGGGCACTAGGTCGGCTAGGCGGTCGATTGTTTGCGCGAGCATTGCCTTTTCGCCAACAATTGGGAGCAATTGCTTGGGGCGAGCGGTGCGGCTCTCTGGCCAAAAGCGTTCGCCTCGGCCACCTGCCATGATGACTACGTATCGTTTAGACATATTACATAGGATCAGCCCAGGCGGTAAAATGGCAAGTTTCGAGTTCGTGTCTTGATTCCAGGCAGCCAATCCTATGTTTTGGATCAAATATAGTCCAGATGCCGAAAAAGAAATCCAAGCCCGCCGAAGACGAAGGTCCTAAAAAGAAGGTGATGTATACCATCAAGCTTGATGATGAGAAGATGGATCAGCTCGCTGACTTGTTGGAAGAGAAAAGTGTGGGCGGCGCATGGTTCCCCTATGATGTGGCTTACTCGCTCTTTGCCTTCAAGGGTGAGAAGGTCAACGTAGTTGGCTATCAGAGTGGTAAGCTGGTCGTATCTGGTAAAAATATGGAAGATTTTGTCCGTGATATTCTTGAGCCCGAGATCACGGGCGAAGCGCTCCTCGGTTATGAAGAGGTGCATAACCCGGAATGGTTCACACTTCACGCAGGTGCCGACGAAAGCGGTAAAGGCGATCTTTTTGGTCCCTTGGTCACAGCTTGTGTCGTGGCGGACGCAGAGATGGTGCGCCAATGGCTCGAACTTGGGGTGGCCGATAGTAAGAAACTGACCGATGGCAGCATTTTAAAGCTGGATAAGGAAATCCGCAAAACAAAGGGCGTCGTCATCCAGACTGCTTTTGCGCGGATGCCCAAATATAATGAGCTCTATAACAAGTTTGACCGCAATCTGAATAAGCTACTCGCCTGGTATCATGGTAAGTCGCTCAACCAAGCGCTCGACCAGCGTGCCGCTCCGTGGGGCCTGCTCGATCAATTTACCAAGCAGAAGCTGGTCGACGCTTACGTCAAAGACCGCAAAGATTTCAGGCTTGTTAGCCGAACGAAAGCTGAGTCCGATCCTGTCGTGGCGGCGGCTTCGATTATTGCGCGTGCCGTCTACGTGCGCGAGATGAAGAAGCTCTCCGACGAGTTTGGCGAAACCTTGGCTAAAGGTGCCAGTGGTCAAGTGCTGGCACAGGCCAAGAAGATTTTCGGTGAAAAGGGTGTCGACGGTTTAAAAGGCTTTGCCAAGATGCACTTCAAGACTGCTTATCAAGCACAGGGGCTGGATCCGCCTGCCAAGCCGAGCTGGTACAAGTATTAAAGTCTATGAGGATTTTATTGCTTATCGGCTAGTAAGAATTCGACCATCCAAAGGCAGACAAGGGCGTGAACTCATTGCAAGCATACGATCGTGATTGGCTTTTGGACTACTCTAGACTCATTGGAATCGATGAAGCTGGACGTGGCTGCCTAGCAGGCCCTGTCGTGGCCGGCGCCTGTGTCTTCAGCCTAAAGCTTTTCGAGTCTCCCGACGCGCTTTTACGAAGCGCGCTCATCAACGACTCCAAGCAATTGTCCACCGAATCGCGTGAGTCCCAGTTTACAGTCTTGGAATCGCTTCAAGCCGAAGGTTTGATCGACTTCGCCGTGGCATCCGGATCAGTCGCCGAGATCTGTGAACGCAATATCCTTGGGGCGACTCGTCTAGCTATGCAGCGCGCCATCGAGCAATTAGCTCAGCAGGCAGATGGATGGTCGCTACCTCAGGTGGCTGCCGCTGACCCGCTTTTCAAGGCAGCTTCTGAGGTGAAGGTCATTGTTGATGGTCGCCCACTGAAGTCCTTCCCATATGCCCACGAGGGCGTGATCAAAGGCGATGGAAAATCGCTTTCTATTGCCATGGCTAGTATCGCCGCGAAGGTTACTCGCGATCGCGAAATGTTGCGACTCGCTGAGAAGTATCCCGTGTATGGTTTCGCCCAGCACATGGGATACGGCACCGCCGCTCATCGTGCCGCACTGATTAAGCACGGAGCCAGTCCAATTCACCGCGAGTTGTTTCTGCGTAAACTTCTTGGCTGATAATTAGCACAAGCTTCTGAATTTTCTGTCATCGAGAGGCCCCGAAAACATAGGAATTTTGAGCTAGCCGAGCTCTCGCAACTTGGACACTCTGTGAGTTGTGAATTTACCAAATTTACTGACGCTCTCTCGCATCCCGATTCTCTTTGGGGTGGTGGGTTTTCTCTACCTGCCTTTCTTGGGGGCGAGTAGCTTGGCCTTCGTCTTGTTTATTATCGGAGCACTCACAGATTGGGCGGATGGCTACTATGCCCGTAAACAGGGGCTGGTTTCTAATTTTGGTAAGCTGATGGATGCCTTGACAGACAAAGTCTTTATGGTCGGGCTATTCATCTCATTATTGGTCATTGGTATATTGCCTGAGTGGACGCTACCACTGCTTCTTTTAATTTTGAGTCGTGAATTCCTGATTACTGGCCTTCGCTTAGTAGCGGCCAGTGAGGGCGTTGTTCTGGCGGCTGAGAAGTCGGGTAAGCATAAGACTGTCTCTCAAATGGTCGCGGCGATTCTACTGCTCTTTGCAGTAGCGATACGTGCTGACTTTTCTGAGCGATTACCTTCAATTTTCGGTGATGTAGTCCATTGGTGTGGGTTGGGATTTTTCGTCATTGCAACATTGCTGACGGTTTCGTCAGGCTTGCAATATATGGTCAAATATTGGTCTATTTTTACCGGAAGTAATGAGGACAAGCAGTGAGCTCGATTGACCCTTACATTTTTTGGACTCGCGCATTGTCCACGCCGCTGGTGGTGAATCTTGCTACAATTGGTCCTGTCGGGCGGATTAGAAAGGCGCCCGGAACTTGGGGAAGCGTGGTTGGTTTGGCTTTCTATGCCGTATTTTTTCATCATGCCACGCCGATTGGTTATATCTTTTTAGCTGCGCTGAGTGCCTACCTGTCGGTGGCCATCTGCGATACGGCAGAAAAGCGTCTACAAATGCGTGATCCTGGAATGATCGTGCTCGATGAGGCAGTGGCAGTGCCGCTTGTGTTTATTGGTATGGGTGGACAGACAGGCTTGATCGCGGAGCATGGTGGCTGGCCTGTTTTGCTGGCTGGCTTTACACTCTTTCGCATATTCGATATTTTAAAGCCCTTTGGCATCGCGCGCCTGCAGAATCTGCCAGGTGGACTGGGCTGTGCGATTGATGATATAGCGGCTGGATTAGCAACCTGCATTACCTTGCACCTAATATTGCATTTTTTGTTTTAGTCGATTCTCAGTAAGCAAATTAGCTCGACTGATTTTGGCTTGTCATTAGCTAATTTCTGCGACATCCCAAATCTCATTTTACTTATCACCCTATGGAAGAAACACTTATCATCCTAAAACCTGACTGCATGGAAAAACGTGTAGCAGGGGAAGTTATCTCTCGCTTTGAAAAGGCTGGTTTCGAAATCGTTGCTTCGAAAATCACGCAGCTTGATGGTGCCATCCTTCGTGAGCACTATGCACATGTAGCCGACCAACCTTTCTTTCCCCAGATCGAAGCTTTCATGAGTAGCCGCTCGGTCATGCCTATGATCCTTAGTGGCGAAGACGCCATCGCCAAGGTACGTGATCTACTTGGACCTACCAATTCGCAAGAAGCGCCAAAGGGAACGATTCGTGGCGACCTCGGCACCGATATGATGCGCAATGTTGTGCATGCTTCCGACGGCCCTGAAACAGCTGCCGCGGAAAAGAAACGCTTTTTTCCGGATCTGTAAGTCGTGAAGGTTAAGACAGGGATCGGTCTGGATAGTCATCAATTCGTCGAAGGCGAATCAGATCGAGCTCTCGTGCTGGGCGGACTAGTCTTCGAAGATGCACCTGCGCTTTCGGGTAATAGCGATGCTGACGTCATTCTCCACGCCGTAACTGATGCGGTTAGTGGCGTGACTGGCCACACAGTGATTGGCTCAGTCGCCGATGCTATGTGCAAAGAGGGCATCACCGATAGCAAAGAATATTTAAAGGTCGCTCTAGCCGGCCTTGCAGATTGGAAGATAAGCCACCTATCAGTCGCCTTAGAGTGTTTACGTCCGAAAATCGATCCTAAGGTGCCCGCGCTGCGTGCATCGCTGGCAGGCCTACTGGGAATCAAGGTTTCGGATGTCTGTATTACCGCGACCACGGGTGAAGGTCTCAATGATTGTGGACGTGGACTGGGTATCCATGCTTCAGCGGTGTTGACGGCAATACTCGATTAACCCGAGTTATCATTTAAAGACGAGGTTTATCCGTCGACCTGATTACTTGTCTCTGCTTGGATCTTGAGAAGGTGATTCTTTCCCATTTAAATCCAAAATTTATCAAATGTCCAAAAATGAAAAAGTTTGCTGCGCCCCTAGGCGTAATGGCTCGGGGCTGACTCCGAATCTCGATTCATGCTCGCAGGCTGCCAAGTCCCTTTCCGGCTCGAAGGATGGGATGATCCGGATTGAAGCTGGCAAATATAGCATCGGTTTCGAAGGCCCTGAAGCTTGTGAGTCAGACGGCGAAGGTCCTGTCCGCGAAATCACGCTCGATAGCTACTACTTAGACCAGACAGCCGTAACTAATGCACAGTTCGCAGAATTTA
>PKCJ01000073.1 GCA_002862945.1 Opitutia bacterium | reverse complement strand
GAGACGATCATCGGTGAACTATTTTCCAAATGGGTGCAGTCTTACCGCGACTTGCCACTGCTCATTAATCAGTGGGCCAACGTCGTCCGCTGGGAGATGCGCACGCGTCTCTTTTTGCGAACTGCCGAGTTTCTCTGGCAAGAGGGGCACACCGTTCACGCGAGCTCTGAGGAGGCGATGGCGGAGACCCGCCAGATACTCGATGTGTATGCCGATTTTGCGGAAAATTTTATGGCGATGCCTGTGCTGACGGGTGAAAAGACCGTAGCGGAGCGCTTCCCAGGTGCGGATGCTACCTTCGCGATTGAGGCGATGATGCAAGACCGTAAGGCTCTTCAAGCGGGCACTTCTCACTTCCTGGGTCAAAACTTTGCTAAGTCCAGTAACATTAAATACCTCAGCGCCAAAGGGAATGAAGAGTTTGCTTGGACGACTTCATGGGGTGTGTCCACGCGTCTTGTCGGTGGTCTTATTATGACACATTCGGATGATGATGGTCTCGTGTTACCGCCACGCATTGCACCCTCCCATGTCGTTATCATTGCGGTCACACCGAAGGAAGAGACGCGCCAGCAGGTGATCGACTACTGCCTCGAGCTCAAGCAACAATTACAAGACCAGAACTACATGGATGGGCGTGTGCGCGTTGAGTACGACGACCGCGATATTCGTGGCGGTGAAAAGGCATGGGGCTGGATTAAGAAGGGCATCCCGCTTCGCGTCGAGATAGGACCTCGCGATATGGAAGCAGGTACTGTCTTCGTAGGTCGCCGCGATCGAGGACCAAAGGACAAAGAGAGTATGCCTGTAGAGCAATTTGTTAGTGGTATCGCTAATTTACTCGATGAGATGCAGGCTGGTTTATTAGCCAAAGCCAAAGCCTTCCAGAAAGAGCACACTCGCGAGATCACGACCGAGGCAGACTTTGTCGAATTTTTCACGCCAAAGAACGTCGACGCGCCCGAAATACACGGTGGTTTCGCTTCAATGGGCTTCTGCTGCGACTCTGAGCTCGAAGATAAGATCGCTAAAGAATATAAAGTGACGGTGCGTTGTATTCCCAGCGCGACTGCCGACGAAGTCGTGCCCTGTGTCTTCACTGGCCAGCCTGGCAAGCGCGTGATCTTTGCCAAGAGCTATTAAAAGGGCTGCGTAAAACACCTTTTGGGTGCTCCGTCTTTTAGCGACAATGTTATACCTAGGGGATGCCCTTTGTTTGATTAGGCCACAAATAGGTCTATAAAGAAGAGTGCGATCACAGTTAAGCTGATTCCAAAATTTAGGGCGAAGGCCAGGATGCCGCCGATGACCGTGCCAATGCCTGCTTTGCTACCATCTTGAAGTGTGCGTCCTGCCGCCAGTTCGCCGAGCACCGCACCAAGAATGGGTCCTAAGACTAGCCAGAGGAGGGGAGGCGGTATGAAAAATCCGATAAAAGCCCCGAGGAATGCACCCATTGTGCCCTTCCATGTAGCGCCAAATTTACGCGCACCCCATGCGCTTAAGATAAAGTCAGCGATTTGCCCTATAAACATCAGCAGACCAGCGATGATCACGATCTTCCAAGTCACCGAGTCTTCTGGACCCATCCATAGGCGGTGGGTAATCACACCGACCCAGACAATCAATGTGCCTGGGACGATTGGCAGCAGGGAGCCCAAGAGCCCTATTATGAAGATCACCGAGCAAAGGCCCAGTGCCGTGTATTCCATTGGTGTCATATTAATTCTTAAATCAGAATTGTACAAAAGCATAGTCCCCCACATTGCCGATCTTTTTCCTCATTCAGCCGCTGTCGAATTTGCATTTGCCATTTCTGGGGAGCCGCGCAGATTCGCGGTTTGCTATGACAGACCAGACCGCCACACCCGACAACTCGCACGATCTTTATGCCGTGCGCCTACAAAAGCTAAAAAATCTTTGCAAAGAGGCGCGTAACCCCTTTGCCGCTAATTGCGAGCAGAGCCACAGCTCCGAAGAGGCAGTCAAACTCTATAAAGAGGATGCCACTGACGAAACGCAACCCAAGGTCTCCGTGGCCGGACGCATTGTCGTCTTCCGCATCATGGGCAAGGCTAGCTTTATTAAGATCCAAGACCGCGACGGTCAGATCCAAGCCTACGTCACTCGCGACGAATTGCCAGATGGCGAATACAACACCTATTTCAAGAAGCTCGACCTCGGCGATATCATCGGCATCACAGGCCGTCTTTTTAAGACCAAAACCGGGGAGATTACTGTCCGCGCCGAAAGCTATACGCTCGTATCCAAGTCCCTTCGTCCACTACCCGAAAAGTGGGCAGGCCTGACAGACGACGATAAAATTTATCGTCAGCGATACCTAGACCTCATCGTCAACCAAGAGTCACGCGGACGTTTCCGTCAGCGCTCCAAGATTATTCAAGAGATGCGTAAATATCTCTGGCAACGCGACTTCACCGAAGTCGAAACGCCCATGCTGCAATCCCTAGCAGGCGGAGCCGCTGCGCGCCCTTTCGTTACGCACTCTAATGCCCTCGACTGTCAGTTCTACATGCGTATCGCACTAGAGCTTTACCTCAAGCGGATGCTCGTTGCTGGCGAAGATCGTGTCTTTGAGATCGGTCGTGTCTTTCGCAACGAGGGACTCTCTCGCCGCCACAACCCTGAGTTCACCATGCTCGAACTCTATCAAGCTTACACCGACTTCCGGGGCATGATGGAGCTCACCCAAGGCCTCATCCAGCACGTCGCGAAGACCGTTATCGGTAGTCTCGAAATTGCCCGACCTGATGGCAGCACTATCCACCTAGACGGAGAGTGGCGCGAAGTAAAATATAAGGATCTCATCATCGAAGCCACTGCCGACGCGGACTGGTTCAGTCAGTCGCGTGAAGACAAGCTGTCCAAAGCCCGCGCTCTCAACATTGAGGTCGACGGCGAACTAGAAGACTACGAGATCACTAACAACGTCTTCGAAAAGTTGATCGAACCGACGCTCATTCAGCCTACCTTCGTCACGCACATCCCACGCGAGCTTTGCCCATTGGCTAAGATTACTCAAGGCGACGACAGCACGATCGACGTCTTCGAACTCTGCATCAACGGCCAGGAAATTGCCCCCGCATACTCCGAACAGAACGATCCGATCATCCAGCGCAAGATGTTCGAAGATCAAGTCGGTGAGGAGCAGCAGGATATGGATACTGACTTCCTGACAGCGCTGGAGCATGGTATGCCTCCCGCTGGCGGCATGGGCTTGGGAATCGATCGCCTCATCATCCTCCTAACGGGAGCTGAAAGCATTCGTGACACCATCCTTTTTCCTAGTTTAAAGCCTCTTACATCAGAAGCCTCAAAGATCTAAAATAGAAGCGAAAATTGGTCGCTTAGGCTCCATGCGAACGAAAATCGCTGTCTACTCGCTTGGGCAGAATATAATAAGGCACTCACTTGACTCTTTATGTAGCTTTGTTATATTTGTATTATCAATTCAATTTTTCTTACATTATGTTTAGTCTTCGTTTACATCCTAAATTTAGTTCCTCTTTTGCACGCATCACTGTAGTTGTTTTTTGCTACGTCGCTTACAGTTCTACTGCGACTGCTCTTGTTCCATCCACGATCTATGTGAGCGAAGGCATTTATTCTACTTCGCCCTACAGTTTTTTTGAAAATAGTGATCTTACAGGAGATCTCTATATAACTTCAGGAGGAGCTGATACTCTGCTTACAAGCGAAACCTATACATTTGTAAAAAATACTTCAAGTCACCCTTTCTACATTAGCGATCAAGGTTATAGAGCCACGTCATCTACTAAGCTTACTATAAGTGGTGATGGTTCACACACTAGCGGTATCGTAGGCGGGAGGTCGCTCACCTTGTCGTTTAATAACTTCGATCCTGAATCAGATACCCTGTCTTACTACTGCTCCTCCCACCCTATAATGGTAGGTGCCTTCAACGTATCCGCAGTGCCTGAACCTTCATCCTACGCTGCTATCTTTGGGTTAATGGCTCTTTCTATGGTATTAACGCGTCGCAAAATTCGCGTCTAGTTAGCAAGAACCCGATTAGTTTCAGTGGCGCTAATTAATGTAGGAGGGTTTGCCTCTACAGTTTTTTTTGACTTGTAAACGTAGATTCGGCTGGTTTTGTAGGCGCCTTCTCTTTGAGTTAGATTGGCTCGTTACACTCACGAGCGTGTCATTCAGTTTCTAGTCAAAATACCTTTTTGCTCGGTAGCTCAGCGGTAGAGCAGGTGACTGTTAATCACTTGGTCGCTGGTTCGATCCCAGCCCGAGCAGCCATTATTAAAGTTCTAAAGTTGAACGCTTTAGGGCTTTTTTGTATCTACTTATTGCGTTTGTATTCTCAAGAGGCATATCATCTAGGACATCAATTAGAAGGACCTATTTTTGCGCATTCGCTCTGCCTTTTTTCTTACAATATAATACGTTCGCATAGATCTTAGTAGAGTAGCCAGGCTTGCATCAATCTGCTATTCAAAGATACTATACTCTTTAATTTCAACTGACTATGTCGGCATCTTTTTTCTTCTCCAGTTGTCTTACTATGAGCGCTTTGCTCAGCGGTGTGTTGGCTCATGCTGCAGAGCGACCTAATATTCTATGGATTTATGCTGAAGACACCTCGCCATGGATGGGCTGTTATGGTGACGCGATCAATTCAGAGGCAACTCCACATATCGATTCGATCGCGCGTTCAGGCGTCTTGTTTACACGTGCTTACGTACCAGCTCCTGTTTGTTCGGCAACACGATCTGCAATGATTGTTGGACAAAATGCCATCCGTTTCGGTGGGCATGAGCATAGGTCTTCGCGGGGTGGGCCAAAAATCCAATTACCTAATTCTTACCAATTACTACCATCACTCTTGCAGGCTAAAGGCTATACGACCTTCAATCATGGCAAATCTGATTACAACTTCGTCTGGGATTCAAATGCTTATAATTATAATGCTAAAAGTAAAACAGACTTCGCGGACCTGGTGAGTCGTCAGCCATTCTTCGGGCAGATTCAAACCAAAGGAGGTAAGAATAATACTAGTCAATTTCCTGCTGAGCGAAAGGTTGATCCGGCTAGCGTAAAAGTGCCCGCGGATTATCCAAACAATGAGATATACCGAAGCGTGGTTGCGCAACATTACGATGCGATCCGTATGGATGATGATTTGATTGGTGAAATTTTAAGGGGCCTTGAATTTGCGGGATTGGCTGAAAATACCATTGTGGTGTATTTTTCTGATCATGGTGCTAATAATCTTGTGCGCCATAAACAGATGGCAACGGAGGGTGGCTTACAGGTGCCATTCATCATCATGGGACCTGAAGCATGGATACCGCAGCAGCAAGTGCGTGAGGACTTAGTCGACCTACTTGACCTCTCAGCGACAACACTCGCATGGGCGGGTATAAAAAAGCCTACATGGTATTCCGGACAGGATCTTTTCGATGATGACTTTAAGGCACGCTCATTTGTGGGCGCACATAAAGATCGTCTGGATCATACGATCGATCGGGTGCGTACGATTCGTACAGATCAGTATCGTTATGTTCGTAACTACAAGTTGGATCGTATCTTTCTGCAGCCACAGTATCGGGACAAAAAAAACTACACGCAGAACTTACATCAACTTTACCGCGAAGGAATGCTCTCGGCGCGGCATCGTGAGATTTACTTTGGCGAGCGTCCTGCTGAGGAACTCTACGACGTATCGATCGATCCACACATGATGGTAGATCTCGCAGGTGATTCCGATTTTGCAGACGAACTGGATCGGCACCGTGCGATGATGGACGAGTGGTTGGCCGCGGGTGATATGGGAGAGGGAGACGAATCTGTTGCTGCTCTCAAAGCCAATGGCGAAGGCACGAAATGGGGGGAAGGCGTGAATGTGGAGTATGAAGCCTACAGATTGGATGGCGACGGCGACGGACTTTCAGACAAATGGGAGACTTTGAATGGGCGTGATCCTCAGGATGGGCGATTGTATTTTGCTTTCGATTGTGGTGCTTGGCAGACGGAGGGCTGGTTCTCCGAAGATATCAGTTCTAATTTAGCGGGTCCGCTTGGCGCACTTGATTTTGAATTAGATGGAGCATCTGGTAGCATTCGGCGAGAAGGACTGAATATTCTCGCCTCAGAAGCAGACAGAGCATTGACCTTGGATTTGCGATCTAGTGCGGAACTAAAAGTTATTACCTCTGTGAATGGGCAGGCAGTTGGGCATGTCCGTATTGGCGCCTCGCATACTTTTCAGACGACTTCTCTAAATTTAAATTCGTCTAAATGGGTGGGCGATTCTATTCAGTCACTAGAGTTTACGTTTATAGGCGATGCTGGCACCGTTGTCGAAATTGATACGATTCAGATTCAGCGCTAATGAAAAATATCTTAATACTTTCGTTTGTCTTAACGAGTTTTGTGACGGCTCAGCCAAATATCATTTATATTAATGCAGATGATTTTGGTGTAATGGATGTTGGTTTTAATAATTCCAAATACCATACGCCGAATATCGATCGTCTGCGTGCCGAAGGGATGTTATTTACTAATGCGTATGCACCGGCGTCGAATTGTGCGCCTAGCCGTGCCTGTGTGTTTAGCGGGCAATATGGCCCGCGTCATGGCGTCTATACGGTGGGCACTTCGGCGCGTGGACAAGCGAAGGATCGTAAGTTGATTCCAACTAAGAATACAGCCCATTTAGCACCAGAAATCGAGACCCTCTCAGAAGTTTTGCAAGCAGGTGGTTACCGCACGATTCACCTAGGCAAGTGGCATTTGGGCATGGATCCGACGGAGCAGGGATTTGATGTAAATATAGGTGGCTATAATATGGGCGGTCCGAAGGGTGGGTATTATCTACCGATTCAGAGCACAGCTAAAGTAGCAGAGTTTAACGATGATTATCCCGCAGGGACGCACATTGCTGATGTATTTGCTGATCAAGCCGTCAAGTTCATCCGTAGTCATCGAGAGGAGCCGTTTTTCGTGCACATGGCTTATTATTTAATTCATACGCCGCTTCAAGCCGTCCCAGAAATGGTGGACAAATACGGTGGGCGTAGAAACCGATGGGCGATTTATGCATCTATGGTCGAGAAGATGGATGAGAGTATTGGAAAAATCCTTGCCGAGCTCGATGCACAAGGCTTACGCGAAGACACCTTAGTGTTGTTCTGTTCCGATAATGGCGCACACTCTGATATCTCTAGCCAAGCGCCACACCGCTCTGGTAAGGGATCCTACTTTGAGGGCGGTATTCGGGAGCCCTTAGTGGTTCGGTGGCCTGGGCGAGTGGCTCCCGGAGCGACTTGTGATGTGCCAGTGATGGGGATTGATTTTTTTCCTACTTTTATCGATGCAGCGGGCATAGTCGCTCCAGAAGGTAAGATTCTCGATGGTCTCAGTTTATTGCCCTTGTTAACTCAGTCCGGTGTGATTGAAGAGCGCAGCTTGTTTTGGCACTTTCCGGTGTATTTACAGGCCTATGCAGGAAAGGCAGATGATTCGCATGATCCATTATTTCGCACTCGCCCTGGCTCTGCGCTGCGTCAGGGGAAATGGAAATTTCATGAGTACTTCGAAGAGGGGCGTTTGGAGCTCTACGATTTAGAGGCTGATCCAGGCGAACGAAAAAATGTTGCAAGTTTGTATCCTGAGAAGACCACTGAGCTGCATCAATTGATGCAAGCGTGGCGATTGGAATTACAAGCCCCAGTACCTGCTCAGTTAAACCCTGTTTTTAAGAAATAAACAAACTTAGGAGAATTACATATGCACAGAAAAATCATTTCCTTCGCGTGCTTGGCAGCCTTGTCTGCAATCCCTGTCCATGCCGAAGATGCACCGCTAAAACCGAATGTCATCTACATATTGGCAGACGACCTTGGCTATGGTGAAGTCGGATACAACGGGCAAGAGATGATTCAGACGCCAGAGTTAGATACGCTGGCAGAGGGTGGGATGACATTTAGTGCGCATTATAGCGGGAATGCCGTATGTGCGCCGGCACGTTGTTCCTTGATGACTGGGCTGCATCCGGGGCATGCTTACATTCGCGCCAACAGCCCCGGCTATCCCAATGGGCAAACGCCTCTACCTGAGGGTACTGAGACTGCGGCGACTTTGTTGAAGCGAGCTGGCTACACGACGGCGGTCATCGGCAAGTGGGGCTTAGGCGGCGTAATTGAAGACGTGCCAGACCCAGTGCTCAATAGTGGTCACCCAAATAAGCAAGGCTTTGATCATTTTTTTGGCTACTTGGATCAGCGAAAGGCGCATAATTATTATCCCGACCATCTCTGGAGAAACAATGAGTTCGTTAAACTGAATAATCCAGGCGGTGCATGGGGTAACGGTAATCAAGATTATAGTCATGATTTGATGACAGAAGAGGCCATTAACTGGATCACAGCGAATCGAGATCAACCCATGTTCTTGTATCTGGCTTATTGTATCCCGCATACACATTGGCAGGTGCCAGAACTCGGCGAATATGCACAGAAGGATTGGCCAGAGGAACGTTTCAAAGTTCAAGCAGCTATGGTGTCGCGTATGGATCGCGATATCGGTCGTATCAAACGCTTACTGGAAAAGCTGGGAATTGAAGAGGATACATTGCTTATCTTTAATTCGGACAACGGTGCTCATGGGCAAGGCGGCACCCGCGAGTTCTTCGACACGACGGGTGGGCTTAAAGGTAAGAAGCGCCTAATGACTGAGGGCGGCGTGCGCTCGCCTATGTTGGCTTATTGGCCAGGCAAGGTGCCTGCGGGCACTCACTCGGAGCACATTTCAGCTTTTTGGGACTTCCTCCCGACCATGGCTGAGTTAGCTGGTGAGCCAATTAATGGTCGGACTGATGGCCTCTCCATGCTGCCTACTTTAATGGGTGAATACGAACAGCAGAAAGAGCATCGTTATCTCTATTGGGAGCTCTATGAGGGACGCCCGAATTGCGGAGTGCGAATGGGCAAATGGAAGGGGCTCGTACTGGATCGGCGCAAAGGCATGGAGATTGAGCTCTACAATCTAGATGCCGATGAAGCCGAGGAGAGGAATGTCGCTCACCAGTATCCAGAAGTGGTGGATCAGATCAGAAAGGCCATGTTGGAGGCCCATGAACCGAGCTTATTTTGGGATAAAAATAACAAGCCGCTTTATAACGCCCAGGCGGCATGCGATTTGAATGCGGTCACCTATGTGCCAAGGCCAAAGAAGCTGAATTAGAGGACTCGCCCCGTAGAAAGAGTTGATTTAATCTTTTCTTACAGACTTAAATACCATTAGTGCTTTTAGGGCGATTCGATATTAAGCCGATCATCCTAAAACAAATAAAAGCGACTGATCATCTCACTCCTTTTAGGATTTTGCCTATCTCTGGAAGGTCGTGAACCTCCACTTGGTATGAGGGCGTGGAGGCAATTACATTTAGAATCCGCGGAGGCACTAAGCGGATTACTTGATTTCTGTAT
>PKCJ01000054.1 GCA_002862945.1 Opitutia bacterium | reverse complement strand
CGTTTGACTGGTTTTTTGATCTTACCGATTTCCATAATGTACTGGAAAATCAGCTCACCCTCTCGGCCGGCATCACAAGCATTAATGATGACGTCAAACTCTTTCTTCTTTGCAAGTCCGAGGACGTGTTTGAGGCGACCGGCGCTTTGTTCAATTGGCTGGAGCTCAAACTTTTCAGGAATGGCGGGTAGTACATTAAAGCTCCAAGGCAGATTTTTGCCGTTGGGACCAGCTGGCATCTTCAGCTCGACAAGGTGGCCGACAGCAGATGTGATGGAAGCTCGTTCACTTTCGAAATAGGTCGCATCGCGCGATTTGCCCTTTTTGGCAAATTTCCCAAGTTCTTTGCTCAGGGCCTTGGAGAGGTCGGTCGCGACAGAGGGTTTTTCAGCGATGATTAGATATTTCATAGAAAGTAGTTGCGGGGTAGACACCCGAGAGCACGAGAGCATGCTTTTTTTTCGAGAGAAAGCGTTGATTAATTCTGGCGTCAACCCTCTTTCTGGTTTTTGAGCATCGCTTTTTATTTAAATTCTAAGTTTTATAAGCTATGTCCTCATTACGCAGATTTCGCTATAAGCTTGCTCGCATGGCGGATGATTTCGCTCTTTTTACCACCGATGTGATCTACGACCGCCGGCACGGGCGTGCGGCTGAAGTGCTGGCAAGCTTCCTTTATGGACTATCTTTTATATTTAATGCACTCGTGCGGCTACGCTTGTATCTCTACGAACATAGGATCCTTCGGAGTAAGCCGCTAGGTTGTTTGGTCGTCGTCGTCGGTAACCTCACGGTTGGTGGCACGGGTAAAACTCCTGTGGTTGAGAAATTTGCCCGCACCTTGGCTGAGCGCGGACGTAAAGTCGCCATTCTTAGTCGCGGTTATAAGAGTAAAAAAGAACCGCTGCCGCAAAAACTTTGGCGGATGCTGACCCACGGTGAAGAAGCGCCGCCCAAGATCGTGAGCAATGGTAAGACCGTTCTGCTTGACTCCGAAGTGGCCGGTGACGAGCCCTATATGCTCGCCCAGAACCTTCCTGGCGTTATTGTGCTCTGTGATAAAAATCGGGTCAAAGCTGGTTCTTTTGCCATTCGTAAGTTCGGCTGCGATACTCTGATTCTAGACGACGGCTTCCAATATTTACCGCTCAAGGGCAGGCTTAATCTCCTGCTCGTCGACAAAACGAATCCTTTTGGCAATCAGCATCTACTCCCGCGCGGTATACTTCGCGAGCCGATTAAGCATCTATCACGTGCCAGCTATATCTTTCTGACTAAATCTGACGGCAACCGTGATGAAGCCCTACTTGAGCTTATTCGTGAGAATAACCCGAAAGCCGAAATAATTGAATGCGCGCACAAGCCGCAATACCTCCAATCTGTCTATACAGGCGATCGCCTATCGCTAGAGGCGCTCAGGGGGGCCAAGATTGGAGCTTTTAGCGGAATTGCTTCGCCTGAAAGCTTTGAAAAAATGTTAGGTGATTTCGGTGCTGAAATCCGTTATAATCAGCGCTTCTTAGATCACCACCGATTTACTCGTTACGAGATCAAGCGCCTCTACCGTAAGGCCTGTGAAGGCGAATTAGATATGATCGTGACAACTGAGAAGGACGCCGTCCGCTTATTTGATGATATTAAAGCGAGCGTGCCCGTTTATTATCTACGCCTCGAAATCGATATCTTAAGTGGTGAGGAGGACTTTGAGAGCGCGACCGAACGCATTTGCCGACCGCGCGAACAAGAAACAGCCAGTAGTCGCGCGGCACTTGGTGAAATCACGAAAGGGACTTGATCTCATAGGTGGATTCAGACAGAGCTAAACTTCACTTAATACCACTTTCCTAAATTTATATAAAATGGCTTCCGATCAGGCCCCTATCGAAATCAAACCTGCAAACAAAAATGTCCAAGACCTAGAGGTTAAGGACGCGCAGATCATCTTCAACTCTGTCTGGGCAAGCCTAGAAGACGAACTAGGCGAGGAATATCTTCGCTTCCCGAAAGAGATTTTCTGGCTCAACGGTGCGCCTGGTGCGGGTAAGACTACGAATACTGAGTTCATCATGCAATATCGCGACCTCACAGCACCACCGCTTGTGGTCAGTGGGCTGCTCAAGAGCCCCGAAGCAGAGAAGATGAAAGATGCTGGCATGCTAGTTGGCGACCGTGAGGTTATCGAGATCATGCTGCGCAAACTCCTCGACCCCGTTTATAAGACCGGTGCCGTCGTCGATGGTTTCCCCCGCACCAAAGTACAGGTTGAGTGCGTTAAGCTTCTTTATCAAAAGCTGATTGAACAGCGTAATAAATTTAAAGAGACCCTCTACTCTGAGCATTTTAAGAAGCCTCATTTCCACATCGTTGTGCTCTTTATCGATAAGAAGGAGAGTGTGAAGCGCCAAATAAACCGCGGAGTCGAAGCGCAGGCGCATAACGAGGAAGTCCTTGAGTCGGGCGTCGGTGAAATTCAAGAATTGCGCCCGACCGACCTTGATCCTGAGGCAGCGCTCAACCGCTACCGCACTTTCAAGGAGAAGACCTATGGTGCGCTCAAAGACCTGCGTGAGATATTCTTTTATCACTTTATCAATGCACACGGAACGATCGGAGCCGTTCGTCAACGTATTGACGATGAGCTACGTTATCAAGGCTCTCTCGAACTCGACGAGGCCACCTACGATCGCATCTCAAGCATTCCTGTAGCCGCTACCATATCAAAGCACGCCCGTCAGGATCTCGTCGACCGACTCGATGCCTATGTCGATCGCCAAGAGCCTCTCTTTGAGAAGGTCGTCGATCTTATAAAGAGCGATTTCATGCCGATTATTGAGCGCCATGCCATCTCTGGATCAGCCGTAATTAATACCGAGGACTCCGTCCTCCATGATCCGGATGCGCTCGCCATGTTGATTGATATTTTTTCCGAGCGAGGTTACCACGCCATCGTCGATCTGCACCGTGAAGAAATCCCTGACTCTATCGACCCCAAGACCTTCAAGATCAAGACCCGCATTAAGCTCATATTCCGTGTGCGTGTTCAGTTTAAGGGCTCTGATATTCGTCGCGGACGCTAGTCAGTCGCATCTGCCCCACAAGCGACTTGCTCGACATAAGGGCTACTAAACAAGGCTCCCATTAAAACCGAGTGCGTACAAGGCACCCAGGAATAAGGTAGCATCTGCGAGCACACGAAAAGTTTCCATGCTAATTCTCTTCCTAAGTCCATGCAGTAGGCCGAGCAGCCCTAAGCTAATTGCCAGCCCGAGCCACAATTCGCTGCCTCGCCAAATTGCCAATCCTGCGCCGAGTAAAGCAAGCGGTGTCAACCAGCTTTCTGCGACCAGAGGTGTGACCGAGTGTATTCGCATCTTAGCGTCAATCACTTTCTCCTTCGCTCCGATCATCAGGCAATTGAGCAGGCACAATAAAGCGAATATTCCGAAGAAACCAATTGGGTAAGCTACCGGCATAAATATTATTACGCCGCTCGCATAGATCAAAGCTACGCAGATCTCCTTGGGAAAGAAGTGCCTTGAGAGCTTTTGGTTGAGTATAGTATAGAGTAAGCAAAATATTAGGAGCAGGCTGCCGTTCTTGAGTTGCATGGCCGTGAGCTGCCTTGCTACTACCAGATTCATCGCGAGAAGCACAAACCAGACACGCCAAAGTGTTTGATGGTATTGCTTTACGAACTGATGCCTTAGCGAAAAGAGTGCCGCCTTTTCCCTCGACCTCACATCAAGCAACCGATCCGCAACATAAGTCAGCCAAACTGAGAGCCCCAATACAGCAGAGGCCGCCCAGCCGATCTCGGTATTCAGAGCTTTTGCCAAGCTCAGTTGCCAAAATATAGCGATCAAGGCGGTGTCGATCGCCAGTATGTTCGGCCATTGCCAGAGTCGGATGAATGGGTGCATATTGAAATTAAAGGTGTGCATACGCGACCCGCGCCGCAAGAGTGTTTAAGGCGACTAGAGTTCCCGTTGCGAGCAATGTAGAGAGTCAGTGACGATTCAGATTTTCATAGGTTGCCAAGAGTCTGTGACTCTCGCTTGATAAACATGGCAAATATTTGCCCTTCACCAATGGAACAAAGACTACACATCATTACTGGGGCGACTGCGGTCGGTAAAACGGAGTATACGCTCAGCTACGCGCAGGCGCACGATGCGGAGATAGTTTCCTGCGATGCCTCGCTTATTTATAAGGGAATGGATATTGGCACCGCCAAGCCATCGCGCGAAGAGCAGGAGAGGATTCCACACCATTTGATTGACCTTAATTCCGTCAGCACGCCTTACGATATCGTGGCCTATGTGCGCGATGCGGAAGAAGTGGTGGCAGAGATTTTTGCGCGTGGCAAATCTGTCGTTGTGACGGGTGGCAGTGGATTTTATTTAAAGAGCTTTTTTGCACCCGTGATTGATGTGGTCGAGGTAAGCGATGCAATACGTGCGAAGGTCGCAGCGCTTTACGAAGCGGATGGATTGAAAGGTTTATTAGGAGAGTTACGGGGGCGCAGTGTGCAAGGCACAGGAAACTTAGATATCAAAAATCCACGTAGAGTCTCACGCGCACTCGAACGCTGTATTGCCTCGGGCAAAGATTTACCGACTTTACAGGCTGAATTTGCCGCGCGCCCGGAGCCTTTTGCTGGTTGTCTAAAGCATTACATTCTGTTGCAGCGTGATAAGGAGAATTTAAAGCAGCGCGTAGCGCGCCGAGCGGAGCTCATGCTTGAGGCTGGATTGATCGCAGAGGTCGAAGGTTTGCTCCTGCAAGGTCTCAGAGAAAACCCCAGCGCAGCATCGGCCATCGGTTACCGCGAGACGATCGCCTTTCTCGATGGCGAGCTGAAGCACGATGAATTATTGCCTTCGATTATCCAAAACACGCTGCACCTGGTGAAGAAACAGGGCACATGGTTCCGCACGCAGATCCGGCGGCCTGACGAGATAGTGACTTTTTAATGGAGGATGTGCACCCATTTTAGTGTCGGTGGAAACGTCCCGACTACTAAACAAAGTTTATCCTGCTTTAAATAAATTGGGGCTACAATTTGTCCGATTTAAGAATCTCCTTTCCTTCCGGGGCAGAATCAGCGACGCTTCTCTTTTTATGATTAGTACTACTGAAGCCCTAGCCGATGTCGTGCGCCGTGCGCGCAAAGTAGGCGCTGTTGGCGTTGATACCGAGTTTATTTGGGATCGCACCTATTACCCCACACTAGGATTGATTCAAATTGGTTTCCCCGATGGGGAGTGTCAGTTAATCGATGCGCCTGAGATCGAAGACTGGTCGCCGCTCGCCGAACTCATGTCCGACCCTGATACGGTTAAGATTCTGCACGACGCTCAGCAAGATCTCAATATCCTTTACCGCGCCTGTGGAGGCTTGCCTAAAAATGTGTTCGATACGCAGCTTAGTTCTGGCTTTGTGGGGCTATCCTCCACGATTTCTTTAAGCGAACTACTGAAGACCTTACTCAAGGTTCGCCTTGCCAAGACAGAGACTCGTTCTGATTGGGTGGCACGCCCGCTAACTAAGGCTCAGATCAAATACGCAGAAGACGACGTCCGTCATTCTGTTGATCTCATGGTTAAAATCATGGAAAAAGCAGAAATACTAGGTCGCAGAGAATGGATCGAGGATGAGATGAAAGTTTATGAGGATGAAAATAATTACGGCGAAAAAGATCCCGACTACGAAATGCCCCGCGTACGCGGTAGCGGTTCGCTGACGCAGCAGCAACGCAATGCCTTGCGAGCACTTGGTGCTTGGCGAGAACTGAAAGCACGCAGTCGTAATTTGCCGCGTGGCTTTATTCTTTCGGATGATGCGCTGGTTTCGTTGATAAAGCGACCGCCAGAAAAGCTAGAAGATATCCGCCAGATGAAGGGCTTGAGCGAACGCGCCGCCGATCGAAACCGTAAACACATATGGGAAGCAATCAAGCGTGGTCGCAGCGGTGACTTGCCTGATTTACCGAACAACAAGCACATTGGGCCCTCGCCAGATGAAGGCTACGAGGCACGGGTTGATCTTTCTTTGGCATCAATTAAAGGCATCTGCCTCGCGAATATGATCGACCCAGCACTTATTGGTAACCGCGCTGAAGTCACTGCCTTTGTTTTAGAAGTCGACGATCTAGAAGATTCTAGGCACCGTATGATGCAAGGCTGGCGCTCGGAATTCTGCGGACAGGCTCTAGCACGTTTACTCAAAGGTGAGGGCAGTATTTCGATCGATGTCGAAACGAAGTTGCCGCGTTTAGGTTAGATACTCACGCTTGCTCTCTTTGTGTTAAAGCAGCTACTACAATTCAAAACCGTGCTTGGCGATACAGACAACAAATTCTCCTTTTTGGCTATTTTTTTCTACGCGGTCGCGCACCTTGCTGGCGACCCCAGTGTGGACGGTTTCGTGTAGCTTGGTCAATTCACGGGCGACGCTGATGCATCGATCCTCACCAAGTGTCTCCACGAGTTCGTTGAGAAAGTTAGTGATACGGTGGCAGGATTCGTAGACGATTATTGTATACTCAAATTCTCTCTTACTCTCGAGGAAGCGTTTACGAGCGGCGCTTTTCGGTGGCAAGAAACCTACGTAAAGAAAGCCATCAGTTGGCAGCCCAGAGAGCGCGAGCGCAGTGGTGGCTGCAGTAATACCGGGCGCGGTGGTAACGCGTAGTCCGCGCTTACGGCATTCGCGTACGAGCCGGAAGCCAGGGTCGCTAATTGCGGGCATCCCTGCGTCGGAAATCAGCGCGATTCGCTCGCCTAATTCAATGCGGTCGGCTAGCTCGAGCGCCATATGCTTTTCGTTTTCTTCTCGGTAGGAAAGCAGGGACGACGTTTTTTCGATGCCCAGCTTACTCATTAGTTTACCAGTCACGCGGGTATCTTCACAAGCAATGGCGTCGACTGTTTTGAGGGTCTCAATGGCTCGCGGTGTCATATCGCCCAAATTACCGATTGGCGCAGCGACTAGGGTGAGTTGACCAGGAGCTGGAGTGGATTGGCTCATTGCGTGAAATCTCGCCCAGTGGATAGGGTGGTGCAAGCTTGCATTCGTAGTGGCAGTTGAAACAGCCACTACGAATGAGTTGAATTTTACAAAAAGCTCTGCACGATGTGCGCATGGACATTGAAACTTTTCCCAATCCAAACGTAGAACGCAATTACACGATCCAGCATATTCAGGAGGAGTTTACTTCAACCTGCCCCATGACGGGGCACCCTGACTACGCGACTGTCGTCTTTAGCTATGCGCCCGACGAGGTCTGCATTGAGCTCAAGGCAATGAAGCTCTACCTACACAGTTTTCGTAACAAAGGTATCTTCTTTGAGGCTGCTACTAATCAGATTTTTGAAGACCTTTATGCTACCTGTAAACCACGTTGGGCACGACTTGAAACGATTTGGCGCGGTCGTGGCGGTATACGATCTAATGTTGTAGTCGAAGATTCGCAGGACAGCTACGACGGGCCTGTTACGTTTCCGTTTTCGGCTTAGCGACTACTAGCGACTACTAACGACACCAAACTGTGGCTACAGCGAGCTGGCCGCAGGTATACGGTAGTGCTGCAAGATTCGCTCGGTCACTGCGGGCATCTCTGTGCTGTCGAGAACGATTTGGTGGATACTTTCGTCAGGCATAAATTGTATGCGATGAAAGCCCGCCTCAGGCTGGATGAGCGCGGCTTTGATATCCTCTAGCTTGTGGATGACTTGGCCGTTGATCTGGTCGACCATAATGTAGCGAATGTCTTCATACCCTCGGTTGTAATCGTCGGGTAGTACCATGCTAAGTAGCACGATACCGTCGCGCTCTTCGAGCGGTGGGCGGTCGTTGTAATAATCGAGGAGGATAGGTTTGTTTTTACCGAGTGCCCGCATCAATGGGCCATTGAGCGGCTGAAAGAGTAGACCACCGGCGACTAAATAATCCGGGGGTGCATCGTAGCGCTCGCTGGGTATGAGGCTTTTGCTGAACTGGGCACGGGGCAGAGTATAGGCAATCCTATGCATAGATTGATCGCGCCAGATCGTCATGGGGATGGTGTCTTTGGCGGAGTGTGCACGAGTGGCAAGACCAGAGATAGAAAGTCTTCCGTAGTCGGGATCAAGGTATTTTCCCTCGCTGTCGACTTCAAAGCCGTCGATTGCGAGGATGACATCACCAATTTTTAAGCTATTGTCGGCTAAGCGGCGGCGCCCGACTTCATTGACGACGACCCCACGATCTGGCATGTTTAGAAGACCCTTGGACTTTAGTAGTGCGGGATTTTTGGCATTCATCCAGCGGAAGTCGAAGTTACCTAGGCCTGGGTTATCTGCGCTTTGATTGCGCTCAATCACGCTGGCTATAAAGGGGGCGGGTAAAATGTCAAAACGATTATCTTTACTTGCCGATTCAGTTAGCCCGACAAGTTGCGCTCCGTCGAAGACAACTTCTGCCCAACCTGCGCCAGTTATTTCTGATGAGGCGGAGAGCTTTAGATGCTGTAGAAAGCTCATCTTGTTGGTGTCGTTGTAGAGACGGATGATCTCGGCGCCACGCTCTTCAATGCGCCCTGATCGCCAACGATAGATTTGTAAATCTCCAGACTGAGGGATTTTTTTTGCAAGCTCTACTGGCTCCATATCTTGCCAAAAGATGGGCTCGCTAACGTCTAGCATCGCAATGTTAGCATAGAAATCGATCCATTTAATCTGCGCGGTGTATTGGCGACTCTCGCCGCCTTTTGTGATGCGGCAGAGATACTGCCCTGAGAAACCATCGGCTGTGGTGAGGATTTGATTTTGTCCAATGAGGATTCCGTTTTTATGGGTCTGCTCATTTCGGCTGACCCATGGCATACGATAGTCATAGGTCTTTTTTGTGATTTCAATCTCTACCACTGCGGCTTTGGGGGTAAAGGCACGCGCTTGAGCCAGTTCTAAGCTAGCGATCAAAAGAAAGGCTAAAGTTAGAGACGATTTAATCATAAAGAATCTCCAATCTTTCAGCGTTTGGGATGTTGTATTGTTTCAAAATTATTTTCTCAGCTCTGTGGGCATCGGCGATGTTGAGTGCTTCCTCAGCGCCAGAGAGAAATCGGAATCGGTGAAAATCATCGTTGCTACTTCTGAGCGCAGCTTTGAGGTCGGTAATGGAGTTTATGTTATGGCCGTTTACCTCTGTCACGACGTCTCGAGTGGCTACGCCGAAGTCCACATTGCTAGGGTGTTTAAGTACTTTAGAAAGTACGACGGGTTTGGCGCGCGCTAGTTCTTCGGACTGGTGATTGCGGTAGAAGAGCTCGTAATGGGTCATTGAACCGAGGCTCTCGCCTAAGTTTCGACCTAGGGAGCCGAGATAATTCATACTAAGTTCGGTAAAGACGAGGCCACCTACTATGAGGTAGGGAGGTTCTTTGTGTTGGTTGCCGCTGATTCGGTCTGCGCGGTTCACGTAGACGGGCAATTCTAGTTCGATGGCTTTGCCCGCACGCCACAGTTTTAGAGCAAT
>PKCJ01000078.1 GCA_002862945.1 Opitutia bacterium | reverse complement strand
TGCTTGACGGCTGCCAATCCGTGCCCCACATGCCCGTTGATATGGCTGAAATCGACTGCGACTTCTTTGTTTTTTCATCTCACAAAGTCTTTGCTTCGACTGGCACTGGTGTGCTATGGGGAAAACGAGAGTGGCTCGAAAAGTTCCCCCCTTATCAGAGCGGTGGCGACATGATTGAGCGGGTCGATTTCGACGGCACCACATACAAAGGCATCCCTGGCAAATTCGAAGCAGGCACCCCACACATCGAGGGCGTAATCAGTCTTTCTGCTGCCATCGACTATGTGTGGAGCCTAGACCGGGCGGGTGCACTTGCCCATGAGAATGCGCTGCTCAAAGATGCGACTGCAAAGCTCTCCGCGATTGATGGTCTCCGAATCATTGGTACGGCGGCGGACAAAGCTTCCATTCTTTCCTTCGTGATCGACGAGATCCACCCGCACGACATCGGGACATTCCTCGATGCAGATGGCGTTGCGGTGCGCGCCGGCCACCATTGCACTCAACCGCTACTAAAGCGCTTTGGCGTGCCTGCCACAGCTCGTGCCTCATTCGCTTTCTACAATGACTTTGAAGACGTCGACCGCCTGGTGACTGCGGTGACCAAGATGCAAGGTTTCTTCGGTTAATTTATACAAAATTCCAAACCATTGACCTTTTCGTAATCCCTGCCCTAAATTACGGTAGATGGCTGGCTTTGACGAAAACATTGTGCGTGAGTATTTTGAACTGAATGGGTTCTTTGTACGACAGTTACGCAAGTATCTTGTCCAATCGCGAAAGAAGCGAGCTGACGAAGAGATTGATCTAGTGGTCTATAATCCAAATGCTCCGATCGACGGTGTGCCCGCTGGCTTCCAACTTTTTTCGGCTGATATGGCGAAGATTCGTCGCGCCATTGTCGTGGTTAAAGCGTGGCATACCTCGCGTTTTACACCAGCTATGCTTAAGAGCAGTTCGCGGGTCTTTGATTTCTTAAAAAAGGAGGTACTCAATAAGGCAGAGACTTACTTTAGCTTCGAGGAGAGCGAGGTCGATCCTGAGGTGGTGGGCACAGGTGGATTTACCAAGATTCTGGTTCTGCCCAGCCTTCCGACGAGTGACCCTCAGCGCACCGAAAGTATTGAGCTCCTGAAAGAGCAGGGCGTCGATGGCATCATAACTTTTAGCACGATTTTGGAAAATTTACTGCGCAATATAGAGGTCAATCACAGCTATCAAAAGTCAGACCTGCTCCAGATGATGCGGATTCTGAAGATCTATGATATGGTCAAAGAACCGCAGATGAATCTGTTTGGTGATTAATTAATGTTTACTAAGGTGAGTTTAGTATCTGCGGCGCTCGGCACGCATGCAGGCTAGATTCCAAGTCCCCGTCGCAGATTGACAACCTGCACACTCTGTGAGTTTGTTTAATTATGGAAGTTCACTCAACGGCGATCGTCGATTCATCGGCGCATAGGCTTTATCCAATCGACGCGTGATTAAATCGAACTCCAGTCTACCTCTGGCCATTACATGTGGTGATCCCGCGGGAGTCGGTCCCGAGGTGATCGAGTCAGTGCTGCGTGAGGATTCACTGTGCGCGGACGATTGCGTTCTAATTGGGTCGAAGCAGTGGGCGTCTTCAGTCAGCAAGCTTTATGGATTGAATTATAAAGCAGTTGGTAATCCGAATTATTTGCCCCAGCCAGGTGCTCCTTCAACTGAGGGATCACGCCTCGCCTTAGAGGCAATGAAATGTGCGGCGGTAGGCTGTCGCGAAGGTCGATTCCGAGGTGTTGTGACGGGACCTGTGAGTAAGCATTGGCTACAACAAGTGGGCTTCAACTTTCCGGGGCAGACCGAATTTTTTGCCAAGGCATGGGGTGGCGATCCTACGATGGCCTTTGTCGGAAAGGAACTACGTGTCGTTCTGGCAACTTGGCATATTCCAATACGCGAGGTTGCTGAGGCATTGGATGCAGCCACTCTCGAAAAGGCAGTCTACCGTGCGTGTCATCTCGCTGAACAACTAGGGGTGGAGGCACCACGTATTGGCGTCTGTGGGATCAATCCGCACGCAGGGGAAGGCGGTATTTTGGGTAAAGAAGAACTCGAAGTGCTCGATCCTACCCTCGACCGTCTACGCGAGAAAATTCCAGGTCTTTCTCGATGTTTGCCAGGTGATACCGTATTTCACCGTCAACGCCAAGGCGACTTCGATGTGGTGGTGGCCGCTTATCATGATCAAGCGCTTGCGGCTGTTAAGACTCTTGAGTTCGACTCTGCGGTCAACCTTACGCTCGGCTTGCCCTACGTACGCACCAGTCCAGATCACGGCACCGCATTTGATCTAGCGGGGCAGGGCAAAGCCAATCCTAGAAGCTTTGCGGCCGCGCTCAAAGTGGCGCGCGAGTTAACAATTCAAGACACCTCTGCTTGACGCGACCTCTGTTTTAGATACCGATCTAATTGCAATGTCTAATACTCTCGAAGCACCAGAAGGCGTGCGCTTAGGTAATGAAAAGCTAGTTTTGGTCACAGCTGCGGCCGGCACAAAGTTGTCCTCGCTGGTCGAGCGTGAGCAAAAGGGAGATTACTTGAGGGTCAAAATTACTGGCGGCGGGTGTAATGGTCTGAGCTACAAAATGAAGTTTGTCTGTGATCCGAAGCGGGGTGACATCTTAGTGCGCTCGTCGGGTGCTCAGATCTTGGTCGATACCAAGAGCGCTCTTTACCTAAGGGGCACACACCTCGACTACTCCGACAAAATGGTGGGTGGTGGCTTTAAGTTCAGCAACCCAAACGCCAAGTCGAGCTGCAGTTGCGGCGAAAGCTTCAGTATTTAGGGTTGAAAGACAGATACGATGGCCTAAATGTAGCTCTTTCGTAGATATTACTCACAACTCATTCATGCCAAAATACCCGAACTCTCGCGGCAAATACCAGAACCGTAACCGTGGCCCTAAAGGCCTTAGAAGAAATGATCGCATTCGCGCGGCAGAAGTCCGAGTCATAGGCCCCGAGGGAACGAACCTCGGTGTAATGGCGCCTCGTAAGGCGCTCGAACTAGCGAAAAAAGTAGGGCTTGATTTGATTGAACTATCTCCCTCAGCGCGTCCACCGGTCTGTCGTATCCTAGACTTTGGTAAGTATCTTTACGAAGAGAGCAAGAAGGCCAAGGAGACGAAACAGGCCAGCACTAAGCTAAAGGAAGTCAAATTCCGTGTCGGTATTGGTGAGCACGATTTTGTAACCAAATTGCGACGTGCAGAAGGTTTTCTTGACCATGGAAATAAGGTAAAGCTTACGCTTCAATTTCGGGGTCGCGAAAATGAGCACCGTCAACTCGGTTTTGAGCGTGTGAATCTGGCCGCTAAGGAACTCGAAGGCGTTGCTTCCACTGATTCTGATCCAAGACTTGTGGGCCGCCAAGTCACACAGATACTTTCTCCCCTTCCTGAGGCGAAGCGCGTTTTGAAATTTAACAAGCCCGACCATCAGCTTGAAGATCATGAGGATCACGAAGAAGAGGATTTTGACGATGTCGAAGAGCACGAAAAGGAAGAGGCTCAGTCCTAGTTTCATCCTGGGTTTGAGAGCTTGAGTTATGTGGGTCGGGGCACCTCAGCGAAGTCAAATCCGATTCAAATTATTATACTCGTTCAGATCGCTAATGCATCTGTGCACTCGCTTGTCTCAGAAAAACTTTCATTTTCTTCCAAGCTCTGATGTTATTGAGGGTCGCCTTCTCGCTGTTCTGCGATCCGACCTACGAGGTCAAAGGTGCTTGTTTACTTTTAAGGGATTGATGCTCATTGGGTGCCTTCAGTTGGCGACTCCATCAATGACTACCGCTCAGCGTGTGGAAATTCAGCATGACGGTCGCAGCTATATCGATCTAGCGACCGCAGGTGCACGACTCGGAATGAAGGCGTATTGGCTGAGTGGCCATAAGACCTTTCGTCTCCGTAGTCAGTGGACAAACATTGATATCGGCAAGGGCAAGCGCGTGCTCTATCTAAATCGCATACCCATATATCTAGGTTTTCCATCACTTGAATCGAACAGTAGGCTCTATATAGCTTTGGCAGACTACCAACACGTCCTTCAACCCATCCTCACGCCGCAGGCATTTCCTGAAAAGCCTGCACTTCGACGTATCGTCATTGACGCGGGGCATGGAGGCAAAGATGTCGGCGCAAAGAACGATGCTTACCGACTCCTCGAAAAGGACCTCACGCTCGATGTATCCCAACGACTCAAATCTATGTTGGAGCGAAGAGGCTACGAGGTCGTCATGACTCGCGATAGCGACCGCTTTATACCACTTGATCGTCGGCCGCAAATCGCTAATCGGGCGAAGGGCGACCTTTTTATCAGTATTCACTTTAACGCTGCCGCTCGAACCACTGCGGAGGGCTATGAAACTTATGCACTCACGCCGCAGTATCAGGCCTCTTCGAAATATACTGAGCCTGGGCGTGGTGATAGCCGTCGTTACGATGGCAATGATCAAGATCCGTGGAATACTTTGCTCGGTTACCATGTGCAGCGCTCACTAGTGCAGACTATGGGCGGCACCGATCGCGGACTAAAGCGGGCTCGTTTTCTGGTACTCAAACATCTGGAATGCCCAGGAGTCCTACTAGAGCTCGGATTTGTTTCCAATCCTGAGACGGCACATAAGGTGCGTTCCGCTACCTTCCGACAATCGCTTGCCCAAAGCCTCTATGACGGCATTATACAATATCATAAACGCCTACAACGGATCCCATAGTGCATGTTCAATTTTAATAGATATCTCATAAAACTCTGCTCCTTCCTCCAGGAAGGGTGGTCCGTTTGCCCGCCCCTTGCGAGTTATGCGATTTTACTCCTAAGTTTCACTATTAGCCTACCAGCCCAGACCAACGCAGCATTAGCTAAGGAGATGGTCATCGTCATCAATCGAAACGATCCTGACTCGCTGTCCATAGGTCAGTATTACGCCCGTCAGCGCGGCATTCCCGAATCGCGCATTGTGCAGCTCAGTGCGCCTATCAAAGAGACCGTTACCATCACAGAGTATGCGAAGACCGTGGCCAACCCACTACTTAATGCTATGCTCGAAAATAAATGGGTTAAAGGAGTAAAAGCTGGTTCAAAAGACGCCTATGGACGTGAGCGCCTTTCCGTTTCGATCCATAGTATTCCATTCGTCGTTTTGATTAAAGGCGTGCCTCTGCGCATTGCGAACGATCCCTTGCTGATTGAGGAGAGCAGGGCAAATTTACCCATGCAGTTTCGGGTTAACAACGGCTCGGTCGATGGGGAAATTGCGCTCCTTCTGGCACCTCCACAAACCTCGATGACAGCGCTAGTTCCGAATCCATACTTCGAAAAAAGTAGTATTTCGCCGACCGATGCGAATCGTTTACTTCGTGTTACCCGTTTAGACGGACCGACCAAGGCAAATGTGATCAACCTAATCGACCGCACCCTTGTAGCCGAAGAAATCGGGCTCATGGGACGAGTCTACATTGATACGGGTGGTCCACACGCAAAGGGAGACGAGTGGATTCGCGCGGCTGGTGCTATTGCTGAAGCGGCATTTTTTGATATAGACTACGAGACAAGTAAACGCGCCATGGACCACCGCGATCGACTCGACGCGCCTGCGATCTACATGGGCTGGTATCGCCCGCATGCTCAGGGTCAGTGGCGTTCGCCACGCTGGCCGGTGCCGCCGGGCGCTATCGGCTTCCATCTGCACAGCTTCTCGGGGACCTCCGTGCGCAGCACCAAGACTTGGCTAGGTGCGTTCATTGCCCAAGGCTATTGCGCGACTGTAGGTAATGTCTACGAACCTTACCTCGAACACACGCATCGGCCACATGTCTTGCTGGCTCACCTCATGAGTGGAGGTAGCTTTGGTGAAGCCGTTGCCCTGAGTACGCCATCACTTAGCTGGCAAAGCGTGGCGATCGGTGATCCGCTCTATCGTCCCTTCAAAGTGAGTCTAGCTGAGCAATTGAAATCTTCCAAAGTGTCGACCTTTACCGACTACGCTTGTCTCCGTGAAATCAATCGCATGCTTGCGCAGGAGGGTAGCGAGCCAGCGATCGCTTATGCCCGCTCTAAGTTTATATCACAGCCATCACTCGCCTTGGCCTATCGACTCGCTCAGCTTTACGCAAGCGAGGCTAAAGACCGCGAAGCAGTCGAAGTTTTGAAAATTATCCGCTTTATGACTAGGTTCTCGTCAGACGATTTCGTTCTCGTGCAGAAAATCGCCAACTTTCTCCACAAACTTGACGAGGGTGAGATGGCCTTGAATATTTATAAAAACTTACTCGAAGAACGCGAACTAGATAAGCAGCTGAAAATCTCACTCTATCAGGGCGGCGCACGCATTGCAGCCGCCCAAAATGAGCCAGTCATTGCTTCGCGATGGGATTTAGAAGCTCGCAAGCTCAAGTCGCCTCCGACTCCTAAACCCACTAATGGCTAATAGGGCACGGAAACACTGATTGCCATCATTGCTCTAAAGACTCTTCAGGATCTGCTCAGCAATCCGTTGGCTACTGCCGCGGTTACGCTTATGCCATTCTAGTCCCGCTTGCTGCATGCTAAATCGAGATGATTGATCCTTCGCCAACTTGAGCACTTGAGACCTTAGCTCTTCGGCATGCTCGACTGTTATAGCTGCACCCGCCTGAATGAGTGACTTAGCGACATCTTTAAAGTTATTCATGTTTGATCCCATTAGAACTGGGACGCCCATCCCAGCTGCTTCAATCGGTGTTTGACCACCTTCGTTGGGCGCAAGGCTCTTGCCAATGAATGCGAGATCAGCTATCTGTGAGAGGTGTGCTAACTCGCCGGTCGTATCGGCGAGATGGATTGCTAAATTTTCGGGCACTACATCTCCAGTGGAACGCTGATACCACGGCAGGTCTTGCGCCTTGAGTAGCTTGAGGACTTCTGAGGCACGCTCCACATGGCGAGGCACGAGAAGCAATCGGCAATCGATACCCGCTTCAATTGCCGCACGTTGTGCTTCCAAGAGTGCAATCTCTTCGCCCGCCCAAGTTGATGAACCTAATAGAATGAAAACTTTTTTATCTCTAGCCTTAAAGCCGAGGTCTTCTCTGAGGGTAGTTCGCGCTTCTTCGGTGCACCGCTCGCCGATCGCTACGTCGAACTTTATACTGCCAGTCGAGTGGATACGCTTCTCCGGGCAGCCAAGTTCAAGTAGGCGAGCGTGGTCAAGTTCACTCGCCGCGTAGATACCACGAAATTTTTTAAGTAGGCGCCGAGCCAGAGCGGGGATTTGCTGGTAGCGCCTAAAGCTGGTGTCAGATATCCGTGCGTTGATTAGGTGAGCTGGTATTTTTCGCTGCCTTGCTTGGTGCAAGTGCTCTGGCCAGAGTTCACTCTCAGTCAGTATGACAGCGCTGGGCTGGATACGATTCCAAGTAGTTCGGCTAAAAAGCCAAAAATCGAGAGGGAAGATACCGATGCTCATGACGGTCTCTGCATAACGTTTTCGCGCTTCCGAGTAGCCAGTGCTGGTCGTTGTCGTCAGCACGATCTCGATATTCGTATCTTTTTGCAAGGCATCAATGAGTGGGCCAATCGCAAGCACCTCACCGACACTGACCGCTTGCAGCCAAATGCGCTTTTTTCCTGCTGCGAGTGGTTCCAAGCGATGAAATCGACCAAAGCGATGCTGGAAGCTCTTCGCATAGCCGCCTCGACGCCACATCCGAAGAATGTAGTAGGGGAGCGCGATCAAAAGCCCTGGTAAATATAGCAGGCGGTAGAACCAAATCATGAGAGTTAGATATGACTCTCCTTAGACCTTGATTGAAAGGATAAAAAGGCGCTGCTCTTTCTACGTCTAGCAGAGTATCCCAGAAGAAGAGCAGCTTCGGCTTGCAGAAGTCCAGGCCATTGGCAATTTCTAGGAGTGGATCCATTAACTCAAGCGAGCATCGGCGCGGCAGCGGCAGCCATCTTATGCCGTAGAGCAGAGACGAGGCATGCAATCTTGCTTGGAGCTCTGGCGGGAGCCGCGCCGGATTTGGATGTGCTCATCCGCTCTGAGACAGATCCGCTACTGGCATTAGAATATCATCGCCACTTTACCCACGCCCTGCTCATAGCGCCCCTAATTGGTCTGCTTGTGGCGGTATTATTTAAAGGGCTCTTTTTTTGGAAACATTACCCCTATCGACGATTGGCAATGTTTGGCATAATGGGTGCAATCACGCATGGGCTGATCGATGCCTGCACGAGCTATGGCACATTACTGTATTGGCCGATCAGCCATCATCGCGAGTCTTGGGACATAATCTCGATTATTGATCCGATCTTCACTTTGCCACTCGTTTTGCTAACCGTGATCGCCTTCGTTTTTCGACGGCCGCGCTTTGCGCAATATGCAGTCGCTCTTTGTCTGATTTATCTGAGCTTGGGCACCTATCAACGAGGGCAGGCGACACAGTTCGCAGCGCAGATCGCGAAAGAGCGCGGGCACGAACCCGAGGAGCTATCAGTGCGACCTTCCTTGGCGAACATTTTGCTTTGGCGTATCGTCTATCGCGAGGGAGATCAATATTACGTCGATGCTGTGCGGACCACACCCTTTTCAGATCCGAAGCAATACCCGGGAAGTATTGTAGATGCCTTCAGCGAGGATTCGGCACAAATTATAGCGCCTGAAAATTCAGTCCTAGCCGATGATATCGAACGATTTCGTTTCTTTTCCCAAGGCTACCTTTATCGCTATTCAGATGAGGCCAATGTGGTCGCTGACTTACGCTACGCGATGTTTCCCGATTCGATCAAGCCACTCTGGGGTATCCGCATGAATCTAGCGAATCCAGAAGATCATGTATCGATGAAATATTTCCGAGACCCCTCAGAAGTTAGCTTGGACCGTCTTTGGCGCATGATCCGTGGCGAATCAGTTGAGCCACTTGATTAGAGCATCTAGACCAGATTTTACTTAGCCTGAAAAAATACGCCGCCATCATGGCGCGGAAGATCTTAGTATCTGTATCAGTTAGAACGGGCAAAGAGGCGGCATCGCCAGTCCCAGCCAACGGCTGAAAGTAATTACCTTTTTCTGTCTGAATTTTATATTCTGTCTTGGAATTATAATTCAAATAGGCTTTATAGCAAATTAGAACGTATCAGACAGACAGGAGCTTATTTTTTTCGTAGAAAATATTAATTAAACGATCCCAGCTATGGATTTAATGACCAAAACCTTCCTCATCATCGGGGGAATGTTAATTATCACTACGATTGCTGCGCGATTTAACAAAGCTTTAGAAACGAAAACTGAGGCAACAATAGCTATTTGTGGATCTTTTTTGACTCTATTTATCTGCTTTATATTAGCAGATAAATATCCGATTAATTTATGGGCCTGTGCGGCATTTTCTGGCTTCACAGGTTGGATTCTAGGGCCTGCGGTCGGTAATATTGGGTATGCACTTAAGTTTGGAAAATATAGTGAAAGTAAGGGCCTTAAAGTAAAAGAAGTCTCCAATGAACCAGAATCTTTTAAAGATAAAATAACTGGCGCGAATGCGCTGAGGCACATGGAATTTTATTTCGACACAGACGATGAGGAAATTCACTACTTCAAAAGCGATTCTCCAGAAATGCTCGCACTCAGAGAAGAATTTGATGCGACTATCTTAGCTCACGGTCCCTACTGCCAGGAGTGGCAGAATTTGCTTTTACAAGCTACTCTCGCCACTTGCGTGGCGGTCTTATCCACTGCAGCTATTGTCGCATTTAGTAGTACTGACTTTGGCTTTCTTGGACCCTTCCTATTCATCGCGCTGATTGCGCTCATTATCTGCGAATTGTTCAATAAATTTATATTTAAGACGATGCGCTCCCGCCGGCTTAAGACCTACGCGGGCAT
>PKCJ01000108.1 GCA_002862945.1 Opitutia bacterium | reverse complement strand
TCTCCATCAGGACGCTGGTGGCCAAGAACAGCAACTTTTTGTCCCTTTAACTTTTCAATCACGACAGCGAAGCGCGCACTGTCTTCGGGGTAGAACTTTTTATCTGTCATTTTGGTTCTTGGTCGAGTTGATCGAGGATTTCGTTGATCTCAGCCCCGCGCTCTAGCGATGGATCGTAGGTATAATAAAACCTCGGGAAGTATTTAAGCGTGATCTCGCGGCTCACCCGCTGGCGGATGTCTCTACCGATCCTACGGAAAAGCTTCTGGCTCGCTGCGATCTCGGCATCGTCGCCTAGCACTGAGTAATAGATTTTGGCATTACGTAAATCAGCAGACACAGAGACATCACTAATTGTAATCGCTGCAGTATCGGCGCGATAATATCGCCGCATTTGTTCACTGATCTCACGTTGGAGTAATGCATTAATGCGTGTGATGCGTTGTGACATGATAGCTAATAACTAGGGCAAGAGATATTTAATTCTTAGCGTTTCTGCTTCCGGATGCAAAAAATAACAACTATTGATGCATGCGCACGAAGCGGACTCGCCACGGTAATTACAAGGACGCGCGCTGTTCTTCGACGGCAAAGCATTCGATCATATCGCCTTCTTGGTAGTCGTCGTAGCCTGCCACATTAATACCGCATTCGTAGCCTGCTCGGACTTCTTTGACATCATCCTTAAAACGTTTGAGTGTATCGATTTTGCTCTCGTAGATGAGCTCGCCGCCTCGCATGAGTCGAGCGATGCAGTTACGCTGGATAAGACCTTCTGTCACCATACAACCTGCGACCTTGCGTGCCTTACCAACAGTGAATATATGGCGAACCTCGGCTGCACCTGTCTTCTTCTCAGTGTATTCAGCGTCGAGCATGTCAGCCATGGCCTCTTCGACCTGTTCGATGAGTTCGTAGATAATCGCGTGCTGTACGATGCGGATATTATGATGCTTAGCAAGGCTCTGCACGCCGTTATCGAGTTTGACGTTGAACCCAACAACTATGGCGCCACCCGCGCTAGCGAGAGTGATGTCGTTCTTGGTAATATGACCAACGCCCTTGCTCATCACATCAAGTTCGACCTTATCGCTCTCGATGGCTTTGAGCGCTTGGGCCAGTGCTTCGGTCGAACCGTGCACATCGGACTTGACGATGACACGGAGACACTTCTTCTGCTGGTTTTCAATCGCGGCGAAGAGGTCTTCAACGGTAGCAGCACCCCCTTGCGTGTTATGCTGCTGGGTGCTGGCTGCATCATTGAGTTTGCGCACTTTTATGTTCTCCTCGGCGCAGCGTTTGGCTACTTTTTCGTTTTTCTGAGTGGAAAACTTGGTGCCGGATGCGGGCACGTCTGACCAACCAGTGACTTTAACTGGTGTCGCAGGTGGCGCGTCTTTGAGCTGTTTGCCATCGGCATCGGTCATTGTTTTGACTCGGCAATAGACCTCCCCGCAGAGCAATGCGTCACCTTTCTTAAGGGTACCGCGCTCGACGATGACGGTAGCAGAGGCACCACGCCCCATCTCGATCTGAGATTCAATGATGGTGCCAGAAGCAGGGCAAGTTGGATTAGCCTTGAGCTCAAGAAGTTCGACTTGGAGGAGAATCATGTCTAGTAAGTTGTCGATGTTTGTGCCCTTTAGCGCGGAAACCTCGACAGCAATCGTTTCACCACCCCAATCTTCTGGAGCGATGCCCTTTTCCTGCATCTGCTGTTTGACACGATCGATGTTGGCTCCCTTAGAATCAATCTTGTTGATGGCTACGATGATAGAGTTGTTGGCCTCTTTAGCAAATTTGAGTGCTTCTTCGGTCTGTGGCTTGAAGGCGTCGTCGGCCGCGATCACAAGGATCGAGACGTCGGTTACATTGGCACCGCGCGCGCGCATCATGGAGAAGGCGGCGTGACCGGGAGTATCGATAAAGGAGATCTTCTGCCCCTTGTGATCAATCTGGTAAGCACCGATGTGCTGAGTAATGCCGCCGGCTTCCCCTTTGACCACATTGGCTTCGCGGATGGTGTCGAGTAGAGTGGTCTTACCGTGGTCGACGTGGCCCAAGATGCAGACGACGGGAGGGCGCGGCTTGAGAAACTTAGGGTCGTCGTCGTCGAGCTTTTCAACTTTTGGCTTAGACCCGCTTTTTTCGGCCTGCTCGCCACGGTGGTGGATCTCTAACTCGCAACCATGCCGACCTGCGACTTGCACCGCAACGCTCTCTTCGATGGTTTGGTTCATCGATGCGAAAATACCCATCTCCATAAGCTCGGAAATGAGTTTAAAAGGCTTGAGGCCAATCTCGCCCGCAAAATCACGCACGACAATGGGAGGTTTTACGTGGATCTTCTTTAAATTGCCAGCTTCAGACTCAGGTGCTTCGGGACCCTCGCTTTCAATAGATTCGGCAGCGGGTGTTTGCTCTGCATCAGCTGCTCTGGCAGCTTCTGGCGCCTTAGGCGGAATCGCAGTTGAGGCAGGGGTCGCTGGGTTTACCTGCTTGGGTGCTTTAGTCGCCTTTTCAGTTTCCTTGGTATCAGATTTTTCTTGATGCTCACGCTCGATGTCAGCAGCGGATTTGACGAAGGCGCCCTCGGGCAGCTTCGGTGCGACTGGCGCTTCAGTTACGGACTCGGCTTCAACGGGCTGTGCCTGTGGCGCTTGTGCGGCGAACTCCTCTCGGAGGGCCTCGGCAGAGATGTTGTCGACGGTACTGGAAGCACTCTTCACCTCATAGCCACGACTCTTCAGAAGCGCTATTAGCTCCTTGTTCTCCATCCCGATGTCTTTGGAAAGTTGGTGTATGCGAACACTCATGAATGAGATATTTTTAAGTCTGGTTATTGCGGGAGGGATGTCAGCACATTCGTTTAGCCTTGTAGCTGGAAAAATGCGGTTACCTTCGAGATCACATCTGCGGCCTCTTCAGAAGTGAAGCCTGCGTCTATCAGGTCGTCGGCTTCGACGCCCTCAAATACTTCGGGGCTAGCAAAACCAATCGCGACCAATCGCGAGGCCACTTCAGGATCCAATCCACTGATGGCATTAAGCCCTTGGACGGCTTTAGCGACCTTTTCGTCAAAACCGACGGCCTCTTTCTCCTCCTTGCCTATGTCGAGCTTCCAGCCTAAAAGACGAGAGGTGAGCTTAGCATTAAAGCCGCGGCGTCCTATCGCGATAGAAAGGTCGTCTTCCGCCACTTCAAAGTGAATGCGGCGATCGCCTTCGTTTACGTTGATATTCTTTGGGACGGCAGGCTTGAGCGCTTCCTCAAGCAATTTTAGCGGATCTTGATAATAGCGGATGATATCGATCTTCTCGCCGCCGAGTTCGCGGACGATGGTTTTCACACGAGCTCCACGGGCACCGACACATGCGCCGACGGGGTCAACCTTCGGATCGTTGCTGTTCACTGCGATCTTCGTGCGATAGCCGGGTTCACGAGCCATCGCTTCGATCGAAACAGTGCCATCAGCGATCTCGGTGACTTCAAGTTCAAAGAGACGACGTACGAAGTTTAAGTTAGATCGGGAAAGAATGATATCGGGGCCGCGGTTAGTTTGCTCGATCTTAAGTAGTAGGCTGCGGATGCTTTCGCCAGGGGCGTAATCTTCGCCGGAAACACGCTCGCGAGGCGGTAAGATCGCTTCGGCCTTACCGAGGTCGACTACCAAGTCGCCACGCTCGCGACGGCGGACAGTGCCAGTGACGATATCGCCGACAGTGTCTTTGTAATCATCGTAGATACGTTCTTTTTCAAACTGGCGTATGCGCTGCATGATCGCTTGGCGGGCAGTCTGCGCGGCGATACGGCCGAGGTAGGCCGGATCGATTTCCTGCTCGATAGTCTCGCCAACTTGAACGTCCGCGTTGACTTGACGTGCCTTCTCGATGTGGATTTCAAGATCATCATCTCCCACAGAGTCAACGACCTGTAATACAGTCCATGCTTTGAGTGAACCGGTCTTTGGATTAATCTCGACACGGATGTCTTGACCCGCACCAACACCCCTCTGGGCAGCGCTCGCAATCGCAGTAGAGATGGCCTCGATCATGTCTGGGCGACTGATCCCCTTCTCTTTTTCCATGTATTCTAAAACTGATAATATTTCGTGGCTCATTGGGTGCTAAAAATAAAAAAAGCAGGCATAAGGCCCGCTTTTAAAGTGATACTAGATTTAAAAGTGAAATCGGCACAATAATGGGCAATTAGCACATGTCAAGGTATCGTAGAGACGAATTGAAGCTCCATGATCCGATGCCTAATCCCTTCATTTGTGCTTGCGGCTATCCGCTCCTTGTTCATTTTTCGCGTTAAATTTTGCCCTGCTCACTGAATTCCCAGGGCTCCGCCATTTAGGCATACCACTGAATTCATGAAAACCGTCATCGTTTATTCCGGGGGCCTCGATTCAACCGTCCTCCTATATCACCTAAGCCAGACAGGCCATGACCTCCATGCTCTCTCTGTGGACTACGGGCAGCGCCACCGTTGCGAGCTTGAGCGCGCCTCCGCGATCTGCGAAGAACTAGGTATACCCCAGCCCGTCGCAGATCTTTCGGCGCTCCAGCCCCTCCTTGCGGGCAGCAGTCTAACCTCTCCAGAGATCGAAGTCGCTGAAGGGCACTACACGGAGGAGAATATGAAGAGCACGGTCGTGCCGAATCGCAACATGATCTTGCTCTCAGTCGCGACTGGTCACGCTCTCTCGATCAAAGCGGGGCAAATTGCCTACGCCGCGCACTCTGGAGATCACGCGATCTATCCCGACTGCCGTAATGAATTTGCCGAGGCTATGGCCAATGTGATCATGCTCGCCGACTGGGAACGGGTTGAACTAATCCGCCCTTTCGTCGACTGGACAAAGGCCGACATCGTGCGGCGCGGTGCCGAACTCAGCGTGCCTTTTGCTAAAACATGGTCATGCTACAAGGGCGGCGACCTGCACTGCGGTCGCTGCGGCACCTGCATCGAACGCCGCGAAGCCTTTGATCTCGCCAAGGTCATCGACCCCACCCCATACGCTGAAGGTGCCCCAAGCGTCGAGAGCCTCCGCGCCAAGGACTGGCGACTTTGAGCACTAGAATCTACCTATCTCTAATAAAACGCATATTCCATCTCCTAAATATCATGCTAACCTGTAGCAAAACCTACCGCGACATCCCCTTCGCTCATCGTCAACACCGGCACGGCGGCCACTGCTCCCTCATACACGGCCACAACTGGGCAATCACCCTCACCTTCGCCTGCCAGAAAAGTGATGCCAACGGTTTCGTAATCGATTTTGGTGACTTGAAATATCTCAACGCCTGGATCGCCAGAAATCTCGACCACGCCTGTCTTTTCAACGAGAGCGACCCAGAGAGCGAAGCCCTGCTTGCTCAATTCGGACACCTCTTTAAAGCATACATCTTACCCAACACCTCCTGCGAAGGCCTGGCACAACATCTCCATGGAGTTTTTAACCCAATGGTGCTTGCGCAGACAGAAGGCCGTGTCTGGGTCACAAAAGTCGAGGTCGAGGAAGATTCTAAAAACTCAGCCACCTACCTACCTAACTGAATAGCCGCAATTCTAGTACTTACTATCGAGGTATTTCTCCCAGAGATAACTGAAGGACCATGCAAAGTCACGCGGGCGATTACTAAGCCAATTTTTCAACTCCTCTAGATCAATCCAGCGGCCTTCGATCACTTCAATTGGATCTAATATGAAAGGTCCCTCCGATTGGCAGGTGTAGATCCAGACAAATTCATTACCAGTCGGCACGCAGGGGGCTTCTTTAAAGAGGCGCTTTAGATCGACAGGGTCGCGCAAGCCAAGCTCTTCAATTAGTTCTCGTCTGGTCGCTTCGTCGTAGTCCTCGCCAGTATCGACATGGCCAGAGCAGGAACTCATCCATTTGCCTGGTGCAGTATCTTTGGCCATAGAGCGACGTTGTAAATAAAGTTGTCCCGCTTTATTAAAGACAAAGACATGTATTGCGCGGTGCAGGAGTTTTTCACGGTGCACAACAGAACGTGGTTCTTGTCGGAGGACCCTGTCGCTCATATCGACGACGTCGAAAATATCGGTTAAGGGCATTATTAAGAGGGCCTACTGGGGCATCTCAAACATCCATGGCATAAGGCCTGAATTCACTTTGAAGTCATTAGTCGTGAGCGAGCTAACCCATTCCCCATTTTCATAGTTATCAATTTGCTTCGCGATGAGCATGCCTGACCCCCGAACGTAATCTTTGTAAACGACCTCAGACACTAAACCACTGCGAAGGTCAGTGTGGACGGATTTAAGCATCTGATATATGCGTATATCGATAAAATAATCGACCTGGTATTCATTACTAAGCATCACACGAATCTGGTGGCAAAGATTACCTTCGATGGGGACTGTATCGACATATTGGATCTCTTTTCCATCCGCATAGGGATAAAGCAGATGACTGCCAAACTGGGCGCCGTGTATAAAGCGTCTAGCCTCGGCTTCTCCCATCAATTCAGGCTCAGTATCGAGGCCCGGCTTTCTTTGCCAAGCGGTGACGCCGTCAAAGCCCAACTCTAAATCTCTCAAATTATGACGAACCCTTAGCCTAAAGCGATTTGGTTTTTTTTGATAGACAGTCAACTCGAACTTGCCAGTGTCCATTTTGATAATGCCAGACACTTGAAGGCTGGAGATCTCATCCCAGTTTTCTGCGCCTCCAAGACTTTCGTTGTAGTAGCGGGTGAGAATCCTTGAGAGTCGCCCTTCCCCCAAATCGGGCATAGCGCTTTGCCGCATGATGGTATTGATCTGATCGGTGGGCATACTCAAAGTATCGCCCAATGATAGTGAGTCGCTCTCGCCCGCAAGCGTGGCAAAAAGCCCAAGTGAACAGATAAGGTAAGGGGCAGAATGGGTGATGTTCATTATTATTAGTTTAACATTTTATAGTATTTCTGCAGATGAACAATTCGCCTTTATGCATGCACTTTCGTAGTCGATCCCGCTGAAGTCACCAAGTTGCTTAAGATTTTATACTCCGTGGCTTGAACCCACGCCACACAGTCCATCCAGACGATATACTATTTGCAAGAGTGGCTACGATGCATAGAAAATAAATCGTAGCTGATTTAAGAAAATTTGAGCTAATTATATGGTTAATTTTAAACCAAAAATCAATATATTTTTGCTTATGCACAAGCCATGGCAATTATGAGATCAGCATGCTAGTTCACAGCTTCCAGTATGCATGTCTGTCAGAATAGGTCGAGTACTCCTCCACACATACGCTAGAACTCTGTAACAAATCCGGATCGACTCAGTCGATCTTTTGAAAACGAAAATAGTGGACTTGCTGTCCTCAACAAGACACTGATCTGGTATTATAAATGGTAGTTTTTAACTATAAAGCGCGAGGGAGGGATGGCACGATTGTAAGCGGCACGATCGAAGCTGCCGAGCGCCGCCTCGCCATGCAGCGCCTACAAGCGAAGGGACTCAGCCCAGTGACCTTAAAGGAAGGAGCCACTGGAGCACCTTCTGCCTTAGCTAGACTAGGCGAACGCGCAAAGGCACTAAGAATCAACCGTAATGCAAAAGGCGGCGATGGAAATTCTCAAAAGCCCCGCGGAGCCAAAAGTGAAAGAATCGGCCTCCTCATACTTAAGCGCTTGATGGAGCTCCACGGCTCTGGTTTACCCGTAGGTGACTCCATCCGTATACTCAGTCAACGTCTCAGCGATAAGGAGCAAAGAGCTACTGCGCAAACGCTCTGGCGCGACCTCAGTGAGGGTTCCACACTGGCAGGGGCTATGTCGCGCCAAGCTCGCTGCTTCCCAAGCTCCATTAGCTACGTAATTGAAGCGGGCGAGGCAACCGGTAACCTCGGCCCTATTCTGCGCAAAGTCATCGATTACCTTGAAGAGAAAGAAGCGATACGCAAAAAGATGATCGCGAGTATGCTCTACCCAGCCTTCATCTGCACAGTCGCAATTGCAGTCGTCATCCTTTTTATGACTGTTCTATTACCACAAATTCAAGGCATGCTGGATCGCCTAGGGGGCGAAATGACTTGGAGCGCACGCATATTGATTGATGGTTCGTCGTTTATCGCGCAGATCGGTCCCTTTCTTTTGCTTGGGCTAATTATTGGTACTATAGGTTTCCAGCAATGGCGGCATACCGAATCTGGATTAGGTCGCACCGACTCATGGCTTTTAAAATTACCGCTACTTGGTAAAATATTTTACTTAGGCGAACTCTTCCAAGTCGGTAACTTGATCTGCACATTGCTAGAAAGTGGTATCAATACAAGCGAGACCTTACGCCTTACCGAACGCACCGTAAAAAATACCAAACTGCGTGAACGCTTCAACACTGCACGAGGTCAGGTCAACGAAGGGCTATCGATCGCACAGGCCTTTCAAAGAAACCAATTTATGCCCGACCTAGCGGTCGACATATTAACGGTCGGTGAAAATACTGGTAATCTTGCCCACAGCATGAAGGAAATTACCAAGGGGTTTCGCAATGAATTAACGGAGCGCCTCACTAAATTGACTACACTTGTTTCAACCGGCGCCTTGATCTGTGCCTTCATACTGGTCGCGTTGATCGCCATGGGTATCGTTACCAGCGTATTCCAAGTCAGCCGAAGTCTGTCCTAGTGGTTGAGTTTGCTTGATCGGCAGTCGAAATGACATACACGTGCCCTCCCCCAATTTACTCTCGGTCGCGACTGTGCCGCCGTGTAATTGCACGATATGCTTCACAATACTCAGGCCAAGCCCAGTGCCACCTGTCTCACGCGACCGTCCTTTATCCACCCGATAAAAACGCTCGAAAAGATGCGGGAGATGCTTCTTTGGAATACCGTGTCCGTCATCAGAAACGGAGCAATGCACTTCTCCAGACTCAGGCTCGAGCACGGCCTCCAATCGGATCGATCTAAACTCTGGCGCATAGCGAAAAACGTTTTCTACAAGATTATCCAAAACTTGATTGATTCGATAACGATCAAAAGAAAACCAGTCTGCGGCCTCGTCGACCTTTACTTCAATTTTCTGCTTATCAAGATCAAGCCGACTGGAATAACTTTCAGCGACTTCTTCAAAAAGAGATCGAAGGGACTGCTCTGTCCGCTCAATTATAAAAGGCCGCGACTCTAATCTTGAAATAGTTAACAAATCCTCGACGAGCCGGTGTAGCCGGTCCGCGTTTTTTAAGATTTTTTTCGTAAAGCGATGCCGCGTCTTGCTATCAATCGTCGCCTTATCGTCGATCAATGTTTCCGCGAAACCTTTAATAATAGTCAATGGCGTACGTAACTCATGTGAAGCATTGGCCACAAATTTACGTCGGATGGCTTCTAGGTCTTTTTGCTTTGTAATGTCATGCATGACAAGAAGCGTAGAGGAATTGTCCTCGGTATACATGCCCTGTATCTTCGAGTAAGAAACTTCAAACCAAAGCTTTTTCTCTCCCTGACTGATCTTTATCCGTCTTGGTTCGTTTTCGCCTGGACTCGCTGTCGAATCTAAATGTTCCAACAAAGCACTCGAGCGAAACACTCCCTCTAGGCTCATGCCTTGGATCGGAAGGCCCTCATGAAATAGTTTTTCTGCGGATCGATTAGCATATTCCACGACATTTTCTTCGTTAAATACAATCACTGCCTCTTGGACTGCGCCAAGGATGACGTCAATCTGCTCTGGATAATCGTTATTTTGTATGATGCCCCGATTATTTGAATCGATTAGCTCGTTTATCGCATCAACAAGACCAAGTGCTCCTATTTTTCGTAAAATCTCTCTAGAATCATCCGGTATTAAACGCCTTTGCGAACACACCGAATCTTCTAGCTTATGTAAGAGACGACTCAATCGTAAGATATGACGAAAGAGAAAAAGCGAAAGAAGTAGTAATAAAATTGTAGAAAACCAGAGCATATTAGACGGACAAGCGA
>PKCJ01000089.1 GCA_002862945.1 Opitutia bacterium | reverse complement strand
TGCGCATGGTGATGCATTAATTTACCCGTACCAATAGTATGATAGCCATTGTCTTGAAAATGTGCGAAGATTGTTTTCGAGTTTGCTAATACTGAATTTTGATTCCAGTTATCCATACCAAAGTTGTTGGACGTGTGCGGATAAATCCCAGTAAAAAAACTCGATCGCGACGGCGCACAAATAGGAATCGTACAGTGCATTTGCTGAAAGCTGACACCACTGTCCATAAGGCGTGAAATATTAGGTGTCTGCGACTGCGGGTGCCCACCAAAGCCTTCTATATCTGTGTTGAGATCATCGCACACGATTAGAATCACATTAGGCTTTGCTAGTGCAAAAGTGGTATCTATCGCCAGAATGATGGCTAATGAAATAATGCGTAAAGTCATTTGATTCATAGTTCAGTAAATATTCAGGGCTAAAGAAACTTTTTAATATCTTTTATATTGAGGTAAGTCGGAGTCGATTTAATTGGAATTTGTATAATTCCCCTAACTGGCTCAAAGCTTAGTGGGTTACCATAAAGATCCCAACCAGTGATCGTGCGTATACTTTGTAATGTAATTACCGACCCTCCAGACTCACTCCATAAAACAACAAATTCCCTATCTTCATTCGCAAAACGAGTTTGCCAGTGACCATCCGCGATCTCGTCTTGGCCAAGGCAGTCTACACCATTCATGTGGTCGCATGCTACAGCTGCGGCAATAAACCCTGATTCGACTGAGCGGCCACCCGGACCGACCCAACCATGCAACCATCGATCCAATAGATTTCCCTCTAATAAGATGAAATAAAATGTCTTATCGATGCCATTAGCAAATGATGTGCAGATTGCTTGAATATAAGCTTCCGCACTTTCCTCTTCATCAAGAATTTCACGAGCAACAAATGGATTTTTAAAAGGGACAAATGGCTTAGCGTCTTTTGCTAGACCGAAGTATCCGAACTCGGTCGACCAAAGCGATGGTATTTCTCCAAAGTCTGCAACGGCCGCGTGGAATCCTTCTACCACCTCACGAAACTCGCCACGCATAGGGTGACGTCTCCCCTCTGTGTAGGGATGGAATGAAATCGCGTCATAGGGTTCTAGACCTGTATGCGCAAGTATCCTCCGTAAGAACAGGTTATGGGTCTCTGAGGGAGTAGCAAGCCCAAGACCGACAACTTTAATAGACGGTTCCTTGGCCTTAATCACATCGTAAGCGAGCGTGCTGAACTCAGCCATTTCTTCGACAGTACCCCGGTAAAACAAAGGTATATCGGGTTCATTCCAAGTTTCTATTGCATGTAAGCGGCCATCGGCCATTTCAATCAAACGGTTTAGATAATCAACAAAATGTTCCTGCGCAGATTCCTTAGGAGTGTAGGTGCGGAACACGGATGATCCTTTTGGCGCTCTAGATGCCCATTTGGGGATGCCAGGACCTAATACTGCCAGTGGCGTTACGCCGAAGCTTGCTTGGTAATCTAGGAGCGCTGATAGAGAATCTGCGTGCGCTTGATCCCATCGTCCTTGCTGATGCATCAGCCTACCAAGGCCGCAATCAAAGGTGAAGCGTGACCAACCGATTCCAATACGTTCAAGTGCCCAAAATTCACGTAAATCGGTAATGTTCGCTCCAAAACGATTACTTGGATTAACTTTATTCACAGAACGCTCACGTAGCATCGCCAAAGATAAAGATTGCAGACCAACATACCCAGCATCACTTGCTTCAGTCCGAACCTCAATACGATACATACCTTGCTGGGTAAAGGCTGGGACTTGCCACTCAATCAGAGCGTTTTTAGCGGGATCAACCACCACTTGAGCCTCTTCATTATGTAGCACATCACCCTGATCATTCCTAACCTCCAAATGACAAGTTACATGCCCACTCTGTGCTGAATCATTACGCACATATGTGGTCAAATCAAAGGCTTCACCTGGTTTATATATACGCCGATAGCGCTGCGTATCGGTCAGTGCCTCCATATCATTTTGCGGTTGATACTTGTGCTGACCGGCACCAGTCACTGTCACGGCATCCAAATATACAGAGACTGCATCTTTGCGCGCAGGCACTTTAATCGAAATAGCATAGGCATCATTCGCAGCTAGAGGTAATCGCACATCAAATGAATAGCGCTGCCAATCATCCGTTAAGATGATTGTTTTTTCGATGAGATCACTACCCCGATTTGGCACTAAAGCTACCGGTACGTATCGCAATTGTAAGTTTACAACTTGCCCTGCTTTTGATGACTTTAGATCCGCCGAGATGGTAAGTCGCTCCAGAGGTCTTCCAAGGAAGTAATCGGAAGCAATCGTGGCACCCCTGTGCTCAGTTTCGTAAGCAGCCGCTCGCGGCACTAGATCTACCCGTAAAGCATTAACTCCGTGACTTGCGGTGCTCGAGTCGATGTTCCATATCGAACTAACGTCAAATTTCCCAAAAATAATACCCCACTCCTCTCGACCCAATTCGAAACTGCTGTTAGGCAAAATATTTTGTGGGCGTTGTGCGTCAAATGCAGCCAGAGCAGTTGCATCAAAATCCGGCAAACTTAATTGATAATCAATGACGCCGCCATCAATGGGATAAAAGTTCACCCAATACGCCCGATGCCCTTTCCAGTCGACCATACTCAATAGCTCAATTTCGAGATCTGAATTAGGTTCAATGGAGAAGGCTCGCTGTAAATCTTCGATCGCAATGAAGCTCGAAAAGCTCCTCCGTGAAAGCAGCACTTGACGTCGCATAGATTGGGCATCCCCGAGAGTCCCGTAATTGAAGCTCTGGCCATCTATTATAAACCGCTTCCCAGCGTACACATCCAGCGGCAAGTGAATGCTTAGACTTTTAGCACGATATCCTTCTGCTTCGAAATCGATGACTCCCCTTAATTTACGTGATTGAGTTAAGGAAGTTTCAACTCGGTAATTGCCGCGCGCAGCTTTGATTCGAATAGGCTCATTGATCCGCAACGCAGATTCAGTCACTTGCTGTTTAATTTCCCATGGCAAAAGATTGGAATGCACTGAGCCATCAGTTGCTTGAATGGAAAACTTAGCCCCCTCGATTAATACATCGTGGATGGAAACTAGATACATGGGTATACCGTCTGGTTTTGCCTGGAAGTGCACATCATCCCATTGGATAGATGCATTCTTGTGAATACTGGGTGCACGCTCAGCAAGGCACGCTGATGAAAGTAAAGCGAACAAACCGGCGCACAATATAAGGCGTCGAGACGAATTCCAAGGGAGTAGCATATTAAATAAATACAAGCCAACAAAAGGTAATTTGTTATTAAAGCAGTATTACAAACATAAAGCATTCGCGAGACAGTAATATACATTCGCGACCCAACAATTGGCAAACTATCGAATAAAGTACACCAGTATTATCTATTACTTAGATTCAGTCTATTACAAATGATATAGATTAAAAAATCTAGTCCTCCTTTAAACCAGTTTTAACCAAACGAATGAGTGAAAAACAGCAGCTTGATTCCCTTTTAAAATCATAAGGGAATGTGCATAAAGCGCTGTCACCACTTACAATTATAGTGACATGTAGATGCATAGATATACTGTCGAAGATTCAAAACCAAATTAGGCGCGAAGCAGAAAGTTTCTAGCGAGTCTAAGCCAACAAAGAAAAACAGGCGCGACTTTCAACATTGATCTGCTGTAAATATATTGTTTAAGTAACATATTACGAAGTCTAACACACGCACCATTCGTGAAACAGTACAGAGTAAAGTAGAATAATAGAATGCACACTTCATTTGACCTCTACCCTAGCTACTTTCGCCGCTTCCCTAAATCACTAGACGGCAATCAATCTTTGCGTTTGCGCTACAATATACATGCGATGCGCAACTACGCGTTTTACAACGAAGGAGCTAAACGCACTGGCCCCTTTCCGCAAGTAAGGCACGAGGGATCGCTTGAGATAAAGTGTAAAACTACCCCCACTCGTGGTAAATACATGGATGTGCATCATTCGCGTGAATGGTCAACATGGACTGGCCAAGCGCCTTCCTCTAAGCAAGATATTATTGCCAAAGTTCACTATGCAGATGATGCAACGGGGACACTCCAAAATTGGGAGATGAGCTACAATTCCAAGCCAATCCTTCCTGTCAAATCATACAAATACAACGAGCTTGGACCGATGCTGAAGCATGGTCGCATCAAACAAGGTATGATTGAACTGACTGCTTGCCGTGAAGGAGTATCTAACATACAACTTAATACAATTCATCCGGTCACCACTTTATACACACTCATTGAGCGTTTTCAGAGTGACAATGCAGTAGCCACTACAGTCGACTATCTCGATGATTTGACAATGCTTCGCCCGGGATTGGCGATCACTACCTTACCTGATGATACAATCGAGATCGAGGGGGTTCCAACTAAGTTACATGGGTATGCACTCGTAGGACCCGCAATATTACCACTCTTCATTTGGATGGATGAACGTTCTAACGTAATCGCGGTGATTGGTCGTAATGTCGCCTACACCTTAATCGAAGCAGAAAACGTATAATCGCGATTTATTCATGTCATATTCTAAAGAAACCAGTCGCTTCACCCGACGTCAGTTTATCAAAGCGAGCAGTGCATTGTCTTTATCAGCTTTTTTTACAGAATCACAAGCAGCCCCCAATGCAGGGCTAAACCAAACAAGTCCAGATTGTCGTCCGAATCTGTTATTTCTGAATTTAGATCAACTCAGCCATATGGCCCTCAGTTGCCATGGTAATCCACATGTCAATACGCCCAACATTGATCGTCTCGCAAAACGAAGCGTCGACTTTTCTAGAAGTTACACACCCGACCCAATCTGTTGCCCCGCACGCGCGAGTTGGGCGACTGGTCGCTATCCAAGCGAGACAAATGTTGTAATTAACAATCGTCCACTGCGTAGTAATCTACCAGATTATGGTCAGTGGCTAGGTAAAAACGGCTATCAAACTGTTCATATTGGCAAATGGCATGTCCCTGGTCGCCCTCTGCATAATTCGTTTCAGCTAGTACCACACAATTCACACCCACAAGGCGAGTATAGTGACAACCTTGTTGCGCTCTCCTTCGAGACATTTCTCGCAAATAGAGATACCACCCGGCCCTTCTTTGCCCAAATAGGACTCATGAATCCTCATGACTGTGGTAATGCTCCTCGTACTTCTAAGCACCCATTCCCTTTTCCACACTTAAAAGATCAGTTACCACCATTTCCGCCAAACTTTGATTTTGATCGACGTGAACCTGAGCAACTCAAGCAAATGCATAAGGGGTTGATGAAGTTCACTGAGGAATGGACTGAAGAAAACTGGGGGCATCAAGCTTGGCTATACTATAGAATGGTTGAAATGGTTGATGTCAATGTGGGCTACATTCTTGACACGCTAGAGCGTTCGCCAGAGCACGAGAACACACTGATTATTTTTAGCTCTGATCACGGCGATGCCAATGGGCATCATCGTATGCTCTTTAAAGATAACTTCTATGAAACTTCTTCTCGTGTCCCAACTATGATATGCTTCCCGGGGAAAGTTCCTGCCGGTCTGCTAGACGATACTCACCTCGTATCAGGTCTAGACTTCTTTCCGACCCTTTGCGATTATGCAGAAGTTGACCCACCAAAAGATTTAAAGGGCATGAGCTTACGTCCTTTACTGGAAAATAGAAGCACATCATGGCGCGACTATTTACATGCTCAAAGTAAGGCCACGGGACGGATGGTTATTGATGACCAGTATAAGTTCATCCGCTACTATGGTTCGAAGACTATCCAGCTTTTTGATCTAAAAAATGACCCATGGGAGACCACCAACTTGGCATACAGTAGTAACCACCAAGGCGACTGTAAACGAATGACTGCTGAGATCGACCGTGTAGAACAGACACTCGACAACGTCGATTTACCAGATGCGCTCATGCGCCGAACGTGAATTATTTGTTCCTTAGATAACCTAGCCTATGACTCATCATTACTTAGTATATATTGTAGCAAGTCTGCTTACTTACGGTCTTCTCGCAAAGACTCCAAATCTAATTATCATTTTAACCGATGACCAAGGTTACAGTGACGTTGGCTTCAACGGTTGCATTGACATACCTACCCCCCATCTGGATCGATTAGCTGCTGACGGTGTTAGATTTACGGATGGCTATGTCTCCTATCCAGTGTGTGGGCCAAGTCGAGCAGGCTTACTGACGGGTCGCTATCAAGATCGCTTTGGCTTTACTACCAACCCAAGCATCGATCCGAGTAATCCAGATGCAGGTCTTCCAAAGTCCGAAGAAAATATTGCGGAAATACTCAATAAAGCAAATTACTCCAGCGCCATCATTGGTAAATGGCACATGGGAAGCCATACAAGCAATCACCCACTCAACCGTGGTTTTGAGTATTTCTACGGATTTCTTTCTGGTGGACATAATTACTTCCCTAGAAACTATAAGCTAAACGATCTTACCGAGGTCACACGCTTTTGGGAGTGGTATAGCACACGGTTAATGGAGAACTTTGAGCGTATTGATGTGCAGGATGACTACCTTACCGATGTCCTTACAGATGCGGCTACCGAGTTTATTGAAGACAAGGTAAAGGCGAATCAGCACTTCATGCTCTACCTCGCCTATAACGCTCCTCACGCACCACTTCAGGCCACTGAGAAATACCTATCACGATTCCCTGACATCACCGACGAAAAACGCCGCACTTATGCTGCCATGCTTAGCTGTGTTGATGATGGCGTCGGTCGTGTCATGGAGAGTCTCCGCCGATACCATATTGAGGATGATACCATAGTTGTATTTCTTTCCGACAATGGCGGTGCGATCACTAAAAATGCCTCTGACAACGGCGCTCTGCGAGGAGCCAAGTCAGATCTCTTTGAAGGTGGCATTCGCGTGCCTTTCGCGATGCAGTGGAAAGGAACAATCCCTGCAGGACAGGTCTACTCCCACCCAGTCATCTCACTCGACATTATGGCTACGATCACTGCTCTGGTAGGAGTCAAAATCGCAGAGGATCGACCCTTAGATGGCGTCAACTTGCTCCCCTACCTTACGGGTAAAAATAACGAAGCTCCTCACGACCAACTTTTCTGGCGTAAATGGGAACAGCAAGGCATGTGTATTCGCGATGGCGACATAAAGCTCGTAGCAAATACAAAAAGAAACAAAAATAAGTTGCAGCTTTACAATGTTAGAAATGACCTCAGCGAGACCAAAAACCTAAGCAAACAAAACCCAGAGAAGAGCAAAGAACTCCTCGAAGCCTGGGAAGAGTGGAACAATCAACTCAAAGACCGCAACTTCCCAACACTGATGGATGATAAATGGTGGGAGCGTCTGTAAATGATCGGAGCTTACAAGGCCAAGGTTACAAAAAAGAATCAGGAGACCTTTTTTCCTGTAAGCCAAAAACTTGGCGAATCTGGCCAACCCTATCTGAACTGATGAATCGAGACAACGCTCATTTGAAAGCCGTGCCTCATGTCCTCGCAGCGCTCTTGTGCGTGTCAAGCCTGACCTCAGACGCGTCAAGCGATCAACCCAACGTCGTCATCATCTATGGAGACGATGTCGGCTACGGCGATGTCGGCGCCTACGGATCGAAACAGATTCCCACGCCACACATCGATGCGCTTGCAGCGGGCGGACTACAATTCACAGATGGTCATTGTTCCGCTGCCACCTGTAGCCCATCACGCTTCTCGATGCTCACCGGCATCCACGCTTTTCGTGCCAATGTTAGGATACTCGCGCCCAATGCACCTCTTGCGATCCCTGTTGATACCTACACCATCGCCGACCTCTTTACAGACGCTGGCTACCAAACTGCAGTCATCGGTAAATGGCATCTTGGGCTCGGAAGCAAGAAATCACCCGCAAACTGGAATGGTGAAGTCAAACCAGGTCCACTTGAGATAGGCTTCGGCTATAGCTTCCTCTTGCCCTCAACCAACGACCGTGTGCCATGCATCTATTTGGAAAACTATAATGTCGTCAATTACGATCCCAGTGACCCGATCTATGTCGGCACCAGCCCGAAGCAAGTCAACCACCCAGGCAGCACCAAATACCCAGATGGCAAGACTAATCGAGAGGCGATGACTTACTACCAAAGCAGCCACGGCCACAATCATAGCGTCATCAATGGGATCGGTCGTATCGGATACATGTCTGGCGGCAAAGCAGCGCTCTGGGATGACGAGACCATGGCAGATGTCTTTATCGACAAAGCGCGTGAATACATTACTCGCCATAAAGACGAGCCCTTCTTTTTGTTTTTCTCATCCCAGGACATTCATGTGCCACGTGCACCGCACCCACGCTTTCAGGGAAAAACCGAACTAGGCTATCGTGGGGACGCCATGGTGCAATTCGATTGGAGCGTCGGTCAAATCATTGATTCACTGAAAGCCAACGGACTGCTCGAAAATACTCTAATCATTTTTTCCAGTGACAATGGCCCGACCTATGACGACGGCTACGTCGATGGTACAAGTGCCAAAACCTCTACGGTCAATAATGACCATGATCACTACGCTGCAGGCCCATATCGAGGCGGAAAATATCAAATCTACGAAGGTGGCACCCGTGTACCTCTCATCATCAGCTGGCCATCTAAAATCTCAGCTGGCACGACTGATGCCTTAGTCAACCAGATCGACTTCCTGCACTCCTTTGCAAGATTGCTTGGGCTAGACCTCCCTGACGGTGCCGCAGTCGATAGCCGTAATACGCTCAGCGCCTTCCTCGGTAGATCCGAGCAAGGCCTCCCCTTTATGATAGAGGAGGCTGCGAATGCCCTAGCCCTTCGCAAAGACAATTGGAAATATATCCAATTCCACGCCAGCAAATACAAACCTAAACCGAGGGCTCCGGAGCTTTATGATCTGAGCAAAGATATCGCTGAGGCAAATAACGTAATTAAGGATCATCCCAAAATTGCAGAATCACTTAAAGTGCAACTTCACGCCCTCCAGCACTCTTCGAGGATACCTTGAAAATGGTGCCCGACTGCCAAGTACAAGAATTGAATAAATTCAACTGTCCATTATTATGAAACGTTCATCCCAAGTTGTATTGGCATTCATTCTGATTACAGCCAATTACCTCCGCGCAGAGATCCAGCTCGCGCCCGTGTTTTCCGACAACATGGTTCTGCAACGTGAGGTGTCCATACCACTACGGGGCATGGCTGACGAAGAGAAGCATGTGGTCGTCAGCTTCAATAAGAACGAATACACTGGGCAAGTCATAGATGGTCGTTGGCAAGTAGACTTACCTGCCATGGCAGCTGGAGGCAGTTTTCAAATTACAGTCACTGGTTCATCTAACACGCTTAAACTGAGTAATGTCACCTTTGGCGACATCTGGCTTTGCGCAGGGCAATCCAATATGGATAGTGCCATCGAAACATATAAAGCTAAATTCCCAGAGCTCTATAGAGGGCACCCCGTCAAACAGCATGACCAAATACGGATCTTCCGTGTGGAACGGATGCCCATTGACCAGCCGCAAGAATTTATCACACGCGAACACCGCTTCGATAAAGGTTGGTATCCGATCGAACCGCTAACGCGCACACGCCTCTTTTCGGCTACTGGCTATTTTTTTGGGCTATACCTCGCCAAAGCCGTAGACCTGCCGATTGGCCTAATCCAATCCTGCCGAGGCGGCACTCCCATCACTGCGTGGATGCCACCCGGCACGCTTGAAAATTGTGATAAATATACTGACATCATAGCGGACTACAAGCAAGCGGTTCGCAACTGGCCGGCCAACAAAATAAAATACGAGCAGCAGGTGAAGGAATGGGAAGTAAAAAAAGCCAGTGGCGCGAAAGTCAGCTGGAAGCCCGAGCCTCCCTTGGGCAGCCCCTCAAGCAATAAACGACCCTACGCACTTCACAACGGTATGATCGCTCCCTTGTATCAACTCCCAATTAAGGGCGTGCTTTGGTATCAAGGAGAAGGCAATGCAAAGACCCGCGAAAGCTGCGTGCAGTACGAGAAACTACTGAAAGACTTGGTCGTAACATGGCGTGCCAACTGGGGGGATGAAACCATGCCATTTCTCGTCGTGCAACTACCCGGATTTGGCAAAGCCACTGAAAAAATAAATACGAAGCAAAATTGGCCATGGATACGCGAATCCCAAAAAAATATTGAAGACCTAGATAACTGCCAGACGATATGCACCATAGATAGCGGCATGCAGAGAGACATTCATCCGCCCTACAAGGAAAATGTTGGCAAGCGCTTGGC
>PKCJ01000074.1 GCA_002862945.1 Opitutia bacterium | reverse complement strand
GATGCGATATTTGATCAAGCAAGTGCAGCCTGCGAGGGCAGCGACCTAGTCGTAATCTGCACCCCCGTCGAAACGATTGTTCCTTTGATCGAACAAATCGCGCCCTCACTACGACCGGACGCCCTAGTCACTGACGTCGGCAGCACAAAGAACTTGATTTGTCGCGAGGCGCAAGGCATCGCAGTTAACTTCATCGGCTCGCACCCCATGGCAGGCTCAGAACTCAAGGGGATGGGCCATGCCAGCCATAATTTGTTCGATGATGCCGCCTGCTTCGTCACTCCGCTAGATGGTGACCACGACACTGAGATTGTACGGCTACAAAATCTCTGGCAAGCCATAGGCATGCGAGTCGTCACCACTACCCCGGAGAAGCACGATGAAATTGTAGCGCACATCAGCCACCTGCCCCACCTATTGGCTTCATGCTTGTGCGGCTACCTTGCGGGGATGGACGCCAACTGGAAGTGCCTAGCCGGCGGCGGACTTCGTGATACCACCCGCATCGCAGCAGGCGACTCAACGCTCTGGAACCAAATCCTCGAACAAAACCGCGAAGAAGTACTACGAGCAGTCGACGGCTTTGAAAGCGAACTCAAGGCTCTTAAAGGCGCTCTGCTCGATAAAAAAACATCCGAACTCATCGCACGCTTAGAACGAGGTAAACTATTTCGAGAAAGCCTCTAACTTTAATTAGTAGCATTCACAAATTTCCGTTTTCAAAAACATGCCCACCCTGCTTCCGATTCAACCACTCGTCTGCACCCTCGACCACAGCTTATCGCTTCCCGGCTCAAAGAGTATTACTAACCGCGCCCTGATCCTCGCCGCTCTAGCAGATGGTGAGACTCAGCTTGAAGGTGCACTTTTTAGTCGAGATACTCGGATCATGCTAGCCGCGCTCGATCAACTTGGATTCAAAACCAAATCCGATGAAGCTAGCGCCCGTATCACGGTCAATGGCCAAGGTGGCCACATACCTTGCAGTAGCGCCAACATCGACGTCGGCAACGCAGGTACTGCTGCGCGCTTCCTAACCGCCTTTCTCGCACTAAGGGATGGAGGCGTCTATCACTTAGATGGCGATTCAGCCATGCGCCAACGCCCAATGTCCGGCCTACTAGAGTCTCTGGTCTCTCTCGAAGCTGCTGATTTCGAATTTCACGGCGAGCCCAGCCATTTCCCCTTCACGCTCAATGCTAAAGGCTACAAAGGGGGCAAAGTCGCTGTCGACGCGAGTGCGAGCAGTCAAATCCTATCTGCCCTGCTTCTTGCCGCGCCAAGCAATCCAAAAGGCGCAGGAGAGGCAGGAAGCCCCATCAAGCTAATCTGCCCCGAGGTTCGTCCGCATTACGTCGCGATTACTTCAAAAATGCGTGAAGACTTCGGTGCCGCTCCTGTCGTAGCCACCGAGGCCGGTGAATACGCCATTCCCCTTACCTCATACTGTCCCCCCACCTCGGGAAACTACGTGATCGAACCAGACGTCTCCGCCGCCAGCTACTTTCTGGCACTCACCCTCATCCACGGAGGCAGTCTGCGTATCCCAAATCTGAGCGGCGATCCGCTACAAAGCGACGCCCACTTCGTCGAAGTGCTGGCCCAACACGGACTCCAAGTCGATGCTGCCCAAAACGAGTGGACGGTTACATGTAGCGAAACCAACGACCTCCGACGCGGCCACCGCGAGATTAACTTTAATAGCATCTCTGACACCTTCCTTACCTACGCTGCAATTACGCCTCTGTTGGGCGACTCCGTCCGCATCACAGGCATTGCCCATACCCGGCACCAAGAGACTGACCGTATCGCAGGTATGGCTGCTGAACTCTCCAAGCTCGGCCAGCTAGTCAAAGAAGAAGAAGGTGCCCTCACCATTCAGCCCAAACCCAACGAGCTTCGCGCCCGCGCGATGCAAGCACGCAAGGCCGGCAAGCTACTCAGTATCGAAACCTACGAAGACCACCGCTTCGCAATGAGCTTTGCCGTGCTCGCTAGTTACGATCTACTCTGCGATGGCAAGCCCTGGCTCGCGATCAAAGACCCCACCTGTTGCGCAAAAACCTACCCTGGCTTTTTCGATGCCCTCGACTCACTACGCCATGCCTAGCTCCAATACTTTTAAAATCATCACCATTGATGGGGGCGCCGCCGTGGGTAAATCATCCACCTCCAAAGGGCTCGCCGAGCGCCTCGAGCTCATGCACGTAGACACTGGCTCGCACTACCGCACTCTGACCTGCGCGATTCTTGGATCTTGGGCAGACGCCGAACAAAGCGAACCTGTTTCAAAAATCCTAGAAGCAATTAAGCTCAGCACTCAAATCGATGGCCGTACTGCCAGACTTGGTATAAACGAGGTAGTCCCCTCAGACTCCGATCTTCGCTCGCCCGAAGTGAATGCACAGGTATCCAAATTTGCCGCGATCCCCGAAGTGCGCAAAAAACTTTTCGCCTATCAGCGTTCGCTTGCCGACCTCGCTCGTGAGCATAAATACGCCGGCCTGATAATGGAAGGACGCGATATTGGCTCCATCATCTTCCCTGAGGCTGCTTATCGTTTTTTCCTCGACGCCGACGAGGAGACACGCGCCGTTCGCCGTGCTAAAGAGGGGCAAACCGACTCTATCGCTGCACGTGACAAAATGGATAGAGCCCGTCTGGCAGCCCCGCTCGTCTGCCCCAAGGGAGCCACCCTAATCAACACCGCAGACCACACCCTCGAAGAAGTCATCGAAAAAATTACCCACCTCATCGGATCTTAGCAGGTATTACCCCCACGTCATTGTTCAATGTCAGACAGCTCCATTCCCAACCCACAACTTTACGAACTCGTACGCGTGCTTGCGTCGTGGTATTTCTCCACGTTGTACGATTATACCCAGAGCGGTCTTCAAAATGTGCCCGAGCACGGTCCCGTCATCTTCGCCGCCAACCACGTTAGCTTCTACGACCCGCCCGCTATCGGTGCCTGTATCCACAGACCGATCAACTACTTTGCGCGCGATACTCTATTTAAAGGACTCTTTGGCAAAGCCCTACGCGAGATCGGCACCATCCCCGTAGCCCGCGAAAATGCTGATATTAAATCCCTCAAAGCCATCTTCCGAGCACTCAAATGCAAAGGCATTGTCGCTATCTATCCTGAGGGCACACGGTCAATGGACGGCCAACTGATGGAGCCCAAGGCAGGTGCGGGTATGATCGCCTGCAAATCAAAAGCTACCGTCATCCCCACCCGCCTCTTTGGTACCCACGAAGTCTTCGGTCGCACGGACAAAGCCCCAAGAATCGGCGGACATATCCATATAGCCTACGGCGAAGCCATGGCCGCCACCGAAATAGACCCGGGCAAAACACACCCCGAAAGATACTTAGAAGCTTCACGCAGAATTATGGCACGCATCGCAGCACTACAACCACCCAGTGAGAAGATGATTTAAACCTTTAATTGAAATACATTAACACCTGAAATTCAACTAATCATTAGAAGGAAGTCATTCTTCATTTAAAACAAGCAAGTTTACAGTGACACCTAGTCACCCGGAACCCATGATAACCCCAACATAATCTAGAGCCTCCATTCATACATCCCTCAGCCATAAAAAATTGACGCCCACTTAGGTAAATTAACGGTTTAAATAGCCGCGCGAAAGATTCCCATTTCCCATGAGTAACTCATCCGATCGTTACGCCCAACGCGGCGTCTCCTCCTCTAAGTCCGAAGTACACGCCGTCGTGGACAATCTTGACCGTGGTGTATTTCCCGGAGCGTTTTGTAAGATCGGCGCAGACATCCTCACCGGCAGAGCGAATAAGTGTAATATTATCCACTCCGACGGTTCTGGCACCAAAAGCACTCTCGCCTACCTGCACTATCGCGAGACAGGTGACCCCGCGGGCTTTTGTAAGACCGCACAAGACAGCCTCGTAATGAACATCGACGATCTGCTTTGCGTCGGCGCTATCAATGGCATTCTTATTTCTAGCACAATTAACCGCAACGCCCGAGCCATTCCTGGCGAAGCACTGGGCCAACTCATCTCCGGCACCGAGGAATTCCTTGGCACTCTTCGTGAATACGGAGTTGGCGTCCACAGCGGCGGGGGCGAAACGGCCGACGTTGGGGACTTGACCGGTACTGTGACCGTCGATTCCTGCGCGGTCGTCGTCATGGATCGCGCCGATGTGATTGATAATGCCAAGATTAAACCTGGCCTTGCCATTGTCGGCCTCGCCTCGTATGGCCAAGCCAATTACGAAACATTCGAAAATTCAGGCATCGGTAGTAACGGCCTGACGAGCGCGCGCCACGATTTGCTCTGCGATTACTACTTAGAAAAATATCCCGAAACCGTCGATCTCAACACCGACAAACAATACCTCTATTGCGGCCCTTATAAGATGACCGACCCACTGCCCGAGTCCAGTATGTCAGTCGGCGACGCTTTACTTAGTCCGACCCGGACCTACGCTCCCATCATCAAGAAGCTGCTCACTGAAAATCGTGCCGGCATCCACGGTATGGTTCACTGCTCTGGTGGTGGCCAGACGAAGTGCATTCGCTTCGGCACGGGCGTGCACCACATTAAAGACAACTTTCTGCCGGTCCCCCCGATCTTTAAAGCGATCCAAAAAGCTAGTGCCACTAGCGACGAGGAAATGTTCCGCGTCTATAATATGGGGCATCGGATGGAGATCTACTGCGATCCCAAAGCCGCCGAAGCCATCATCGCCCAAAGTGAATCTTTTGGCATACCCGCACAAATTATCGGCCGCACTGAAGCCACTGAACGCGCAGACGGCCAGAACCACCTCACCATCAGGCACGCGAACAAAACGCTAACTTACGATTTAGAACATTAAGCGAGTCCAGCTAGCAGATTGAGCTGCTGACTATTTCTTGTTCTTTTTGCCGCGCTTTTTCTTTCTACCTTTGAGTAACTTCTTCACTTTCGTGCGCTGATCTTCGCGTACGATGTAACCGATGCAATTTCGGGAGCCACACAGGCAAGGATGGTCAAGGAAATGCTCCATGTCGTAGCCGTAGTCATAGACGAGCTCATCGCCTTTTTTGATGTCTTGGATTGCTACGATCCAAATTTCACCATCGTAGTTGATCGCTTCGCAATTCCCATCACAAGAGTGGTTCATGTAGCGGGCGGGATTATCGCCGAGGCGCCCGTCGATGTCATATTTGTCGTCAAGCTCGAAGATGTAAACAAGGCCTTCACCTGTTTTGCGGGCTTCCTCCTCCCATTCGAGAGCACGCTTCGTTGATTCTTCTTTCGTAATTTTTTCACCGATGTATTGGATGATCTGAGTCTCCTCTTCGATGTCCACTGTGGCGTAGAGTCCGCGTCCATGGATCTCAGAGGTTTTTACTTTGCAAAGTGATTTTGACATGAGTCATTGAGTGGGGAATTCCTATTCTGCTTTCAAGTCGCGGGTCATTAATTGCTGCATCGCAGCCAAGGGATCCAAGCCGCCATAAAGTATCGCATGAATGATGCCAAGAATCGGAGCATCCACTTTCTTCTCCGCGCAGATTTGTTGAAGGCATTTCGTCGCAGGGTAGCCTTCGACCACTGACTTCTGACCTTCGACAATCGCGGTCGGCGTTTCACCCTCCCCGATTCTTTGCCCAAGGGTGCGATTGCGACTCCACTCGCCGGAACAAGTCGCCACCAAATCACCAAATCCACTCAGGCCGAAGTAAGTTTCTTTTTGCCCACCTAGTTCTACGCCGAGGAGCACCATTTCATTCAGGCTTCGAGTGAGGAAGGCTGCTTTTGCATTATCTCCTAGTTGCAATCCATCGCAGAGACCCGAGCCGATGGCGTATATATTTTTTAAGGTCCCGCCCAGTTCTGTGCCACGCAGATCATCGGAAAGGTAGACGCGCAGTTCCGCATTACTAAAAGCACTTTGATATCGCTCGGGGTCCTCGCAATCACTACTTACGGCGAGTACGACGGCTGTCGGTTTACCCTCGGCTAGCTCACCTGCAAAAGTAGGCCCCGAAAGCACGCCGCGCGCGATACTTGGCAAGGCTTCACCCACGATCTCGGCAGGCGTTTTAAAGGTCTCTAACTCGAGGCCTTTGCACATAACCACACAAAGTTTTAGCTGCCAAGCGCCCTCAAAGTGCGGCTGGATCGACTCGCAAAGCAATCGCAGCGCTTTTGACGGGCAGGCAAGGAAGACCACCTCTGCCTCCATAAGGACAGGGCCAATCTCACAGCCGATTTGAATCGTGTGGGGCAACTTGAAGCCCGGCAAGTAGTCGCAATTTTCACGCGACGAGGCGATCTCTAGCGCGTGTTCCATACGACGCGGAACCAAGGTTACCGAGTGGCCGCAGCGGTCAAGATGAAGAGCCATTGCAGTGCCCCACGCACCGGCTCCTAGGATGCAACAATTCATAGAGGGATGGGCTGAAAATAATTAACCAAATTTATGATCATTAGCGATTGATAATATAGCGATCCTTTGAGTCTGTATGACTGATCTTATTTTGACAACTCTTTGTCTCCACGGAGCACAAAACATGTTTGTCGCTCCTACCTCAGTTGCTCCGTCAAATCCTTGAAATCCCTCGGGAGCGGAGCCTCAAAAGTCATCAGCTCGTCGCGATCAGGATGTTGGATTTGTAACTCTGTGGAATGCAGCATCACGCGGGGCACTTCAATGTCTTTTAACTGCCCAGGCCTGAAGCCATAGGTCGAGTCACCGAGCAATGGAAGCCGAATTTCGCTCATGTGAACACGTATCTGGTGAGTGCGCCCAGTGTGTATAATGCAACTCATGCGCGTGGCCTTCTGGCCGTAACGCGCTTCTACCTTCCAGTCCGTATGGGCAGGCTTGCCACTATGCACGACTGCCATCCGGGTGCGCACCACGGGATGACGGCCGATCGCTCCTTTAATCGTGCCACGACTTACCTTTGGGGTGCCGAAAACCAACGCGGTGTAGCGCTTGTAGATCTTCCTTTCACTGAAGGCAGCAGCTAGCTTGTGATGTGCCATGTCGTTTTTTGCGACGATGATTAAGCCACTGGTATCTTTATCCAAGCGATGAACAATCCCTGGCCGATCCGGTGCGCCAACCGTGCTGAGATTTTCGCCACAATGATATCGCAGCGCGTGAACAAGCGTGTTTTCACCCGTCCCGTTGCCGGGGTGCGTAATCATCCCCGGTGCTTTATTTACCACTAAGATCGACCCGTCTTCATAGATCACGTCGAGCGGCAAATCGACAGCGGTTGGTGCAGCATCAAAGGTCGGTTCTTCGAGGACGGCACGGAGCAGTCCTGATTGACTTACCTTAAAGCGTTTATCGATAGTCTTACCGTCAAAGGTGACCTGCCCAGCATCAAAGGCGCGCTGTAAGCGAGCGCGGCTGACATCATTAAACTCGGCCGCGAATACCTTGTCTGCGCGCCCTTCTTTAGCGCCGGGTGGCACTGAAAATTCTATGATGCGCTCAAGCATAATCGTTTGTATTGTATTTGCTTACGAGGTGCCTTTGTTGAATTGGAAGATTTAGTTGCGTGATTACATTGCCCAGAGTGCTTAATAAGTGGGCACGCCATATTCGATAAAGTAATCACTCAGCCAACTCCTTCGCCGTCACGCAATCTTTCGCTATCTGGGCTTTCAACTGCTCCGCCGAAGCAAATTTTTGCTCAGGGCGGATGAACTTTAGCCACTCGACCTCAATCGTATCGCTCGTACTTAACTTTGTCGTATCTAAGGCATGGACTTCGAGCGCGGGCACTTGATCCGCCTTAGCCACAGTCGGCTTTACACCGTAGTTGGCCACCCCCACTTGCCAAAACTCTGATCCACTCTCACGGAAACTTACTAGATAAACTCCATAACGCGGCAGGCACTCTGGCTGCCATGGAAGATTCAATGTAGGAAAGCCCATTGTGCGTCCCAGCTTTGCACCACCAACTATCCTACCCCTTGCAGTGTAATTGTAGCCTAGTAAATCGTTAACCGCCTCGATCTCGCCCGCTTCGAGTTCTTTACGAATACGCGTGCTACTGATTGGTTCGCCATTATGTTTAATACGTTCAGCGCTGAACACGCCAAGGTTCAAAGCGCACCCAGATTCAACCAAAGTTGCCACGTCTCCCGCGCGCTTTTGGCCAAAGCGAAAGTTTTCGCCAACATAGATTGACTTGAGGGCGGGCAAAGCGCCCTTCAAATAGCTAAGGAAATCCTCGGCAGGAATCGAGGCAAAGGTATGATCGAAGTGTTTACGAATCACGCAGTCGACTCCGAGATCCTGTAGCATCGCGGTCTTCGTCTCAATCGGCATGATGAGCCGTGTCGCATCTTCGGGACGAAAGAGATGACTCGGGTGCGGATCAAAAGTTAACACACCCGCAATACCGCGCCGGGCTGAGCCTGTCCGGTGGGAGGTTTGCCGGGCTACTGCAGCACCTGAGCGGCGCGCGGAAAACACGGCCGATTCAATCACAGCCTTATGCCCGAGATGCACCCCGTCGAAGACACCAATGGCCAGATGCAGTTCTCCCTTTAACCCGGAAAGTGCTTCAAAGTTATCAACGGCGGCTGGGAAGTTCATGGGCTTGTTTAGTTTTGAGTTGTGGGCTCTAGAGTGCATGAGTGGGCACGGCTTGAATCACGGGGATCAGTTGCTTGCGCAGAGTGGACGGTGACATCACTTCCAACTCTTCAATCTTGGCGGCATTCTCGATGCGAAACTCCCCAATGGCTGTTCTACGGAGCTTATTCAAATGGCCACCACAACCGAGTTTCTCGCCAAGGTCGTGCGCAATTGTGCGCACATAGGCGCCTTTACTCGTGCCTACGAGAAAGGAGAGTTCGGGAAGCGCATACTTAGTCAGATCAAAGCGGCTAATATGAATGACACGTGGCTCGCGCTCGACGACCTTTCCCTGACGAGCTAGCTTGTAGAGTTTTTGGCCATTAATCTTCTTCGCTGAAAACATAGGGGGTGTCTGATATTGATCACCCATAAAGGTCTTTATCTCGGCTTTCACTTGCTCTTCTGTCAGCTCGGGCACAGGGCGCTCTTCTGTAATCTCGCCCTCAGCGTCTTGCGAGTCGGTGCTCACGCCTAGCTTGACGGTTCCAGCGTACTCTTTACCCAGACTCATCAGATATTGCGAAGCCTTTGTCGCCTTACCAATCAAGATAAGCAACAAGCCGGTGGCCATTGGATCAAGCGTCCCAGCATGCCCTACCTTTTTCATTTGGTAGACCCGGCGGATTTTTGACACGACATCGTGCGAGGTAATGTCTTGCGGCTTATCTACTAGAAGGATGCCTTCCAGCGCGTCGGTAATTTGTTGGGACATGATGAAATGGTTGTTTGATCGAAGGGCTTTACTTTGCTGATACTACGGTAGCAAAGGATCGCCCTCGCCCGCCTAGGTGCAGCGCGCTAGCACGAGTCCTAAAGAAATAAAATTATAAATTCTTCAAATGTTCGCCGATGGCTTGCATAAGTTGCGGATAGAATTCTTTGATCGAGCTGTTCTCGACATTGAGACCAGCCGCGCAAGCGTGGCCTCCGCCACCAAATTGTTTGGCGATTAGATCGACACGATACTTCGGGTTTTTCGCGCGGAGGCTGCCTTTGAGGGCTCCAGCGCGGTCTTCGATTAACACGCCCACTTCGACGCCATCAATGGCACGAGCATAGTCGACTAAGCCCTCAGAATCGTCAATCGTAGCACCAGTTTCTTCGTAACCGCCGTTTTCGATTAGACCAACACAAACGCGGTTCTCAAACTCCATGGTAAGGGAATCAAGGAAGTATTGTAAAAGTTTGATTTTGGCAAAACTCTCGCGCTCGTAAAGTTCATGCGCCGCTGCAGAGGGATTTGCACCACACTCGCAAAGGCGGCGCGCGATCTCGAAGGTATCGGGCGTGGTTGAGGAGAACCGGAATTGCCCCGTGTCGGTCGCTATACCTACATAGAGTGCCTGGGCGGTAACGGCATCAATATCGTAGCCATTGTCCAGGTAGAAGCCAGCTAAGATCTCTGCGGTGGCACAAGCCGTCGCGATGACCAAGTTTTCCTTGCCATAGAGCTTGTTAGAGATGTGGTGATCGATGTTCAGCGTAACTTCAGGAAAGAGCTCATTAAGGCGATCGCCCACGCGCTTGAAGTCAGCGCAATCAACAGACAATGCAACGTGCCCATTGGGTGTAAAGTCGGCAGCTAGAGCCATCGGAGTCTCGCCAACAAAAGCTTTAAGGGTCACTGGCGTGGCGTCGCGATTTAGACCAATGGCATCGATCCCGAGGCTCTTTAA
>PKCJ01000075.1 GCA_002862945.1 Opitutia bacterium | reverse complement strand
TAGTAGTAGCCCTTTGAAAATTTAGTCACCTTTTCTTCGTTCCTATATACGGCTTTAGGGCTATAAAAATTGCCGGCTCCGGAAAGGCTTCCATAATATCCGTCAAACCCCCTCTGAGTCGGATAACTACCATTGGGAGTACTATCCTTTGGCTTCCAAGCTCCATCAACGGTAAGATGCCATTTCCCGGCCATGTAAGTTGTATAACCGTTCTCTTTCATTATTTCTGCAAGGGCGGGGATCTCCTTGGCAATCTGCCCACGATACCCAGGCCGGTGTTCGTCAACCGCTGTCATCCACCCCAAGCCCACGGCATGCTGATGGCGGCCAGTCAAAAGCGACGCCCTGCTTGGGCAGCAGCGTCCCGTATTTTTGAAATGGCTGAACCTGATCCCGCCTCCGGCCAAGGCGTCAATGTTGGGGGTATCGATCTCACCGCCATAACAGCCCAGATCGGAATACCCCATGTCATCGCACATGATTAATACTATGTTGGGTTTCTCGCTTCGGGCAATAGCTACCCCAACAATCAATAATGCGCTGCATATTAATACGCTTTTTTGAATCATTATTTTACCTCAAAAGTAAGTGCTATCGGCTCAAAGCCTTCCGCATCCGCGGTAAAAGTTACCCTGCCCGGTTCACGACCAGCCCTGAGAATGGCCAGAGCCGTTCCCCGGTGAAGACTGCGCTCTTTGGCGACGTGCAGTTCATCCGTCATCATATCACCGTTATCTACGCCGATCAATCTTGCCGGACCCTCTACGCTGAACTTAACCAACTCTTTTGCGTCAAAGACGGTGCGTGCCTGCTTATCTACGGCACTGATACGGATGTGTTGCAGATCAAAACCATCGCTCGTCCAATCCAGATTATCAGCTTCAAGTTTCAATGCCACGGCTTCTCCGACCGTCTCAACCACATGTTCAGCAACAAACTTACCCTTGGTTCTTGCAACGGCCTTCAACACACCCGGCTCATAATCCACCTGCCACGTTGTTTTATTTCGTTGGCCAGGATCATCCAGCAGGTTCGCTTTTGTCCCTAAAGAACGTCCGTTCAGAAACAGTTCCACTTCCTCGGCATTAGTCCAGACATCCATTTTAACGCGACTGTTCAAAGGACGGTTCCAATTTTCGTTCATCTGAGCCATGCCCAATTCAACATCGTTCCAAAGCACCAGTTTTGCCTCTTCCTCGTAGATACCTATGTGCACCATGGGTTCATCGCTATAATAACTACGGATATAGTGGAACTGCGGGCGCTTTTCCAATGAAAGGTCGATCACCGAATTCATCCAGCCTTTTTGCGGCCAGCCGAAACTCTCCCCGACATACATGATGGCTCCCCAGTAGGCCAACCCGATGGCTTCCTCCGGCATTCCAAAATAGTTTCTACCCATCCCAACAGTGGTTGCTTCGCTCTGGAAAAAGAGCCAATCTGGATACGTTTCCCGGTCGGAGAAAAACCATTGATACAAATAGTTCTGACTCATGATATCTGAAACAAAGGCCATTTCCGCCGGCTTGCTTTTTTCATAACCCTCATCCTGCTTGCCCATCCCGCTTTCGCGGGCAGGATAGAGGCCTACCGTGAATTTGCGCGTATCATCGTATTTAAGACATTCTTCTTTCAGCAGATTATAGATGGGCACGCCCCACCCCTTGAGTTTACCCCTGTTTTTAATCTGGTGGGTCCAGATCTCATTACCTAGGCTGTATAGTATAACTGAGGGATGGTTGCGGGACTGCTTAATCCACTCCTCACTGGCCCACGGGATAATCGTATCGAAGAAATCGACGCGATAGTTACTACCCTGTCCCTCCCATTTATCAAACAACTCATCCACAAGCAAGATCCCATGTTGGTCTGCTAGCTCATAGAAGGATTCGGCATACGGGTTATGTGCTAGGCGGATCCCGTTAACACCCATCTCTTTCAGGACCTTAAACCGTTTTTCAATGGCCGCTTTATAGTTGGCTGCCCCCAAGGCACCAAAGGAATGGTGCACATTCACCCCATGGAACTTGACCCTTTTGCCATTGAGTAGCATTCCCTGTTCGGGCTTCCACTCTATTGTGCGGATTCCAAAGCGCTCAGATATTCTATCCAATACATTGCCAGCGTGTTTTACAGTTACTTCGGCGGTGTAAAGGTCTGGCGTTTCCGTTGACCAAAGCTGTGGCTCACTGACATTAAGCATTATGGTTGAAGTAGCGCATATGCCCTTCAGCTGCATATCGGCGTTACCCTTGGCCACCGGCTTTCCGGCAGGGGACAAAAGGCGAACAGCAACCGTTACCTGCCGGTTTTCCCCCGACAGATTGTCCAACTCAACCTGAACCTTAACCGACGCTTGCCTGCCGGCAATTTCCGGCGTTGAGACAAATACCCCATGACGCGCAATGGACACAGGCTCTTTCACAACAAGGTATACTTTACGATACAATCCACCGCCTGTATACCAGCGTGAATGCAGGGTGTTGTCGGCGCGGATGGCAACAACGTTCCTGCCACCCCAGTCAAGGTGTTCCGTCAGGTCATACTCGCCACCCAGATAGCCGTATTCATTGCTGCCGACCTTCTTCCCGTTCAGCCAGACATCACCAACATACATGATGCCGCCGACATCCAGCAACACACGCTTCCCTTTCCAATCAGGGTCGATCTTCAGGTCCTTGCGATACCACCCGATACCCAGCTCCTTAAAACCGCGGGAAACGAACGGCTGCTGTTTTTTTTCCCTCCGCTTTTGCTCATCGGTTGGCTCAGCCCATGGCTGCTCGATCTGGTAGTCATGAGGCAGATCTAATACGCGCCATTCACGGTCATCAAACAAAGTGGCGGAGAAAACCGCTGGATCTCCGTCGGCTCGGTGGAATTTCCAACCAAAGTTACCGTCAACCATCTCACGGGCCGAAACATGCCCCGCTATAAAGACACAGCACGCGGCAGTCGCGAACCATACAGCAAACGATTTTTTACTCCTCATCTTGATCTTAAAAGGATAGTACAATTAACCAAATAGATCATTAGACAATTCAACGATATTGATAGATTTTTCGCCATATAGTGGGCGGTAAGTATATTTTTCAAATGGCTCAATATCTTTCATTTTTGTTATGTGTTTTATAAGTAAGATCACACCAGATGCAACCCTTGTATCGGATTCGCCTGCTTGACTTCGTCGCAGATGCGCTTGAATTTCGATCATCATATCTAAAAGCCATGGTTACCGCGACTCTCAACTACGAACCAATGGTCTTCTCCCCAAAGCAGGGCGATGAAGCACCACTCACTGCAATCCAAGAAGAAGTGCTTACTCTTAAGAAAGAACGTAAGGCACTGATCCTCGCGCACAACTACCAGATTGATGCGATCCAGCGAGTGGCCGACTATGTGGGCGACTCACTCGGACTCGCCTACAAGGCAGAGCAAGCCGACACCGATTGCATCGTTTTCTGTGGCGTCCACTTTATGGCGGAAACCGCCAAAATCGTCAATCCGAACAAGCCAGTACTCCTTCCCGAGATGGCCGCAGGCTGTTCACTTTCAGACTCCTGCCCTGCCGAAAAGTTAGCCGCCTACAAGGAGGCCCATCCCAATGTTTACGTCGTCGCCTACATCAATTGCTCGGCCGCAGTCAAAGCACTCTCAGATGTGATTTGCACAAGCGGGAACGCTATGAAAATCGTCGGCAAGGTGCCCTCTGATCGCGACATCCTCTTCGTGCCCGATCAAAACCTCGGCCAATGGGTGAGTAAGCAGACTCGCCGCGCCATGCAGCTCTGGCCAGGCTCATGTTATGCCCATGTGCTCTTTACTCAGCAAGCCATAGAACGTCTAAAGTTAAAGTTCCCCGACGCCCTCGTCGTCGCTCATCCAGAGTGCACTGAAACTGTTCGCGATAATGCGGATGAGGTCTGCAGCACCGAAAAGATGATCGGTTTCTGCCAAGATTGTGAAGCCGAGAAAATCATCGTCGTGACAGAGACTGGGATGATCCATCGCCTCCAGCGCGAGATCCCAGACAAGACTTTCATTGCCGGCCCCACGGATACTTGTGCGTGCAACGATTGCCGTTATATGAAAATGAATACTATCGAAAAGTTGCGCGACTGCCTTCGCGACATGTCGCCTCAAATCGAGATGCCCGAAGACATCCGCCTTCAAGCCTATGCACCGATCAAGCGTATGCTGGAGTGGAGCAAGTAGTTTTGCAAAAGATTCAGATATCGCCGGCGAATCCGACCATAAGCGCACTCTATCTTATAACATCTGGAATCAAAATCGGTTGCTTTGAGGACTGCACCGTTTTCAAACATACAGACTTAGGTCTAGGACAAATGGAGTCTTATTTCATGGCATGACCACCGCAAAAAAAGCGACTTCGACCTATCGCAACGACCTGCTACGTGCACCGCTTGCGGGTATCCTAGAAGCAGGTTGGACGACCTTCGCGCTTGTCATTGCCATCCGCTACTTCGAAGCAAGCGAAACGCACAAGGCCTTCATCGCGGGTGCCGCCCCCATTGGTTTTCTCCTCACGCCGATCACGCTCTATCTCGCCGCCAGCTCCCGCGCCCGCCCGAGCATAAGTTGCACCTTCATCTTGGCTACGGCGACCTTGTTGCTGTTAGGTGCAAGCATCGTTCAATCGCTCCTCTTTTTCACGCTTTTCGCCGTCTTAAGTCAGGTCGCTGCCGTACAACAAGGCCCCTTAATGCTGCAAATCTACACGGAGAACTACACCCGGGCGGAGAGGGGTAGTCGTATGACCTGGCCATTCATATTAACCGCACTCTTTTCAATTGGCTTCGCCGTCGCAGGAGGGCGCTTACTTGACCTAAAGATCGAAGCCTACCACTGGATCTTCGGTATAATGGTCGTTGCCTGCGGCATCTCGGCAGCTGCCTGCGCCAAAATCCCCAGCAGCCCCCTCTCTTGCGATAATGTAGGAAACCCTTGGCAAAGCTTGAGCCTGATTTGGAAAGATCGCTTCTTCGGCTTCATCCTAGGCTGCTGGATGCTGCTCGGCTTGGGCAACCTCATCGCCCTCCCAGTCCGGGTAGAATATCTGGCAAATCCAGAATACGGTGTCAATGCCAGCAATACTACGATAGCCGTGCTCATGCTAGTGGTGCCCTCCGCCGCTCGTGTGCTCAGCACCCGTATGTGGGGGCGCTTTTTCGACCGCCTCCACTTTGTGAGCACGCGCAACCTGCTCAACCTGTTTTTTCTCGCCAGCATCGGCTTCTTCTTTTTTACGACTAATATATATGTTCTCGGTCTTGCGATGGCTCTCCAAGGCCTTGCCTTTGGGGGTGGTAAAATCTTTTGGAGTCTCTGGGTGACCAAAATAGCGCCTGAAGAAAAAGCCTCCTCCTACATGAGTATTCATATGGCACTAACCGGCCTGCGCGGTTCGCTCGCCCCCTTCATTGGCTATGCCATTCTCAGTGGCTCTAGCCCAGCTATGGTTGCTATCATCGGGATGATTCTAATTATAGCATCAATCATGCTGTTCGAACTCATCCGCGGGCATACGCGTTTACAAGAGACGGCTGTGAGATCAATCCTCTGCTAATGCAAATTAAAAGATTCCGTATTGCTCTGGGCAAAATCTACCGCTTTATCTATCACACAATGTCAGCTAAACCCCTTACCATTTCCATCGGCACCGATCATGCGGGCTTTCCACTTAAAGCACCGATCATCGCTTTCTTGAAACAGCGCGGACACACCGTAATCGACTTTGGTTGTGACTCCGACGAACCCTGCGACTACCCGGACTTCATTCGTCCCGCAGCCGAAGCAGTCGCTTCCGGCCAAGCCGACTGCGGGATCGTGCTTGGTGGCTCTGGAAACGGCGAAGCTATGGTAGCCAACAAGGTTAAAGGCGTTCGCTGCGGTCTCTGCTGGGATGAGTGGTCAGCGAATGCGACCAAGACTCATAACAAGGCCAACTGCATCTCTATAGGGGCCCGTCCCGTCCCCGAAGTCTTAGCGCTAAAGATCGTCGGTATCTGGCTTGACGCAGACTTTGAAGGCGGCCGACACGAAGGCCGCGTCACCAAGATCGAAGGCTAATTCATTTCAATCCCGGCTTGAAACCTGCGCTAGCTGTGCTCTCCTGTTGATTTAAGTTTATTTAAACACAAATTTCCTATGGCCGATAAAGATAAGTCGAAAGACAAAGAAGAAAAATCCATCAAAATCCAAGAGGCCTTCCTCAAAGAGCGTAAAGTCTTTCTTTGGGGCGAGGTGTCCGACAAATCCGCACGCGATGTCACGGAGAAGCTGCTGTATCTAGAAATGGATGCGCCTGGCAAGGAGATCACTTTTTACATCAACACCCCTGGCGGCTCAATCACTGCTGGGATGGCCGTGTATGATACAATGAAGATGATTAGCTCGCCGATCAAGGTAGTCGTTACTGGCATGGCTGCCAGCATGGGTTCGATTCTACTCTGCGGTGCGGATAAAGGTAGGCGCTTCCTCTACCCGCACTCTCGGGTACTCATCCACCAGCCACTCATTTCTGGCCAGATGGTCGCCGCCGCCGTCGACATACACATTCAAGCCCAAGAGATGGAGCGCCTCCGCGACGAGCTCAACGCCATCCTCGCCGATTCCTCTGGCCAGCCGCTCGAAAAAATCCAAAAAGACACCGACCGTGACTTTTACATGACTGCGGACGAAGCTATTAAATACGGCCTAGCTGACGGGATTGTCGAAAAAATTTAACCGCTCCGTTTGTTACTTCGCAAAATAGTGAAGCCATTTCGAGTCGGTCGGCATCTGTCACTAACCTACGGGGACGCCCCCTGCGACCAATAGCCATTTTGAATGACCGAAGAGGACAAACGGACTAAAGCTTGGGTCGGCGATGCTGTCTTGGCCCTTTTCGCGCGGGAGTGGATCCTAAAGCAAAAAGATATCTCCAACAAAGAACGCGCCGAGGTCTTCATCCAGATAACCTCAAACCAATTCCTCGCCTCCCTCGGTGAGCCTACCTCAGTGGAAGCCGAAATCGGCGTCGTCTATGAAACAGATGGACTACACGCCGCCTTTGGCTTTATCGAACAGAAGATCTTGCCGCTCTATTTAAAGCGACGAGCCAAGAGCAAGCAACCTGGCAGCTACAGGAGCAAAAGTTAATGCGAGCACCTTTAGGCAAAGCGCTCCAAAGAAGGCATTAAGCGCTGGAAGGATTGCTCTTACTTCTAACTACTTTTGCACTAGATCCCAACCATCGTTTTGGATCATAGCTTCGGCTTTTTTAAACTTGAGAGTCTTCTCTTCGGGTCCCTTACGAATAGTCACAATATCATTGCGACCGACCTTGGGCAGTTCACGACGAATTGGTTCTACCTTTGGAAGTTCGACTGGCTTTCCAGGGACTGCGCTAGCTTGAGCTTGGCCAGCGGTAGCAGTCAGTGCACTGGCACCTTGCCTCATGCCAGTGCCCGGCCCTGCCACTTGAGCGACCTTAGACATACGAGCGAGCATGTTGCTAAAGGCTTCTTGGCTCGTCGCGCTACGGAACACTGAATTACAAATCTCTGTGCGCACATTTGTCATCAACTCTTGGAAGAAGACATAAGCTTCGCTCTTGTATTCGTTAAGCGGATCCTTCTGCCCATAGCTACGAAGATTCACGCTTCGGCGTAGCTCTTCCATTTCGGTAAGGTGATCCTGCCAACGGCGATCAAGTGAACGAATGATGAGATAGCGTTCGAGGCCAATGAGGGCTTCTTGCTCTTCAAACTCTTCGCGTTGATCATAAGCTTCGTTGATCTTAGCGAGAATAAATTCGTGCTGCGCTTGCGCGTCGAGGGCTTCAATCTCCTCGGACTTGAGCGAAATCGGAAAGTAAGCATTAAGCCAGCCAAGAAAACGTTCCATCCCATTGGTGTCGCTAGCCTTGGCCTCATCTAGTTCGTTGAGGCGCTCCTCGAGCTCTTCTTCAATCATCTCGAAGACGATTTCACGGGGCGTTTCTGAATGGATTGCATCATTTCGTAGTCCGTAGATAACCTCGCGTTGCGTATTGAGCACATCGTCGAACTGGAGGAGCCGTTTGCGCATGGAGAAATTCTGTTGCTCAACCTTCTTCTGCGCATTTTCGATCGTCCAATTGAGCATTGGGCTCTCGAGCTCTTCGCCCTCGACCATAGCTTTTTCGAGGGCACGCGATAAAGGACCTGCATCAGCGAATAGACGCATTAGGTCATCTTCAAGCGAGACGAAACATTTGGAGAGCCCAGGGTCGCCTTGACGGGCGCAACGACCACGGAGCTGACGGTCAATCCGCCGGGACTCGTGGCGCTCGGTGCCAATCACGAAGAGACCGCCCAGTTCGGCAACGCCTTGACCGAGCTTAATATCAGTTCCCCTGCCGGCCATGTTGGTAGCGATGGTGACCGAACCTTTCTGACCGGCTTTGGCCACGATCTCAGCTTCTTGAGCGTGGAACTTGGCGTTCAAAACACTATGTACGATTTTGTTACGTTTGAGCATACGAGAGAGTAACTCAGATGCTTCGACTGAGGCAGTGCCCACGAGGACTGGCTGACCTTCTTTATTGGCCTCTTTAATCGTCTCAATCACGGCGTTGAATTTTTCCCGCCGTGTCTTGAACACGACGTCATTCAAATCAACACGTACGTTAGGTTTATTAGTCGGGATCACCATGACGGTGAGACCGTAAATTTCGTTGAACTCGGAGGCTTCCGTCTCTGCCGTGCCCGTCATACCAGCTAGCTTATCATACATCCGGAAATAATTCTGAATCGTCACCGTCGCGTAAGTCTTAGTCTCTTTTTCGATGGTGCAATTCTCCTTGGCTTCAACCGCTTGGTGGAGGCCGTCTGACCAGCGTCGCCCGGGCATGACGCGTCCAGTGTTTGGGTCGACGATGTTGACCTTACCAGCTTGCACAACGTATTCCTTATCGCGCTCGTAGAGGCTGTAGGCGCGGAGCAACTGACTTATACAATGAATGCGTTCGCTGGTGGCCTGGAAAAAAGTTTCGGCCTCAATCTTGGCATTTTGTTTCGCCTCAGCGGAGAGATTTTCCTGCTTATCAATCTCGATAAACTGGGTAGGCAGATCTGGCAGCATGAAGGCGTCTGGATCATCCGGGCTCATAAGGGTGCGCCCCCTCTCAGTGAGATCGGCCTGGTGCTGCTTTTCGTCGATCACATAGTAGAGCTCTTCTTTAAGCGCGTAGCGCTGCTCTTTGTTAAAGTCGCTATTCATCTCGAGGTCGAACTTATCGACCTCGCGGCGAAAGGCAGGTACTTCGTTAAGGCGGTGGAACTGCTTATTCTTCGGCATGCCGAGTTTTACTTGGTAGAGGCTGGTCACAGCGGCATGTTTGTTCTCTTCGCTTGAACTCTCGTCTTCCAAAACTTTTTTAGCATCCGCGACGAGCTTGTTACAGAAAGCTTGCTGCTTAGAAACTAGATTCTGGATGGTGGGTTTTACTTCGTTAAAGGGCAGCGGATTGTCATCCTGCATCGGACCCGAAATAATGAGCGGCGTGCGCGCTTCGTCGACGAGGATGGAGTCGACCTCGTCAATGATACAGAAGTAATGGTCGCGCTGAACCTGATCTTCCTTGCGACTGGTCATCCCGTTATCGCGCAGGTAGTCGAAGCCAAACTCAGAGGCGGTGCCGTAGGTGATGTTGCAGGCATACATCTCACGGCGCGTCTGCGGGTCCATCGAGTTTTGAATACAACCCACAGTCAGCCCAAGAAAACGGAAAAGGTGTCCCATCCACTCAGAGTCACGGCGAGCAAGGTAGTCATTCACCGTGACGAGTTGGCAGTTACGGCCCGTCAAGGCATTTAAGTAGAGCGGGCAAGTCGAGACAAGGGTCTTACCCTCACCTGTTGCCATTTCCGCAATACGTTTTTCGTGGAGCGTAATGCCGCCGATAAATTGGACGTCATAATGGACCATCTCCCATGGTAATTGGTGGTCGCAAACATCGTAAGACTGACCACACATACGGCGGGCAGCGCTCTTTACTACAGCGAAGGCTTCGGGTAAAAGATCGTCGAGACTCTCGCCACCCTCCTGATTGCGCTTCATGAACTCAGCCGTCTTAGCGCGAAGCTGCGCATCGGAGAGCGACTGATATTCGAGTTCGATGGCGTTTATACGCTCGATAATGGGCTGACACTTTTTGAGGTATTTACCATAGTGACGGCCAGAGAATTTCTTTAAAATGGAGGAGATCATGAGACCTGTTAACTTCGTTGGAGGACGAGATTTGCGTGCTTCGCGGATTCACAGAGGACATCCAGAATATGAAAGTTAGCCA
>PKCJ01000105.1 GCA_002862945.1 Opitutia bacterium | reverse complement strand
GCAAGCGGGTATTTATGCTAAGCGAGCTAATTCACAATCCTTTCGTGAACGAAGATCTACTTGCTCGAGGGCTTCGTTATTTGCAAACTGATAAGGGTCTCCCCTTGCGCGCTGATGGAAAGATCGCCAGCAGCAAGGAAGATCCAAATGCCTACTGGAGCCAGCTAACACAGGACGATATAGTGATCATCCCAGCTTTCGGTGCGACTAATAAAGATAAGGCGCGATTAATTCGTCGCGGTCTTTCTATCCGCGAAAACGACGCGACTTGTATGCTCGTAGAGAAGGTTTGGAAGGCCGCTCGCAGGTATGCGCAAGAAGGATATACTGTTCTCATACACGGCAAATCAGAACACGAAGAAGCTAAGGCCACCTTTTCTAATAGTTCCAGCCATGGTCCTGCCCTAATAATCCGCAACATGGAGCATGCGCACCGCTTGGCCGAGGTCATCAAAGCAGAGACTTCAAAGAAGGCCGCTCTCTTAGAAACCTATTTTGCGGGGTTGTATTCGGATGATTTTGACCCGGCGCGAGACCTTGAGAAAATTGCCGTGGTTAACCAAACCACCCTCCTGCGTAACGAAACCCTCAAGATTATTGATTATCTCCGTGATGTGATTACATCGAAATACGGGGAATCAGAAGTGGCTAATCACCTCTGGTCAAGGGGTAAGGGTGACACTCTTTGTTACGCAACACAGGTCAATCAAGATGCCCTCCAGCAAGCAATCGAGCAACCAGTTAATGCTGCGCTCATTGTCGGAGGTAAAAATAGCTCTAACACATTCCAGCTTTACCGCGTTTGTGCCGAGCGTTTCGGCAAAAGTGCTCACTACATCCAGTCTGAGCGCAACCTCCTTTCCCTTGAAACTGTTCGTCACTACATTTTCCCCCATAATCTACCCCACGGTTCTGCCACGACCGAAGAAGAGCGCCCTATCTTTAACGCACCAGTAAAGAAGCCTCACATACTTCTTACTGGAGGCGCGTCTTGCCCAGATGGTATCATTCAGCAGGTAATAAGCCGCATTAACAGCTTTTTCCCGCAAGAAGAGGTTCGCTCCATTAGTGACGTTTTAGAAGCTTTTCACTCAGACACTTGAAGAATCTTATTAATTTCTTAACATTTATAAAGTGCTTTTTAAACTTACAGAAATTGATGGCGGTGCATCACCCAAGATTTTTTACGATCTCGGCTCGGTTGTGACTCATCAGAACTATGGCTATCGAGGTGTCATCGTCGCTGTCGACTTCTGTTGTATGGCTGGGGACACTTGGTATAAAACAAATAAAACACAACCCAATCGCGATCAACCCTGGTATCACTTATTAGTCCACGATAGCGGAGGCCTGAGTACCTATGTTGCTCAGTCTAATCTCAAAAATGATGCTAGCGGTCAAGCAATCGATCACCCACGCATCGGCTGTTATTTTACCAAATTTGAAGATGGTCGCTATGGACTCAAAGAAAATTACAGCACTGGCGCTTGTTCGATTTAGTGCGCACTAGCCCCCCCAATGGCGTAGACGTCTGCGCGACTAAAGTGTGATCGCTTCCATTTCGCTCTCGACGCCTTCCAATACCAAGTCTCCATAAAGCGTATTGGCAGTCACTCGGCTAAAACGAACAGGAACGAGTTGTCCAACGAGGCGCTGGTTCGCTTTGACTATGACCACGCGGTTACCACGAGTACGGCCAACAAACATATCTTCTCCTTTTTTAGCGGGACCCTCAAAAAGAACGTTTTCGATCTTATCAACCAAACTCTCGTTTCTTTTCAGAGAGTTCTTTGCGAGAATTTCCAAAAGCACTTGGTTGCGGTGTTCTTTCTGCGCTTTCGTGACCGGATCCCCCAAGGGTTCAGCCGTAGTGTCAGGACGCACGCTGTATTTAAAGAGGTAGGCCATGTCGAAACCGATCTCTTCGAAATGCTTTCGTGTTAATTCAAAATCTTCATCCGTCTCACCTGGAAAGCCGACAATGATATCGGTCGAAATGTACATGTCGGGCCGCACCATGCGGATTTTATCAATAATGCTGCGAAACTTCTCGATCGAGTAGGGGCGGCGCATTGCTTTAAGAATACGGTCACTACCACTCTGCATAGGAAAGTGTAGATATTCGCAAAGTTTAGGCATGGACGCGTAGCACTTGATTAAATCATCCTTAAACCCGATTGGATGCGGGCTAGTGAAACGGATGCGCTCAATGCCTTCGATTGCGTGCACTTTCTCTAGTAATTGGACGAACGGACTCTTCTTATCGACAAAGGGAAATTCTCGGATTCCGTATTGGTTAACAATTTGTCCTAAAAGAGTGATCTCGCGAGTGCCTTTGGTAGCTAACTCTTCGATTTCTTCTACAATCGCTTCCATTGGGCGGGCCCGTTCCACCCCTCGCGTCTTTGGCACGATACAATAAGCACACTTCATATTGCAGCCCTGCATAATACTAACAAAAGCAGTGATTTGAGGTTTATCATTAAGGTGTGCCTTAATTGTATTTTGCGAATCTAGCTCTTCAGCTAGGTCAACGATGGATTCAGGCCGCGGCCCTTGACCCTGCATTGTATCGATCATGTTACTTAGATGATCGGGGACGCGGTGAAATTTTTGCGTGCCAATTACCAGATCAAGGTCTGGTAGACTATCAAGTAGGGCTTCGCCCCGGTTTTGCGCCATACAGCCCATCACCCCAACGATGAAATTCGGGTTTTTGTGCTTTCGCTTCATCAAGTGACCCGCTTTACCGATTGCCTTCTGTTCAGCTTGATCGCGCACACTACAGGTGTTTAGTAGAATGACGTCGGCATCCTGTTCATTATCGATCACGGAGTAACCTTTGCCACGAAGCATCGCTGCGACCGCGTTGGAGTCGCGCTCATTCATTTGGCACCCGTAGGTTTTGATATAAACACGGTTCATCGGCATCGCGGAGCATGGAGTAGCGCCCTAACTTGTAAATATTGAAAAAGACCTTTAAATCAGGTTCCCTTTGGAAGAGCTAGATAACATGTTCCTACGAATGTGGCGGCTTCTATGGACACGGATAAAGAGCACTACTTTTGCCGTTTTACCGCTTCGCCAAGTCCTATTAGGGTGAGGTCTTGAACGAACTCGCTTTTTAGCGCCCAGTCTTTTGTGAGATTGGCAACGCTGCCACCTGTCGAAAGAACGACAGGGTTCGCTCCGCTCCGCTCCGCTAGACCATCGCTTACTTTATCTAAGATAGACTGGACCATACCAGAAAACCCGACGGTCAAACCAAGTTTCATGGCGTCTACAGTGGATTTACCGATGGCATCTTTGACATTAATTAGGTCTTCAGGCTTCAATTCTGGCAAGAGAGCGGTTTGCTCATGCAAATAATGAGTCATCACGGCTAGGCCGGGCGCGATGATACCGCCTTCATAGCCTTGACTACTGATAATGTCGAAAGTAACAGCGGTGCCCATATCAATGACGATTGCTGGGATACCGTAGAACTCCTGCGCGGCGATTGCGTTGGCGATGCGGTCTTCTCCGATCTCTTGGGGTTTCGGGTAGGCAAGATCGAGTCCCGCACAAGTTTCATAAGTGAGGTGAAAGATTGGTTTAGTAAACTCGGCAAGGCTGGCGCAGAGGTTTTCATTGGTCGTGGGAACAACTGAACAGTAGGAGACGCCTTCGGCTTGAGCGACGAGCGGGGCGACTGTTTGCGCAAATTCGGGAGAGGGAGCACTGTCAAAATTGTGGGTGGGAAAGAGCCCCGCTGATTGCACATTTTGCCCAAAAACCAGCCCGTAGTGGATACTGGTGTTACCGACGTCTATGCATAAATGACTCATAATAATTGGTTAATAGTGACTAAGATGAGTGATCATTTATAATTAATCAGTCATTTTTTGAGCCTTACGTCACCCGCCTTGACTGAACGGAGGGCGCCGTCTTCATCGAGCAATTGTAGGGCGCCAGATTCGTCGATTCCACAAGCGATGCCAGTGATTTCTTTATTATTTATAATCGCTGTGACAGGTTGTTCGGAAAGCGAATTAAGAGGCGCCCAGGCATCGACGAGGTTTTCCGAGCCACTACCTACGATGCATGTATCGTAGGCTGCTTGGGCCGCGGTGATTACTTTGGCGGCTACCTGGTTGAGTTTTAGCTCCTCACCGCCGACCGCATACAGACTGGTCGCAGATTTCTGAATTTCTTTGGGATATTTTGCGGGGTTACTATTTACGTTCAGTCCAACGCCAAAGATGATGCTGCGCAGGCTGTCAGCGTCTACCTTGGCCTCGGTTAACATACCAGCAAACTTGCGCCCGTTGCAATGGAGGTCGTTAGGCCATTTGATTTTCAAAGGTGTTTTGGGGACGAGACTCTGCAGGGCACGGCAGATGTGGATACCTGCCCACAAGGTAAAGTGCTGGAGCGCTTGCGGTGGAATATTCGGCTCAAAGACGACGGAGAGGTAAAGATTGTCAGCGCTCGCACTGTGCCAGCCGCGTCCGAGGCGGCCTCTTCCCATCGTCTGGCAACTAGAGGCAATTGCGAAAGGGGAGGTGTGACGGCGCGATAACTGACGCTCGGCCTCGCTATTGGTGCTGTCGATGGCGGGGAAGTAGAGAACCTCGATTGGTGCGCCGGACTTTACCATATAGTAAGGGATCAAGTCCGCATGAAGAACGTCCGGTTCTTTGACCAGACGATAACCCTTGTTGCGAACCGCTTCTATTTCAAAGCCTTGTTCGCTTAGCTTTCCTAGTCTCCCATGGATGGCAGGGCGAGACACGCCGAGTTGCTCGGCCAGCAAGCTACCTGAGACAAAAGTATCCGGGGCATCTAGTAGGGCACTCAATATGGTTTGTGTGTCGCTACTGGGTAAGATTTGGCGGTATTCGCTATCACTCATAGCCAGTCTAGGCCAATATCTTTCCATCGGCTTTGGTGGATCGGTGCACCGGTTGAAATAAAATCGATCCCGAGGTCGCCGAGAGCCGAGAGATTATTGAGCGTAATGCCACCGCTTGCTTCAGTCCATGCGCGACCTTCGATCATAAAGATGGCTTCTTTAAGTTCGGGCGGGCTGAAGTTATCTAGTAGGATAATGTCGGCGCCTGCTTTGAGCGCGGGAGTAATTTGTTCGAGGCGATCGACCTCGACTTCGACGGGGATATCTTCGCAGGTATTGACGGCGAGAGCGACCGTCTCGCTGAGTCGATTGCCACCGATCGCACCAGCCACTGCAAGATGGTTGTCTTTGAGCATGACGCGGTCGAAGAGGCCGATGCGATGATTATAGCCACCTCCGCAAGCGAAGGCATATTTTTGAAGCACGCGGTAACCGGGCAATGTTTTGCGCGTGTCGAGTAACACAGTGGAGCTGTTGCCCAGTGCATCAACGTAGAGGCTAGCCTCTGTGGCAACGCCACCGAGGTGCTGAAGAAAGTTAAGGATGACGCGCTCGGCTTGCAGTAGCACGGAGGAGCTGCCACTAAGGACACCGATGGCCTCGCCTTGCTCGACCAATTGGCCGTCTTCAGCTTTAGCTTCAAAGAGGCAATCTTGGCCATAGCTATCAAGCGTGGTTTGCACCAGACCGAGACCACAAACTACGAGCGACTCGCGCGCAATGAGCTGAGCCTCGCCCTTTGCGCCCTCGGGCATGAGCGCGGTCGTCACATCGCCGAGACGTTCAGGACGATTCGCGAGCCCGGCACCTGCGAGGTCTTCAATCTTAGCAAGACCAACGAGTTGGCGTAAATAGTCAGGGTCGAGGTCCTGCCATTTGAGGCGGGTCAGAAAAGTATCTCTCAAGTAGCGTGCTTGGTGGCTCATGTTCTAGTTCCCAGTTTTCGAATTCCGATAAGTATTTGCGCGAGAGTGTTTTCAGGTTCTATCTAATCCTCTGGCCGCGCCTCGCAAAGCCTTATTTATCCGCTTCCCACCTTCGACGACGCTCCTCTGAGAAACCAGCGATACGGCCTTCGTCAAAATCTATCATGCCCATTACGCTATCGATCTTACCGATCATCTCGGGAGCGCCCATGTTAGTCAGGGATTCAGCGAGGAATTCGCGGCCAGCTTTAGTTTGACCTTTGTGAGTAACTTCTCGGTTCCACTCGACGAGCTTCAGGTCTTTAGGAAAGAGCTCGTCGAGCAAATCGCTGAGTAGATCTTCGTCATCACCGGCTTGGAGAACTGCCTCTAGAACGTCCTTGGGGTCGATCCCAAGGTGCATGCATAAAAAACCGTCTAAGCCCCGGCAGAAATTCTTTTGGTAAGATTTGGGCAGCTCGTCAGCTAGGTGCTTACGGATCTTGGCGATAAAGCGCGGTAAATGTAGCAAGCCACAAGGGTGCGGCTCATAGGGAGAGGGGAGGTCGAAACAAATTTCACCAGTGGGACCTAAGTTTTGATCTGTCATACTTAAACAGAGCCTTTTCCAGTTTCTTGATGGGTTTGGCAAGCTTGGATTGTAAGCAGCTGGGAATGCGTGCGTTCTGTATATGTGACACAGACGCCGATTAAAACTTACGTTTATCCCGCCTATGGGGTCGCCAGCCTTGGCAAAGTAGCGGTCGAGGTGATGTTGCAGCTTTACCTTTTCGATTTTTATACGCGGATTCTTGGGCTTAGCCCGATCCTCGCTGGTTTAGCCTTCGCGGTGGCAATTTTCTGGGATGCGCTCAGTGATTTATTGGTATCAGCTGGCCTCTTTATCGCACGAAGTCGAGGCATCACTTACACCACAATACTCCTGTGCGGTGTGGTGCTTCTGGCTGCGTCGACCGTTCTACTTTTCTCGCCTTTTCAAAGCGAGGCCACCCTCTACCTTTTTTTGCACTTGTTGGTTGCCTATGTGCTGGTCAACACAGGGATGACTCTACTTGATTTACCGCAGAGTAGTCTAAGCGCCGAGCTGAGTCGTCGAGCTAACGAGCGGAATAAGCTACTCGCGTCACGTATGGGTTTTGGTATTCTGGGGCTGGCCGTAGGCAGTGCTCTGCCCGGGGTTTATTTGGCCACGTTATCGAGTGAGCCGACGCATGTGGAGTTGGTCAACTCTCGACGAATTAGCGCCTGGACTCTGGCAGCATTGGTCTTAGCCACAGGCAGTTTGACCGGATTTTTCCTGCGTCCTCGTGAGGGAGAGACTTCGCAGGAAGTGAAGTCAAGACTGCCTACTTGGGCAGAACTTAAGCGCCTCTACAGAGATCGAGCGTTCATGCAAATTCTCTGCGCTGGCGTTGTTGCTGCCATAGGTAGGACGATTAATGCGGCGCTCGCATTGATGTATTACCGTTTTGTATTGGAGCTTTCGGAGGCGCAAGTCACCCAAGCGATTTTCCCAATCTTCACACTGAGCATCGTAATTTCGATTCCACTCTGGATCAGCCTTTCTAAGCGCTACGGCAAACACCTTCCCGCTTGCGCTTCAGCCGGTGGTCTCGGGGTGATGGGCATCATAGCCTATCCCTTGTTACCAGTGGGGCTCGTTTGGCCGTCGTTGATTGTATCCTCCATAGCCGGCATCCTTTGCGGTGCGGTCTTTTTGATCGATTCGATGATCACCGACTTGATCGACGCTGACGAGGTCGAGACTGGGCACCGCAAAGAGTCACTGTATTTTGCGGCTTGGAAGTCCGGGCTCAAAGTAGCACGCGCGCTTGCCTTTGTAGTTATTGGCTTAGTTTTACAACTTATGGGTCTCGACTTGTCGCGGGATGCCGTATCGGAGTCGAAGCAGTTGGGGATCGTCCTGCTCTTCGGGATCACAGTCGGTCTGTGCTTCGTAGTAGCGGCCTGTATTATATGGCGCGCGGACGTGCCTGAGCCAAACGAGAATTAAACAAAATATAGTCATTATGAAAAAACTACTCTGCAAAATTTCTCCAATAGCCCTTAGCCTCGTAATCATGAGCTTTATGAATGGGTGCGCCTTAAACGACGCTCCATTACCGACTGCTGAAAACGTCAAAATCGATCTTTTTATGGGGCGCTGGTATGTGCATGGCTACACGCCAATTATCGTGGATAAAAATGCACATAACGCGATCGAGCATTATCGTCTCGATGCGGACAAAAAAATACAGACCACCTACCAGTATCGCGATGGTGGATTCGATCGAGAGATCAAAACGTTTACACCTGTTGGCTGGGTGGACCAAGAGGCTGTCAGTAACGCTGAGTGGCACATGCAATTCATTTGGCCTTTCACCGCTGACTACATCATACTGTACGTCGACGCCGAATATTCGGAAACGATCGTCGCGCATCCTAGTCGCAAGTATGCGTGGATTATGTTGCGGGGGGATTCAGTGAGTGATGCCGATTATGACCGCTTACTTAGCAAGCTGAAGCTCGCTGGCTTCGATACGGGCATCATGCAGAAGCTGCCCCACGACTGGAGCGGCGAAGTAGAACGCTTAGCCCAGATGGAAGCAAATGGGCTTTGACTTAAGACATCTGGCACTGGCGCGCTATTCAGCGCATGAATCGCAGTAGCTGGCGGGAATGAATCTTTGCGGCTTAGGGCTGCACAAAAGCATGCACGCGCGTCTCAGCTTTTCTACCATCGGGACCACCTCCATAGACAGTGATCGTGCCGCGGTAAAGCTTACTAAAGTCTTTTGGCTCCACGCTTAAGACGACGGCCTCATTTTTTTTCGGATCGCCGGGTTCTTGGATCACGGTGAGCCACGAGCGATCATAGTCGACCAGCAAGATTTGGTCGATATAACGCTCATCCATTACCAGACGAACAGGGCGAGAGGTTTTCGAGCTCTCGGGGCTCCAGTAAACGATCTGCGGTAGTGCTTCAATCAAAGTTGGAATTTCTACGTTCATTTTGAGCGTTGCAACCGCGTCTGCTTGACTGTCGAGGTAGACTTGTAGGCGGTTACGGTTCAGCCCTTGGCGCTTGCCCTTATTAAAAGTAGCGACGATCTCGGTCGATTCACCCGGAGGGATAATCTTTTTATTGAGGATTGCGCCCGTGCAACCGCAGTTGCTTGTCACCCGGGCAATGCGGACGACTTTTTCGCCCTTGTTTGTTACTTTGAATGTCGCGCGGGCTTCCTCTTGATCAGGCTCCATTTCGATACGCACCTCAGTCTGATCCCATAGCAATGCTGATGCCTCAAGAAACGAGTCACAGATGAGAAAGACAGATGCGAAAAGTATTGAGCGCGTAAGCATTGTTACAAGACTTGTGTAAAAGTAGATTAAGATCAAGAAGTGCTCGTCTCTTCTCCGCGAGCCCGGTCTTGCCGATTCTGCCAATCATAAATAAGCACACAGACGCACGCCGTGAGTAGACCGAGATTTCTTAAAATTAGCCAGAGGTAATCCGGTGCTTTATCGGATTCATGGGCTCTAAAGCAGCCGCAACTGATGTCTAGGCCACGCGCCCAAGCGCTGGCGTGTAAGACGATGAATGCGATCAGTAACAGGGCGATGACTAGGGCGCTGCCACGCCTAATTTGTGGAATTAAAAGGCCGAAGCCGGTCACCAGTTCTAGCCAAGGCAGCGCTAAGGCGATCCACACCGCAAGATCACCCGTGACTACACGGTAGCCCTCCACTGAGGCCGTAAAAGCCTCAGGGTCTTGGATCTTGGGCAGCGCCGCCAAGATAAATGCTGCCGACACAATGAGTCGCCCAATTAGGATCAGATAGGCCAGGAAGGCAGTTGAACGTATTCGTGGACTTATTCCTGCCATGTGGCGCTACCTCCTTTTAAGCTATAGATCTCCGCGTCGGGCAGAGACTTCCGTAAGCGCTCAGCAATCCGTTTACTCGTGCCGCAAGCTTCGGTCCCGCAATAAATAACAATTGGCCGCGGCTGTAAGAGCCAAGTATTCATTAGCTCAAAAAGTCCTGTATCCCAGTCGCTCTCATCGAAGAAGAGCGTAGCAGGAAGATGGCTTTGCTCAAATTCTTTAATCGCCCTAGCATCGACCCAAATTGCGTTGAGTGCCTGCGCATCGGCTAGGTAAATCTCGCCTGCTTCGAGTTCTGGCTTTGCCCTCGATAGCTGCGATAGTCCGCCGACTAGCGAAGAGGCTATACCGATCCCGGTCAGCAATAGTATGATGCAGATCTCCCTAAGCATATAATGTATGTTACAAGCTGCGCGAAGGGATGAAAGTATGAAAGTAGGAATGTTTTGATGAGTGAATATCCTTTCCACTTTCCCGCCTTCTACCTTTCATGCTTTAACATGTCTGTTTTCACCAAAGAAATCGTCGTCACCGCACCGGGTAAATCGACCGCCGAGTTCACTCCTATGGTTGAAGAGGTCTTAGTCGAGTCTGGCCTAACCGATGGCACCGTTGCCGTGTTTTGCCGCCATACGAGTTGCAGCCTCGTTATAATGGAAAACGCCGACCCTTCTGCACGTCGCGACCTCGAAGCTTTCATCGATCGC